>CALJDK010000168.1 GCA_938023735.1 uncultured Acidimicrobiales bacterium
GACGCATCGTGACTTTCGCGCTTTCCGACCCCAAAGGCCTGAGTTGAAGTTGATTTTCGTTCAGCCACAGCGGCACACAACCTTTCCTCGCCCACTGAGTCTAGGGAGCGATAACCAAGACCCTATGGAAGAGGTGTGACATTCTTGCTCTCTTGCGTCGCTTCGCCTTCGGCATCGGGCACCGCACATGGCACCCTTGCCTCTTATCGTGGCTTGGCGCCGCCGCCTACTCGTAGGATTTCGCCGGTTACCCAGCTGGCAGCATCGGAGGCGAGGTACAGGCACGCAGCGCCGATGTCCTGTGGGGTTCCCAGACGGCCGAGCGGAATGTTCCATTTTTCGAGGACTTCGTCGAGTTCATCTTCGGTGTGGCCAACAGCCGTCAGCATGACCTCGGTTGGGATAGCACCCGGCGCAACCGCATTCACTCGGATCCGAGGAGCGAATTCGGCCGAAAGCGTCCAGGTAATCGAGTTGGTGCCGGCCTTCGATGCCCCATAGTGAGCGCTTCCGGGCACTGGTCCGCTGCCGGCGCCCGAGGTGATGTTGATGATCGACCCGCCATCCTCCATGTGGCGTTCGGCGGTGAGACAACCCACGTAGACCGCCGTCAGATTGAGCGCCAGTGTTCGGTCCCACTCGGCGCGTGGAAGCTCCTTCGCCGGAACCTTCAGCGGCGAACCACCAGCGTTGTTGACCCAATCAGTGAGCTTGCCGAACTCATCGACCGCGGCCTGAGCCAGCGCCTCGACGGCATCGTCGTCGGTGACATCGGTGGTCGCGGCAATGGCCCGGCCGCCAGCATCTCGGATTGAGGCAGCCACAGTCTCGATCTCTGCGGTTCGGCGCGCTGCAACCACAACCGCTGCTCCGGCCTCGGCAAACGCGGTTGCGATGCCTTGGCCGATGCCGCGCCCGCCGCCGGTGATGACGGCAACTCGATCGGCCATAGTGAACAGTTCTGGTGCGGTGGGCATTGGCGCTGCTTCTCTCGTGATGTTCGGTACGTGCGGTTGGTTCGACCCTAGGGTCTCGCTCGTCGCCGACCCTACTGCTAACTTCAATTAAATGAACGCGCCGAACATTCTTCTTATCGTTTCCGACCAGGAACGACAGCGCGACTGGCTTCCGCCCGGCTGTGTGCTCCCCGCCCGGCAACGACTTCTCGACAACGGCCTCGAGTTCACCCGCTACTACACCCACACGTCACCGTGTTCGCCATCGCGGGGCACCCTGTTCACCGGCCAGTACCTGCCGGTTCACGGCGTCAACGAGAACTGCATCATGCCCGCCAACGGCGAGCTCTCGACCGATGCCCAAACCCTCGGCAAGTTGTTTCGTGAGCAGGGCTACTACACCGGTTACAAGGGCAAATGGCACCTAGCCCCAACCGCCTTCCCCGACATGGACGCCTACGGATTCAGCGATTGGGAAGGCAACGACAAAGCGTTCTGGGGTCAAGCGGGCAGCGGCACCGAGTTCGATGAGCCAATCGCTCGGTCGGCCGCTCAGTGGATCGACGATCGGGCCGACGACGCCCAACCGTGGTTCCTTTCGGTAGGGCTAGTAAACCCGCACGACATCATGTGGTTCCCGATGGACCAGCCTTGGTATCAGGATCAGAACCGCGAACGGGTCGACCAGCTGAAAGCCCGATACGCCAACGCCGACTGGGGGCGAGACGATCCGCTCCCCGCATTCGACCTGCCCTACGAAGAGTGGTTCACCAAACTTCCCGACAACTTCCACGACGACCTGCACACCAAGCCCGACGTGCATCGGCTGTTCATGCACGAGATGGGTCGCAGTAATGGCGTCATCGCGCCTGACGACCACAAGCATTGGATCCGCCTGCTCGACTACTACCTCAAGCTCCATCAGATGAGCGACGACAGCCTGGCCCTCATCCTCGATGCGCTCGACCGCAACGACGCCTGGGATGACACGGTCGTCATCTTCACTGCCGACCACGGCGACCAGACCGGATCACACGGCCTTCGCACGAAGGGGCCGTGGAACTACGAAGAGACCATGAAAATTCCGCTCTACGTGGTGGCTCCCGGGCATACCTCGCCGGGCACACAGTCCGACGCGATGATGAGCCCCGTCGACCTGTCGGCAACCATCTGCGAGCTTGGCGGCATCGACGCCAGCAAGGCATCGCTACCCGGCCAGTCGATGCTTTCGCTCTGGAGCGATCCCACCATACCCGGGCGCGATCACGTGCTCTTCGCGCAGGACTGGGCGTGGTACGACGGGCTCATCAACACCCGCTACGCCAGCCGAGGCATCTTCGACGGACGGTTCAAGTACTGCCGCTACTACGGCATCGGCGGATCGAGCACCACCCGTGGAACACCCATCGCCCACGCCAAGAAATTCGACGTCGACGCATCGTTCGACGATCAGGAACACGAGTTCTACGACCTGCAGGAAGACCCAGGCGAGCTGGTGAACCTGGCGATGGACCGAAGTCGCCGAACCGAACTTCGCCAATGGTACGAGCGCCTTCTGCAAGCCGAAGCGACCGAGTTCGCCACACTTCCGTAGTGTCGATGTACGTGCTTCAATCCAAACCCTTTCCAATCCGCATCGAAGACCTCACCTCGGGCTTCCTTTCCGACGCACTAGGCGAGCCTGTCGACGCCTTCACCTCGGCGCGCATCGGGGCCGAGCGAGGAATGCTGGGCGAGATCTTCCTCATCACACCCACGTACACGCACGGAAGCAAAGGCCCGTCGCCATTCGTCGCCAAGTTCGCAGCACTCCGAGAAGGCGCTCTGGCATCGGCCAAGCGAAGTCGCAGCACCGAACGAGAACTGCGCTGCTACGTGGAACTGCTCAGCGACACGCCGGTCAGCGCTCCGAAGTTTTACGGAGCATGGTTCGACCCCGACACCACGCACTTCCTCCTTCTTCAGGAAGCCATCGACGTCGATGAGTCCGTCGATCAGGTTGCCGGAGTCACCATCGACCAGGCGCGGAGTGTGCTCGATCAGGCGGCGAATCTTCACGCCCGCTGGTGGAAGGATCCGCAACTGGCCGAGAAGTCCTGGCTTCCTGCCACCAATGGCGAGCACCGGGTGCACAACCTCGTCACGTTGTCGCGGACGGGCCTTCCGCTGCTCATCGACATGTTGGGCGATGAGCTCGATGACGACGATCTCCGAGTCTTCAAGGCCCACCCCGACCATCTGCCGCACATGCTCGACATCATCGCCGCTCAGCCATCCACGCTCGTGCACAGCGATCTTCGAGCCGACAACCTTCTCTTCTCGCCCACCGGCGGCAGTGTCACCCTTGTGGATTGGCAAGGCGTTGGTGTGGGTCCACCGGCCTTCGACGTGGCGTACTTCTTTGCCCAATCGCTTTCGGTCGAAAATCGCCGAGCACACGAAGATGAGCTATTCGACCACTACCGAAACGCTCTCGAGCAGCAAGGCCTTACGCTGACCGCCGCCGAAGTGCGGGCCGGGTATGCCGAAACCTTCTCCTACAGCCTCACCATCTCGTGCGCCCTACCCGTAATCAGCGACCCCAACGAACCCCGCGTCCGAGAGCTCGCCAGCGTTATTGCCCGGCGAAGCCTCGACGCCATCAAAGACCATCAGAACGGATGACCACCATGACCGGACGACGAGAGGGACACCTTGAAGGAAAGGTTGCAGCGATCACGGGCGCAACTCGCAGCATCGGACGAGGCATTGCGCAGGCATACCTGGCCGAGGGAGCGCAGGTCGTCATCAACGGCCGAAGCGAAGACAAGGGCGCTGCGGCGCTTGCCGAGATCGATGCCGGCGACGACCTGGCCTTTTATGCAGGCAGCGCAGCCGAACAATCTGTGGTGGAAGGGCTCGTCGACTTTGCGATCGAACGCTACGGGCAACTCGACATCATGGTCCTCAATGCTGGCGGCGTGAACGACCCGGCGCCCGTGATGGAGATGACCGACGAAGAGTGGGACTACGAGCTCAACCTCAACCTCAACCACACGTTCTGGGGTACTCGAGCCGCGCTGAAGCACATGGTGCCTCGCGGTTGGGGACGGGTAATCGCCATTTCGTCGATCGAGGGAAAACACGGCAAGCCCAATGTGGCCGGGTACACCGCCAACAAACACGGCATCAACGGCTTCGTGAAAGCTGCCGCCCGTGAAGTCGGCGTCCACGGCGTGACGGTGAACGCGATCTGCCCTGGTTTGGTCATCACCGACATGGTGCACGAACGGGCTGGTGGCGCGCTTGGGGTGGACGGTGTCGATGGACTCATCGAACACTACTGCGCCAACACTGCGCTGAAGCGGCCGGTCACCATCGAAGAGGTCGCCGCATTCGCCGTACACCTGGCGTCAGATGCTGGCGCTGGTTTCAGTGGCGGAACCATCAGCATCGACGGCGGCGACGCCTACTACTAAACCTTTCGGCCTGGTTGCCCTCTTCGATTAGGCCTTGCGACCGAGCGCTTCGACAGCCGCCAGGACTGCTTTGCGGCTCTTGGGCATCGGGCCGCCGCGGAAATGTGATTCGAAGAACCAGCCCATAACGAGGGACCGAAGGACTTCGGTGGCGGCGGAGCGAGTAAAGCCTTGAATTTCGCCAGTTTCGATTCCGAGCTTGGCCAACGCACCAAAGGTTTCGTCCTGGTACTTCGACCGACGATCCATCAGGTGAGAGAACTCGGGTCGAAGTCGGGCCTCGATGGGCACCATTGCAAGAAAGTCGCTGTAGTGAGGTCGGCCGTCGACGAGACCGTCGGTTCCCTTAAGCATCTGGGCCATACTCTCTCGCAGCGTGTCGTGGCCAAGGGCAGCGCCGCCGATATCGCTCCAGATCCCTTCAACCGTGGCCTCGAACACGGCTTCATAAAGGGCTGATTTACCGCCGAAGTAATGATAGATGGCGCTCGGCGCCAGATCGGCCGACGATGCCATCGCGGTGATCGCAGCGGCACCAAACCCCTTGTTGGCGAACTCGATGCGAGCCGCATCGATGATGCGCAGACGGGTCGCTGCGCTATCGGAACCGGCGGGTCTACCTCTTTTGGCCACGGAGTCGACTGTACAACGCGGCCTGCCCGGACAAGATTATTGACGGACCATTCAGTTCCTGCTCAACTTCGGCCAGCATGAATCTTTCGGTCACTCCCGCAAGCCCATCGGTTGGCGCCTATGTCGAGGGTGTCGACCTGCGAGACGTCCCCGACCCACTGAAGACCGAGATCATCGAGGCCTGGCACACCTACGGCGTCCTGTTTTTCCGGGGTCAGCACCTCTCCCCTGCCGAGCAGGTGGCCGCCGCCACTATCTTTGGCGAGCCCGAGCTGTTCCATTTTGCTCCTGCGGTGAGCGACGAGCATCCGCTGGTGCACCTCATCGAGAACACGCAGAGAAAGCGCGGTACCGGAGTTTCGGTCTGGCACACCGATGCCACCTGGCTCGAGAAGCCACCCAGGGGCTCCATGCTTCAAGCCATTACCCTGCCCGAACTCGGGGGCGACACGCTCTTCGCCAGCGCCTCGTGGGCGTACCGTAACCTGTCGCAACCTATGCAGACGATGATCGACGGTCTTACTGCCACCCACTATGGCGGGGCCGCACTCACTCGAGCAGGAAGGGGCGTCGGCCTCGACATTCCCGACGAGCCAGTGAAGCATCCGGTGGCGCGAATCCACCCGGCCACGGGCGAGCGATGCCTGTTCGTCAACCGACTCTTCACCCAACACATCAACGGACTGACGGTGCGGGAAAGCGCAGCGCTGCTACCAGCGCTGTGCGATCAGTTCTCCGACCCCGAAGTCCAGTGCCGCTTCTCCTGGGAACCCGGCGACATCGCCATCTGGGACAACCGGGCAGTCCAGCACTACGCCAGCCCCGACTACGACGAACCCCGGACAATGCATCGAGTAGTCCTCTCCGGTGATCCAACGAGCTAGAAGCAAAAGTAAGAACGCGGGGTCAGACCCCGCGTTCCTACTTTTCTAATAACTGTTTCCGTACACTTCGTGTTCGATTGTTCGCAGGTCGGCGAAGCGTTTTCTTACTTCTTCTCTCCGACTGCGGTCCATGGCGAGGTTCACTAGCTCGTGCGGGTCTTCCTGAAGGTCGTAGAACTCGTGGTCGTGGTCTTCGAACGCGGCGTCCCGGCCGAACTGCATGGTGCCGGTTAGCGGGTTGCCAGCGGCGTCGTTGCCGCCACCGATGCCGTAGTAGCGGGCGTACTTGTAGCGACCGTCGAACATGCCTGAGCTGGCGTACCGGCAGTGCTCGACACCGGCGTACCAGGGCCACTCTTGGGCAAACAGCACGAAGTCGCGAATCTTCGAGCTTTGATCGTCGAAGATCCGCTGCATCGACTCGCCGGTTAGCGTCGGCTGCTGGCTGACATCGACCCCAGCGAATTCGGCGATGGTTCGGGCCAGGTCGTTATGGCAGGCCATGGTGTTGGTCTTGGTACCAGGCTCGGTGATACCAGGAGCATTGATATAGAGAGGGATCCGCATGGTCTCCTGGTAGTTCCAGGGACCCTTCGACCGCAGCTTGTGTGACCCGCACTGGTCGCCGTGGTCGCTGGTGAAGATAACGATGGTGTCGCGCCACTGGTCGGTGTCGTCCATGGCGTCGAGGATGATCTGCACCGCCTCGTCGTTGAGCTGATGAAGCTTGGCGTAGTAGTCGAGGTGTCGGAGCCAGATATCGGTGTCGTCGATATCCATCACGCCGGGTGATCCCATCTTCTGCATCTGGGTCATCCAGCGACGGTGCACCTCGGGCTTGGTGTGCAGATCATCGTCAAAGTTCTCGGGCAGTTCGGTAAACCAACGCTCGACCTCAAAAGGAAAGTCGGGCAGGTTGTCTTTGCGGCCCCAGTCGCGGGCGGCCAGGCGCACCCGGGCCTTCTCGTGGTACTCGGGATCACGTTCCCGGTACCAAGGCTGGTCGATTGGGAACCACATGATGTCGTGCGGGTTCACCAGGCCAACAGCCAAGAACCATGGTTGGTCGTGTTTGGCGCGCTCGCGAATCCAGTCGGCGCTCTGGCGGGCGATGGGCTCGTCGAACTCCGTGCCGGAGCCAGCAAGACCCCACCAGGCTGAGTCGTTGCCTTCCCAGTCGCTGAAGCCGTACGCCTCCATGTTGGGCGAGGGGGTGGCCTCAAGGTGCCACTTGCCCTTGTAGCCCGTGTAGTAGCCCTGATCGCGGAGCAGGTGGCCCAGGGTTGCAGCGTCGTAGGGCAGCTCGGGATTGTGCGGTCCGGTGGAGTTTTCGGTAACCCCGTGGGCGGCCATGTACTGGCCGGTGAAGAGCGTGGCTCGGGACGGCGAACAGGGCGAGGTGTGGGTGTAGTAGTTCGTGAATTCAAGTCCGCCGTCGATCAGGCGCTGTCGAGCCGGCAAGCGAAACCCCTGGGGCAACCAATCGCGTTGTCGTTCCTGATCGGAAACCAGCAGAAGAATGTTTGGCGCGTTCATTTACCTAACCTAGTCGTGGGCGCGATCCACCACCACTACAACCTGTGTCATCCACCGTCTCAGGACTAACGTCGGGCAACCACGTAGGAGGCACGATGGCACGACGGACGGTTCACGACCTGGTGAGCGAAGCGAAAGCAGAAATCGAGGAACTCTCGGTCGAGCAGCTACAGGCCGAGATGGCTGCGGGCACCGTGACGGTTGTCGATATCCGAGACTTTCGGGAGCGCCTTACCACCGGTGTCATCCCCGGAGCGGTCTCGGCGCCGCGAGGCATGCTCGAATTCTGGTTCGACCCCGAAAGCCCGTACTACCAAGACCGCTACCAACTCGATCAGCGATACGTGTTCCATTGCGCAAGCGGTTGGCGATCGGCACTTGCTGCCAAGGTCATCGGCGAGATCGGCTACACCAACGTGGCTCACCTGCGAGACGGATTCACCGACTGGGTCGGCTCGGGCGGCGAGGTCGAGGGCGCATCCGAGAATGCCAAATGGATGAAACGACCTCGCGACTAGCTAACCCCGATGCCACCTGACTTCCCCGCTCCGTTGAGCACAATCTTGACGCTGCTCTCCAGCACCTCGGGCGACTCGTCGGTCAGCAATATGTTGGTCGACGAGTGTGTGCGCCGGCTCTCCAGTACCGCCAGAGTCATCGTCAGAGATCTGAGCCAACCAATTCCGCTGCTCACCGAGTCGAGCACCTCACAGTTGGGCATTCCGGCCGAGGAGCGAACCGGCTCTGCGGTTGAGGACCTGGCGTTCGCCGACCAACTCATCGCCGAGTTACTGGCTTGCGACACTCTGGTGATTGGCGCGCCGATCTACAACTTCAGCGTCCCGGCCAACCTCAAAGCGTGGGCTGATCTGGTGGCGCAACAAGACGTGACCTTCTCCTACGACGAACCGGAAGGACTCTCTGGCCTAGTCCCCAACCGGCCGACCTACCTGGTCGTTGCCAGCGGGGGCACGCACGTCGAAGGCCCGGAGGATCTTGGAACGCCATGGCTTCGACAGTTTCTGGGCTTCCTTGGCATCTCCGACGTGACCGTGATCGCCGCGAACGACCTGGCAATCGACGAGGAGGCCGGTTTGGCCGAGGCACGAGCAACGATCGCGGGTCTGTAGCCAGCTCTCCCAGTCGCCAACGGCTTCGGTGTCACACCGTCGGCGTAGGTTGGCCGTAGCTTTGCTGCTGAGCCTATCGGCGGTCTTCAACCCTGCGTTCTTTGGAGATCACCAATGTCTGTTCGCGACCTGTCCCTACCCGACCTACTCGAGCTTCTCGTCACCGACGCCACCTCGGCCCCGTTTGCGTTTGGCGTTGCCGTCGACGAACACGCGGGCACCGTCGACGTCACCATGTGCGATCTTCCGCCATCGGTCGATCCACTACAACCACTCATCGGTATGACCGCACCCGACAACTGGGATGCTTTCGGTTTGGTGTCGGCAGCCACCGTGTTGCCGGCGCGCTCGGGCACTGCACGGTCCGTGGATCTCGATGGCGGCGTTTGGGTCGGCATCCTGGTCGATCGCGACGAGCAATTGTGGGCGTCGATGAGGTCCGGAAACGGCACGCCGGTGCAGCTGCCCGACGGCGGCGAGGGACACCTGGTCGACCTCTGCAAGCGGGTCCTCGGCATCCCCACCAGCCCGCCCTGCGAGGCGTTGGTTCGGCCCATGCTCTGCGCATTGTGGACCGACGAGATCCGTCAGCTTCTGGCAAACCGATCCGACCGCCATCGCGAGCCCACCTGGGATGAGCTGGCGGTGCTGCATCCGGCCAACCAGTTGTTGCCAGAGTCGCTCTACCCCCTCGGTATGCGCGCCGAGCAGGCGGCACACGCCCTCTCGTGGGCCGATCTGCACCAGCGTTGCTGCGACGGGTCGTTCAAGATTCCTGGAATTTCAGTCGACGAATGCCAATGGTTCGATCCGGGGTCATTCAGCCGCTGGATCGCGCGTTGCGTGCCTCCACACGAGGAGATCTACGTCGATGTGTTGAACGACATCAGCTACGAACTGGGCTTTACGCTGCTCGAGCATGTCGCCGACCTTCTGTCAGGAGTCGGGGATTGGTGACAGGGAGGCAGCAGGTCCGGTGCTGAACAACTCGGCCAGGGTGCTGCGGGCAACGTCATCGAGGGTCACCCAGTCATACACCGAGCCACCCACCGAGTTGCTGTCCACCAACGAGCGGGCAAATCCTTCAAGGTCTGCCACGACGGCCAGGGGCTCGCCACCGGTTTCGCCACCCTGCACCGCATCGACGGCCCCAATTCCACCTATGCCATGGACCAACGCGTCCGGGTCGTTCAGCAACTCGCGAAGGAGACGGGTGCTCTCGGCGTTATAGGTATAGCCGTCTTTGTAGCCAGAGCTTTCCGACCGGAACGACCAGTAACTCATCGGCTGCCAAATGTCGTAGAGCGGCCCGATCTCGTCCCACGGGAAGTTGGGCCAGAAGTCGGTGTTGACCTCTTCGGTCAGCACCGGCGGCAACACGATTGCCGACAGCGGGTCATCACCAATATGTGCCCGAAGGCCGGTGCTGAGCTCCACAAGGATTCGGCTGCGCTCCTCGGGTTCCAGGCCGCCCTGGTTGTATTCGATGTCGACACCGATGCCGTCGAACCGGTGGCCAAGAAACTCAAAGTCGGCCATCGCCTTCATCTTGGCGAGGTCCTCGTCCTCCCACTTCGGCAGGTACCACGCCACCACAGCCATGTCGTGCGAGTGGGCAGTTGCTAGCAGTTCGGCAAGCACCCATGGATCTTCGGTGAGTCCCGGCGACCGGTCGGCCCGGTGGGCGGCCTGGATATAGATGGTCTTCACGCCCATCTCGGCCATCAGGGCGATTTCCTCCGCATCGACAGGTGGGGACTCGCCGGCATACGGAGGCGAGAAATCGAACCGGTCGACCCAGGTGCCAAGACCTTCGTAGGGTTTGAGGGTGCGTTCGGGGATGTCACGTTCGACAACTTCGCCGACCACCGTCGCCACGGGCGCAGCGGTCAGAAGCGGGTCGATGCTGCGGTCGCGTTTGGCGTAGGCAGCTCCGCCCGCAAAGCCCACCACCAGCAACGTGAGACCGGCACACACGCCGAGTAGCCACGGCCACCGCCAGGTCGATGGTCCGGCTGCCGGTGCCGCCGCTTCAGCCTCTGGCGGAAGAATTGCCGGGTGAGGATCCGCAGAGTTTCCGGCGGGCGGATCATCGTCAATCACCTACGTGAAGCTACGACAATGACAGTGCCTATTGGTGGAGCGTCGGCGCCGATCTAGAGTCGGCCTTGTGCTCCGTTTGATGACACTAAATGTCGGTTCGTTGTTTGAGCCCGATTGGGATGATCGGCGCCACGAAGTCGTCGCGTGGATCCAACGAGTTGATCCCGACATCGTGTGTTTTCAGGAAGCCACCAAGTCCACCGACTCCGATGCAACCGCGTGGATTGTCGAGGCGCTCGGCGATGGCCGACACTTCGTGATGAGCGGTCACCCGTTTGGTGCCTATGGCGAGGCCGACGAGAACTTCCGTTTCGGATCATCCATCATCAGCCGCTGGCCGATCGACGAGTCAAACCTTTGGCCGCTTTCTACCGCCGACGACCCCGACGATCCCATGCCGGCGGCAATGCCGTGGGAGCTCGTGCATGCCCGAACGGCTGACCTCGATATCTTCACCACGCATCTGGCCCCGGCACCCAGCCATGGTCGCCATCGACGGCTGCAAGTGCTCGAAATCGACCAACACATCAAGGACATTCGCGGCACTCGTGACCGCCTTGGAGCCAAGGGGAACCGGGCGGCAATGCCCCCGATTCTCACCGGCGACTTCAACGCCGAACCCGATAGCGACGAGATCCGGTTCCTGAAGGGCCTCACCGTGCTCGACGACCGCACCACCTTTTTCCAGGACGCCTGGGCGGTTGCCGGCGACGGAAGCACAGGACTCACCAACGACTGGCATACCCACCCGTTGTCGGCCCGACTCAACGTGCACCCCAAACGTATCGATTACATCTTTGTGGGCGACCCGTTTCTCCGAGAAGGCAACGGCGGTCGAATCATCGAGACCCAACTCGTGGCTCACGAACCCCTCACCGGCGTGCAGGCCAGCGATCACGTCGGGTTGATCGCCGATATCGAATGGCCCGACCGACCTTAACCAGTAGCCACGGGCCTTTCCGGCTCGTGTCTACAGCGACTGCGGTCCACGCTGAAGCGAGCCGGGGTAGGCACCCGTGAGTTCACCGTTTTCGGCGGTGACCACGCCGCGTTTGATGGTGGCGACGTAGCCGACCGACTGTTGCAGAAGCCGGGTGCCACCGGCGGGAAGGTCGGCCACCAACTCGGGCGCTTTGGCGTTGATGGTTGCGTGATCAAACACGTTGAGATCGGCCAAGTAGCCAGGAGCCACCACTCCCCGATCGGTCCACCCAACGTGCGCGGCCGTGGCTTGGGTTTGGCGATGCACCATATGTTCGAGCGAGAAGGTCTGACCCTTGGCGCGGTCGCGGGTCCAGTGGCTAATCGCAGAGGTCGGGAACGTGCCATCAGAAAGCGTGTTGCAGTGCGCGCCAGCGTCGCTGAGCCCCGACAGCGAAAGAGGCGATGCAATCATTTCGGCAACATCATCGAGATCGCCCGCGGCAAAGTTCATAAACGGCACGTACACCAGGTTCGTGCCGCCATCGGCAGTGAAGTAGTCGTACATGGTTTCGTTGGCCGGTTGCCCGCTTCGTTCGGCGATACCCGCAAGCGAATCGTTGGTTGTCGGCTCGTAGTTGGGGAACTCGCCCATCGGGTACATGCGGTCGTAGCCAGAATGGGTGGTGGCGCTGAATGACGTCGGGACAAACGCACTGTGCTCGTCAAGAATCTGCCGCCGAACCTCGGGCGTTCGCATGCGGATGACCCGTTCGGCCAGCGGCAACGACGCAAGCTCGCGATAGGTGGCGCTGCAGCGGAGAGGATTTGCGGTGGACGTAAGTCCGGCAACGACGCCAAGGGGTCGCACTGCTACCTGCGCCGACACATCGGCACCGGCCTTGCGCCAACGACCAATGGCCTCGAGTAGTTCACGCCAACGCCCCGGCGACTCGTCGCTTTGCTGAACGGTGAAGCTCAGGGGCCGTCCTACTTCAAGCGCTATTGCTTCGAGGAGGTCGAGCTCGCTGGCCACCAACGCCTCGTCGGTGGATTGGTAAGAGTCGGAAATGAGCTGGACCACGCCGGTGCCGGCCCGTTGCAACGCTTCGGCAATACCCAATACCTCGGCGGCCTCGGCCTTGAGCGTTCCGATCTGGGCTCCCTCGCTGGTGCGATGCACCCAGGTTCGCGAGGTGGTGAAACCGAGAGCACCGGCTCGGATCGACTCTTCACAAAGGCGCGACATCTCTTCGATCTGTGCTTGGGTGGCCGCCACGGTGTTGTCGGCACCGTCGTCGCCCATAACGTAGGTCCGAAGAGCGGCGTGAGGAACCTGGGCGCCGATATCGAGGGTCCAACTATGGCCATCGAGCACGTCGAGGTACTCGGGGAATGTCTCCCACCCCCAGTTCATGCCCTCGGCGAGCGCGGTACCGGGGATATCTTCGACCCCTTCGAGGAGCGAGATCAACCAGTCATGGCGATCGGGTCGGGCGGGCGCAAAGCCGACCCCGCAATTGCCCATCACGATGCTGGTAACTCCATGCACCGACGATGGCGCTAGGTCGGAATCCCAAGTGACCTGACCGTCGTAATGGGTGTGAATATCGACCCATCCGGGCGACACGATGAGACCCTGCGCGTCGATGACCCGGGTTGCCGGCCCTTCGACGGTTCCGACGTGGGTGATGACCCCGTCGGTAATGGCCACGTCGCCAATAAACCGGTCGGCACCGGTGCCGTCGACGATGGTTCCGCTGCGAATAACGAGGTCGTGCATGGTCTGCCTGCTTCGTTGGGTAGATAGCTGCTGGGTGGTTGTCAGGTGGGAAGGTTCCGAGGGAAATTTTGCGGGAGTTATGCGGGAATCAGGTGGAAGATTCGGAAGGTTCGATCGGTGATGGCGGTGTACTCGGACCACGACGGCCAGTGAGCCAGCGCTTCCTGCCAGGCCTCGGCACGCTCGTCACCTTCGAGTAGTTTGGCGGTTACCGGTTTCATCTCGCCGCGCACCAGAATCTCGGCATCGGGGTTGGCGATGAGATTGTGTGTCCACGCCGGATGCGACTCGCGGGCAAAGTTGCTACCGACAAGCAAGTAGCTTCCATCGGTGCGAGGGATGGTCTCGAGGGGCGACTCGCGGCGCTGTCCCGACTTTGCTCCGGTGGAGTAAAGGATTAAGCCAGCGCCCGGTACCCACTTGCCGCCGCTGACCTTAGCCATGGTGCGATGCATCGCGGGAAAGACCCGTGGGCCGATCTTGCGGAACAGATCGGAGGTAACGATCTTGGTGGTGATTTCGTCAGCGTCCATCCGACTCTCCTATCCAACCTTGATCTCTACGGGAACCGACTGATAGCCGCGGAACCCCATCCGTCGGCGCCTCTTGAGGTCGCCAGCCAACTCGACCGTAACGCACTTCTGCATGAGTGCCGAGAACACTTCCTGACCTTCGGCCCGGGCAAGGTTGGCACCCAGACAGTAGTGAATGCCCGAACCAAAGCTCATGGGTGGGCCCTCGTCGCGCCCGATGTCGAAGGTCTCCGCGTCGGTGAATTGTGCGGGGTCGGTATTGGCTGCACCCAGGAGAGTCATCACGGTGGATTCCTTCGCGATCTCTACCCCACCGATCTCGATATCTTCGAAGGAGGTTCGGGCATCGAATTGAATCGGCGAATCCCACCGAAGCATCTCATCGACCGCCGATTCCAAGAGCGATGGATCGTTCCAGAGCCGCTCTTTTTGATCGGGGTGCCGAAGCAAAGCACCCATTCCGTTACCGATGAGGTTGGTGGTGGTTTCGAACCCGGCAGCGAACAACAAGGTGGCAACGGCCACAACCTCGCCAGCGCTCAGCGAGTCGCCCGCCTCTTCAACCGCGATGAGGTCGGACAA
>CALJDK010000169.1 GCA_938023735.1 uncultured Acidimicrobiales bacterium
GTCTGACACCACGTCTGACACCACGTCTGACACCACGTCTGACACCACGTCTGACACCACGTCTGACACCACGTCTGACACCACGTCTGACACCACGTCTGACACCACGTCTGACACCACGTCTGACACCGGGAGTTTAGGTGCTTAGGCGACTGGCTACTTGGTTGTGGATGTTTTGTACGCCGGGTTCGTTGCGGCCGATTGTGGCGTGGCCGTGTTCGCCTTCGGCGAGGCCTCGAGCACAGGTGGCCAAGGTGGGGACGTCCTCGAGGCGGATGGCGTCGGCCGCCGGGTACGACATCACCTGGGCGATTTCGGCCTCTTCGTCGGTGGTAGGCGCAGACTTCGCAAGCATCGTGTGACGGAGACGGGTTCGACCAGGATCGAGGGTCGGTGTTATCTGCACGACCTCGACCCCGAACGGCGTGTTGGCCAGCATCAGGTCGGGGCATTTCCAGTAGAGCAGCGACGTTTGCCAATCAGGATCAAAGTTGGCAGTGCCCTCGGCGTGGTCGCGCAAACCAACCAGCGCTGCACCCAATCGGTGATGTCCGTCGAAGAGGTCGTAGGTGGAGGTGTTGCTCACTACACCCGGACCAATTGAAGCCCCATGCACGTAGGGGAAATGGTAGGTCTCGCTGAACGCCTCGACCGTGGTCTTCCAGTTGGCATCGAACTCGAGATCCATCATGGTGACCTTCCAGAACTTGTCGTAGCCCCAGCGGTCGAGCTCGGCGCCAAAGGAACCAAGATCAGCTTCGATGTCGATGCTCCCGTTCGGATCGAGCGTGTACCAGATGAACCCATGAGCTTCGACGGTCGGCAACTTCACCAGACCGGCAGTTTCGCGATCGAGCTCTTCGAACCCTTCAGCGCCAGGAATGCCAACCAGCGTGCCGCCCGAGTCGAATGCCCAGCCGTGATACGGGCAGGCATGGCGTTTGGTGCAGCCTTCGCCCTCGGCCACCAGCGCCCCCCGATGCGTGCAGTAGTTGAGCAGAACCTGCGCCGTGCCGTCGGCCGACCGGCTGATAAGGAGCGAGCGGTCGAGTACATCGCGCACGGTGTAATCGCCCGGGTTCGGAAGGGCGGCGGTAGGCGCGGCCTGAAGGGGTCGGGTACGGAAGATCTTCTCGATCTCTTCGGCATGGCGCTGGGGGTCGCGGTAATGGTCGAGAGGAACCTGGAGTATCGACGGCGCCATGTCGGTGGTGCCGGATCGCACGAGTTCGCAAAGACGCTCGCGCACGTCGTAGGGGGCTCCGAGTAAGGGGTCGCTCATAACTGACAGCATGCCCTGCCAATCGATGCGCCCGCCAAAACTGACGGCCGAGCAATCGAGCGGTTTAGGATCCTGGACGATTCGTGCGGCAACGCTGTAGCTACCGAAAGAGGACCCCAATGCCCGATCTCACCGGCAAGGTATTCATCATCACCGGCGGCAACAGTGGCATTGGTTTGGGGATGGCCGAGGGTATTGCCCAGGCGGGAGGATCGGTGATCTTGTGGGGCCGGAGAGAAGAGAAGAACGCCGAAGCGGTAGCCAGAATCGAGGCGCTTGGCGGAAAGGCCACCTCGCACGCTTGTGATGTGAGCGATGAGGAACAGGTAGTCACCTCGATGGCGGCATCGGTTGAAGACTTCGGTCGACTCGACGGCGTGTTTGCAAACGCAGGCCGGGGCGGCTTCGGCACCAAGTTTGTCGACACCACTCTTGAGCAGTGGCAGGCGGTGATGGCGGTAAATCTCGACGGGGTGTTCCTCACGTTGCGAGAGGCCGCGAAGGTGCTGATTGAACAGGGCGAAGGTGGGAGTTTGGTTGCGGTGTCGTCGACCTCGGCGATCCACGGAGCTGCCGGGAACGAGGCATACGGTACGGCAAAGACCGCGGTGAACGGTTTGGTGCGGGCGCTGGCCGTTGGGCTGGCCCGCTACCAGATTCGGGTGAACTCGCTGCTTCCCGGGTGGACGATCACCGAGTTGGCCGAGTTTGCCTACGGAAACGATGTGTTTCGGGAAGCAACGATGAAACGCACGCCGGTGCGCCGGTGGGCCGACCCGTCAGAGTTCCGTGAGGTCGGCGCGTTTCTTGCCGACCCAACGTTGACCTACCACACTGGCCAGGAAGTGTGCGTCGACGGTGGATACACCGTGTTCTAGTAGCCCTTCTTGGCGGGTCTAGGACCTCTCAAAGCCCTGGCCGATTGGTGTTCATTGCTAGGTCGTGGGGAGTCGAGCGCTAAGGCTTGCCCGCAAACACGCCGTTCTACTAGGTGATGACACGATTGTCTGGGCCTACCCAGATGAACTACCAGGAAGCTGCGGTCGCCGATGAGGCATGGAGTGGCCGACCAGCCTTGGCGCGCGTCATCCGGCTGGTGCTGTGGGTCCTTCCGCTCGTCGGCTCGCTCCTTTTCGGATTCTGGGTATCGAACAACTATCCGCCGGAGCGACTAGGGCTCAACACCTGGGTGTGGTGGCTGGGCTTGGCGGTTCTGGCCACCGCTCTCATGCGTCTGATCGAGCGGGTCACCCGCCGGCTCACGCCACTCACCCTTCTGCTTCGCCTCAGTCTGATCTTTCCCGATGAGGCGCCCAGTCGGTTCTCGGCCGCGCTCCGGAGCGGCACAACAACCCAGACAAAGAAGCGCATCAAGGCGATTCAGGACGGTGGCGGGGCATTGGATGGCGACGATTCGGTTGCCGCGCAGATGCTCGATCTCATCGCGTTGCTTTCGAAGCACGACAAGATGACTCGCGGTCACGCCGAACGCGTCCGTGGCTATACCGATCTTCTTGCCGAAGAGATGGGCCTGGACAAAACCGATGCGGGCAAACTTCGTTGGGCGGCGTTGCTTCACGACATGGGCAAGCTCGAGGTTCCAGCGGAGATTCTGAACAAGCCAGGAAAACCGAACGACGAGGAGTGGGCCACACTCCAGAGGCACCCTGCGGCGGCCAACAAACATCTGGCTCCGATTGCCGAGTGGCTCGGCGAGTGGCGTCACGCCGCCGACGGCCATCACGAACGTTGGGACGGCAAGGGGTATCCCCAAGGCCTTGCGGGCAAAGAGATCCCGTATGCGGCTCGCATCGTGGCAGTCGCCGACGCCTACGACGTAATGACCAGCACCCGGAGCTACAAAAAGCCGCTGCCACCAGAGGTCGCCCGACAGGAGATCGCGGACAAAGCTGGTAGCCAGTTTGATCCTGAGGTGGCGCGGGCGTTCTTGAATATTGGCCTCGGTGATCTGCGCCGAGCAACGGGTCCGTTGGCCTGGCTCGCCGGACTCCCTGGCCTTCGCAACCTTCCCCTTGCCAGCACGGTGACTCCGGTTGCCACCAACATCGTTGCGGCCACGTCGGCCGTAGTGACGGCAGCGACCGGCGTGGTTGTGGCGACGCCGCCCGACTTGGAGGCTGTTGCACCGGTGCCCGTGGTTGCCGAGCCCGAGCTTGCCTTCACCGATGAAGCGCCGGTGCCGACGAGCAGCGTTGTCCCAACCACCCCTATTCCCACCACGACCGCTTCTTCGCTGCCGCCGACTTCGCCGCCGCCTGCGCCCAATGAACGCCCGTCTGCTGGAGACGTGAGCTTCGTTCTTGACGACGGTTCGACGGTCACGCTGAGCTTGCCAGGCGAGACCGATACCGACGACGCCCTTCTTCTGGACGGAAGCGATCCCGAGAACAGTCCGCTCACTCTGGTGGTCGAC
>CALJDK010000170.1 GCA_938023735.1 uncultured Acidimicrobiales bacterium
CCGTTCCGGGTTCAGCAACAGCACAACTATTCACACAAGCTCGATAACCCGCAGGCTTCTCAAGGGTGTGGGACACGCCGGTCAAACAACCCTCTAACGGCCCACACCCCGCCCCGCAGTAAACGGTGACGAACCCAACCAGCCCCAGGGCCTTCATTCCTGTACAGGAACAAAGACCCCACACATCCCGGTGAGGATCTTTCGCAACATCGACCCAGCAGTGCTCCACCTGCATTCAGGGCGCACAAAACCAGACCCAGGACGAAAAAATCGACAGGAAACGTTGCGAGCCCACTCCCCCACCAGCTAGCTTCACAAGTAATCACACACGTGGAGCTGGCTGTCCTTCGGGGCGGCCATTCTGCTTTTTACGACCCCACCAAAACCACGGGCAGACCGAAACAGGGCGCCTACGAAGCAAGCACCTCCTGGTGCTGCTCCAAGTAAGCCTCAAGCGCATCGCGAACCATTGCCGAACGAGTACTGCTTCGCAGAACTGCCAATTGGTCAATGCCCTCAGCAACGGACCCAACGACACGGATAGTAAGCATCACTGAGTCTTCACCGGGGGCGAGGGGCGCTTGTGCCATGTGTCGTACGCTCGCGCATTTCGCGGTCAACGCGGTGGATGGTGACTAGACCGCAAGGTCGGATGCTCTCGATAGTGTGGGATACGGAGAAGGGCCGTAGTAAGCGAAGGGCAAGAAATTGAAAACTGGACGTCTTCCGCCGATGCATCCCTCGGCGGACATTTTCATCGACGAGTCGGGCACCGCCCGTCAATCCCGTTTTCTTGTGCTCGGTGCGCTCAAGTTCACCCGTGGCATGGGTTTGGTCAGCAATGAGCTGACCGTATTCAAAGACCAAGCTGGTTGGCGTGGTGAAGCACACTTTTCGAACATCAACCGCGACACCGGATATATGTTTCGTGAGGCGTTGAACATACTCAAAAGCACCAACTGCCGATTCACCTTCAACGCTGTGGTCTACGACACCCAAGGCGGTAAAGACCCCTTCAAGGGCAAAGAAGCCTGGCGGGCACACGCTCAGCAGACCATCCAAGTCGTTCAGCGTTCCCTGTCCCCTGATGAGATAGCTGCCATCACTGTTGACAACATCAGCGTCCCCACGGAAGTCGACTACGACGCATACGTACGGGTCGGGGTAAACAAATCGCTCAACCGATTCGCTGCCGCCTCGGTCTGCCGTATGGACTCGAAGGCCTGTTGGGGATTGCAACTGGCTGACATACTGACCAGTGCTGTGGGGCATCAGTATCGCCAGGGGGTCGACCCGAAGGTCAAGGCAGGTTCTCCAAAGGGCATAGTGGCAAACCATGCAGCCGAGGTTCTTGGAGTTGAGTCCCTCTGCAACGGCAAGTCGAGAACTTTCCATGTGCACGAACTCACCACACCTCGAAAACCGGTACACCTCAGCAGTGCAAGCTAGGTAAAATAGGGGGTCGAGGGCTTCAGATCTCGCTTTTAAGTGCCGATCAGTTACTCTAAGCAGTAGTCGAGGTGTGAACCACCGGTTCCTAGCCTCGCCGAAGTGTGAGCCTCCGGCTCTCAGCTTTGAGTCTGGTTTGTCCAACAAAATTTACGGAGAGGGCCGGTTCGAAAGAACCGGCCCTCTCTACGTTTTGAGACCATGATCGGTCGGAGACATGCCAATAGTCCATGCCCCTAGAGGCGGTGGACTTCGGCTGTGGTGACAAGAACTCCGAGCAACGAAACGATCTCCTCGAGAGCGGCGAAGATGATGTCGCCGCCCACTCCGGTGAAATCATCACCGGGGGTGCCCGGAACCTGAGCACTCCAGATGATCGGAACCACTGGACCAGGGAAGCTTTCCACCCCATCGGGGAACGTTTCGGCAGCAAACTCGACTACCGCATTGTCGAACACGGTCACCTTCCAGGTATCGCCATCCAGCACCACACCGAAGGCTGGATCGATTGGCGGTGGCTCATCAACCAACACCGTGACCTCGGCGAAGTCGTACGTCGCGATCCCCTTGGTTGTCGCGTCCAACATGGACTGGAGCATGACGTCGTTCATCGTTCCGTCACTATGAACCAACACGATGTCGGACGGGTGGCTGATCAACAGAAAGGGTTGGCCATTTTGGCTGTGACCAACCAGTCCCACTTGTGGATGGATGGTCCCGGTGACCTCAAGATCCGTCAGCGGATAGGTCCCTGAGGCCAAGCAATTCGAATGTGACATACCAACGAGTCGGTGCCCGTTGGGAGCTGGCCCAAAGACTACGAGCGCCTTCGGGTGAACTCCGAAGTCAAGTTTGCTGTGGCAAGACACACAGCGGAACGTCCCACCATGCTGCTGCAGGCGCCACTTTAGGAAAGGGAAGGCCTTATCCAGCGGGAGTGTGCGGAGGGAGGGATGAATATCGATTTCCACGATGCTTAGCCGCCTTTCTCGTAGCGCCGGCGGGACCACCAGCCCATTGATTCTTTGAGTTTTTGGGCCTCGGAGAGCCTGTCAGCGCTCTCTTTTTCGAGTTGGGTGGCCCTATCCCCCATCGAAACCAACTCTGCGGCATGAGACGCTGCTGTTTCGGCTGCGAGCTCACGTTCGGTTTCAAGCTGCTCCTGGTACTCGACGACGGCTGAACGTTCCCGCTCGAGTTCGTTCTTCCGTTCATCGGCGAGGGCTTCGGCGACGGCTTTGGTCTTGTTGAGTTCAGCTAGTTCGGTTTCGAGTCGGCTGCGTTCTGTGCGTTCGTTTTCGAGGTCTGACCGGGCTTGGTCGCGCTCTCGTTGCGCTTGGTCACGTTCTCGTTCCATTGCTGGGAGTTGCCCTAGGCGACCTTCGGCATCAATGACCCGGTTGAGAAGTTCATCAACGTCGACCGCTGTGCCTTGGGCTTGCATGTGCAGACCCTCGTCAGTGAGGTCGAGCACCCACCCTTCCCGGTCGGCGATCTGCATAAGGTCTGCCATGGGTAAGACGTAGGTGTCACCATGGCGCCCTGGCACTAGGTCAGCTTCCGGTAGTTTTCCATCTTTTATGCGGCGTCGCAGGGTGTCGTGGGAGACTCCGAAAGCTTCGGCTGCTTCTCGTATGCCGATGGTTTGCCCTGGGCGTGCTGTGGGTGGATTCATAGCTATAAGGCTAGAGAGCTGACTGTACGCAGTTGCGGATAGTCACTCTAAGCAACAGAGTTCACTGCTGACCGTAGGCCGCATTGTGGGTGCAGAGGGTTTGCCGGGTGTTGCCAATGGCAATGGCATACGGTCGCTGGTGGCCTCTGAAATGCCTCAGAATCCTGTGGATATGGTTTAGTCATTTACAGAGATCAGCGGTGGGGGAGTGGCTGTCTATGACCGACGGCAGGATCTCTTTACATAACTGATGTTTCGGCGGATTGAAGCGGTAACAGGCCTATTTCACACATACGCCGTGTGGCCACCAGGCTGACGAGCCTCAGCTACGCCGAGGGCTCAAAATGCCAGGCCTTGGGGCAGGTGATGGCGCTGCAAGGCTCGGCGTTTTGAGAGGGGCAACTGACCGTGACGGTCATTGACATAACGTTCGATGCCTGAAAGGGTGGCGCACAACGGCGACGAAAACGGTGGGAAGATGCGACTTCGAGTCAGTGCAGTGCTCGGTGCGATGTTCATGGTCATGGCTACGTTGACCCCAGCCTGGGCTCATCAGGAGCGGTCTTCGGAGCACATACACTCAAACGGAGAGTTGTCGGCATACGGTCGAACGGGCACGATCGTCCGTGGGGACCTCGGGCCGTCTGAGTCGCTGATCTCAGATCGGGCACTCGAGATTGCCAATTCGCCTGAACTGGCCGAAGCCCGGAGGAACTGGGATCAGCCTGTCGACTTCGTTGACCAGATCGACTACCAGCTCGATTACAGACAGCACTTCGACTACCTCAAAGACGATAAGGAACACCTGGCTCAACTCTTGACTAGCAAGCCGATAAACCTTGGTTTCGAAGAGATGGGGCTATTTCTCACCAACGCCGAGGTCGATGAGATGCAGCGCCGCAGCCAACTGGCCGACCGGGCGGACGAGGTCACCCGTCTACTCGGCTATGGCACCTCACACGAAGAAGCGAAGGATCAGTTGAGCAATGACAACTTTGGAGGGATCTGGTTCGATCAACTCAACGGCGGTGTTTTGGTGCTTGCAGTCCGTGATAGCTCCGACGTGAAAATAGAAGAACTCGACAAGCTTCTCGGGAAGGGAAGTATTCGGGTGCTGTCGAACCAGCCATCACTAGCTGACCTCAACAAGTACCGAGAAGTGATTCGGGACCGGCTTACCCAAGCTGGACTCAGGGGTGATCTCGCTATCGAGAGCACCCCTGACGGAAAGCGCATCCGCCTTACAGTGCCAGATACTCGAGCATTGCCCGTTGCCGTTGACAGGGGCCTTCCCCCGGGGTTGCTCATAGTCCGGGAAGGAGCACTCTTCGAGGCAGCAGGAACTCCCGGTGCCCGACACAGCTGGGCAAATCAGCAGCCCGGTTTAGCGATCCTCGTAGGCACCAACAACGGGGGAGAAGCCTGCACGTGGGGGTTCAACGGCCATACCAACAACCAGACGTACATCGTCACAGCTGGTCACTGCGCTCCTTCTTCATATGAGAACGAACCCGGAGCTTGGATCAGCGCGTTCGAGATAAGTCAGACCTACACACTGCCGATGCCGCGAATTCTCACCCCGGGTGACACATACGTGAAATCGGTAAACAACAGCACTTACGACTTCATGCGTTCATCGTCGAACCGAGCTGACGACAACTGCTCTCACGGTTACAACACCGGTTCTGGCGGCCATTGCCAGTACGCCATGCAAAACAGGGCGCTTCATAACTCTTGGGAAACCAACAGCGACAACACTTGCGCCTCGCTTGGCAGCTCCAACACCTATAGGTGTGGTGTCATCGTCGAAGAGAACTACGACGGCGGGCGTCGAGCTCGGGCGCTCATGGACGCCGGCGGTGGCGACTCCGGTAGTGGCGCAAAGTACTCGAATACCATCGACGGGATTATTACCCACTCTGCGATCGGCCAAGGTGAGGTCCTGTTCAATACCGCCTATGACGTCCAGAGGATTCTGGGCAATGGCTACTTCTACTTCAACTGCGCTGTCGGGCAGACCACCCAAAGTGCGAGCAGCTGGGGGTCCTGTCCCGCCATAAACCGATAGAACGGACTCAAGATCTTCGCTATAGGTGTCGATACTGGCGTCATGGAGCGCCGTTATAAGATCCTCGCCACTTTGGCGGTGGTGGTGTGCGGGTTAGCAATGCTGTTCGCCACAACCGGGTTCGGCTCTAGCCAGACCGGAACCACCATCACCATTGCCCTCCAGGAACAGACCTGCGACAACCCCTACATCGTCTTCGACGATCGCACATGGCACACAAGCGACGTAGGCCCCGCTGAATGGAAGACGCTCAAAGAAATCGGCGGCGTGATAACCGTCAAAGGTGACTCTGCCATGTTTGTAGCCGAAGACAACACGACTCTGCGATACAGGACCGGCTGGTCGACGATGGAGTGTCTAGTCTCCGGCTAGGCCACTGGGTGTTCACCAAGCTGAGTTAAAAAACGGCGTAGCCGGGACGTTCAATGATGTGAGCGCCGTGCTGGTGGTCCGAAAGCGACGTTGGGGGCTTTACATAATTCGGAATTTCCGGCGGTTTGGTGGGGGCTTAGCGGGTTAACCCGTTTACAGGTAAACGGGTTTTCGGGTTTAACTTACGTTGCGAGCTGGCCCTTGGCTTTTGGCTGGCTGGTGGGTTGCCAGAGTGTGCTGATGGGTAGTGCCCAGATGTTGTCGTCTATTTGGTAGGCGAGCTTTCCGGTGTAGAGGACTGCTCCGAAGCGGAACCGGTCGCCGATCTTGTCTTTGAGCCAGTGCAGGCCTTTGGTGTCGTTGTTGTTGACGCTGGTTGCTGATTTCACTTCGAGGCCGACGATGGCTCCACCTCGTTCAAGAACGACGTCGACTTCTTGTTGGTCGCGGGTTCGGAGGTGGGAGATGGTTGTTTCTTTTTTGGTGGTGACTCGGTGGGTGAGTAGCTCTGTTGCGACGAATGTTTCGAAGAAGGATCCGATGAGGTCGGGGTCGGCGTTGATGCCGGCGGCGTTCGTGTTGAGGAGGTGTGCGGCCATGCCTGGGTCGGTGAGGTGCAGTTTGGGGGAGAGCGTGAGTCGTTTGACGCGGTTGTTGTGCCAGGCGGGGATGCGGGCGATTACGGAGAGTCCTTCGAGGATGTCGAGGTGTCCGTCTGCGGTGACGGTCGAGACTGCTGCGTCTTGTTGGGTGGCGGTTTTGCTGAGTTCTTTGCCGGTTCTTGCTGCGCATGAGGCGAGGACTGCTTGAAGTTTGGCTGGTTGGGGGTTGCGGTCGGCGACTTGGCGGGCGTCTTTGGTGAGGAGTTGTTCGATGTAGCTGCTGTAGAAGACGCTTCGTGCGCGTTCTGGTTTGCCAATCACTGCTGGGAAGCGGCCGGCAACGATCCGGTCGAGGTAGTCGTCTCGGGTCAGGCTTGATGGTCCGAAATCAGTGTTGGTGTGGTCGAAGAGGGCGTCGATCGGGTTGTAGGCGACGTTGAATCCCAGTTCTGCCTGGGTCAGCCCAAACATGTGCACCCGGATTAGACGTCCGGTTCCTGCCCATGTTCGTGGATCGTTGGCTGCTTGAACCGAGCCGGTGATGATGAACCGTCCTGGGGTGTTGTTGCGGTCTTTGTCAACGGCTCTCTTGACCGCTCCGAGGATTTCGGGGGCTTCTTGCCACTCATCGATAAGCACCGTCCCGTCGGCTCGTTGCAGCACTCCGTCAGGGTCATCGAGCGCTGCTTGACGGTCGCCTGGTTGAGAGAGATCCAGGATCGTGTCGGCAAAGGCCTCCATCGAGGTCGATTTGCCCGATCCTCGAGGTCCGACGAGCATCACGGCGGGGAACTCGGGCAGGAGCTCCTCCTGTACGAAGCGGTCCACAGCACGTGGATAGAGGCCGTCAACCAGTCCAGTCATGACCCCACGATAACGTCAAGAAAGTCACTTATTAAAGGATTTGTCGGGGTTTTTTTAAAGGATCTGCCAGGGTTTTTTTAAAGGATCTGCCAGGCATGAAGCCCGTTTACCCGTTTGCGGGTTTACGGGTTCCCTGTGTTTAGCTGGTTTTGTAGGGGGTGAGGAGCTTTTGGCCGAGGTCTGTCTCGGCTTCGATCTCGTCGATCATGCGGAGCAGCACGCTACGAATGGTGACCCCGGCGTCAGCGGCGGCGGCTTTGAGGAGCCGGTGCCGGTCGGGTGGTATCCCGATCGAGAGCGATTTCTGTTTTTCACTGGTTGGGGCGAAGGGGGTGTCGGCTTGGGTTGTGGATGCTTTGGCCATGGCCGCTGCCCGGTTCTTGGTTGCCATTTCGTTTCAGCCTTTCAGTTCGTCCCATAGGACCGAGTAGGACCGCAGGGCGTGGGGAGTGGGGCGTATCCCGTAGGAGGCGCCAATCTTTTCTTGTTCATCGATCTGAGTTGAAGCAACCGGGATGCCGATTCCTTCGAGTGCGTCACGAACTTCTTGGGTTGCTTTGACCCTGGGCCTGGTCCGACACAGCACGACTTTGACAGGGACGCCTACCTCATCGGCGAGGTGCGCGACACCGGCGACGCGTTCCATGTCAGCGAGGCGGGCGTTGATCGGGATAACCAACAGATCGGCTGACCGGATCGCAGCAGCCGCCGTGTTCTCGGAACCGGGCGGCGTATCGATGATCACAATGTCTCGCTTGTCGGCGATCTCGGGAAGACGCCGGGTGAGTTCTTTGGCCGATATCGACATGACAAGGCTCCGAAGGCCTTGTTCTTCGGCGGCGTAATCGGCCCAGTTTCGGCACGACCCGCCCGATTGGGGGTCCAGGTCGACCACCATCGCAGACAGGCCGGCAAGCTCGGCCGCTTCGGCCAGCATTATTGACGTCGTTGTTTTTCCAGTGCCGCCTTTGAGGCTGGCAATCGCAATCTTGAACACACCCGCACCCTACCCGACACCGAACCCGTGAACGGGTAACCCCGTAAACCCGGAAGCCCGTATACAGGATTCGCCACTCACCGCTGGGTAGGGGGAGGGGGTGGGGGTGCCCAAGACATCAAACAAAGCCTCGAACACGGAGCACGCTGGTTCGAAACCAAACCCAGCAGCTTCACCGAACTCGTTACATTCCTCAAAACGCTGCCCGACAAAGCAACCAACGACCACTACGTCATCGAAACCACAACCAACCACCACGGCCAACCCTGCCTCCACGAATACCTCGACCTCACCGAAATCGACCTCCGAGACAACCCAACCCTCTAACCAACAACCCCCTGCATCAACCCCGCCTATTCGGATCGTGACGGTTGGTGAGGTCTCTGATGGCACCGGGAGAGGGCGCCACATACCGCTCCAACGACCGTAAGGATCGGTGTCGGGATTTGGCTTTGATCATGGTGATGTCTTCGCCGGCTTCGGCGAGGTGGGTGAGCCGGGAGTGCCGTAGCTGGTGCAGGGTCGATCCATCAGACGCTTGTTTCCAGATCTCTTCAGCCCGGCGATACGACAGACGGGCCCGGCCGGTCGTCGGGCAAAGATCAGAGACTGCCGGGGTGAGGTGGCTGCGGGGTTTGCGGTCCCCGATGAACAATGGCCCTGACAATCTGCCGTTGGTGAGGCGGGGGAGTAGCCGGGCGGTAGTGCTCGACCAGTAGAGGCGCTCCGCGTTGCCGCCTTTGCCGATGATGGTGGCTTCTCGGTTGGGTTGGTCGATGTTCTCGATGTTGAGGCCGAGGAGTTCGTCGGCTCGGGCGGCGGTGTCGTAGGCCATCGCCCAGAAGGTCCGGTCCCGCAGGCTGTGTTGGCGGTGGTTGCCCCAGAGGGCTTCGAGGTCCGCAATGGGGATGGGGCGGGATTGGCGTTCGGCCTCGATCGACATCTTGTTCTTGCGGCGACGGATACCCCGGGCGGCCGAGCGGACGACGAGTTCGTTTTCTTCGCACCACGCCAGCAGTGAGGCGATGGTGGCGAGGTTGCGGTTGAAGGTCGCCGGCGCCGCCGACCCATACCTTTCTCTTAGGTGCTGCTCGACGGCCTTCTTCTCTAGGTCAACCAACGCAACATCGGGCTCGAGGTCGCCGACCAACGCTGTGAGGGTGGCTTGGTAGACGGCGACGGTGCTGTCGGCGAGGTCGACCGACGCCAAGAACCCCTCGATCGCCGAGGACAACGACACCTCACTGGTCGTCGTGGGTCGAAGTTGGGTTACCGGTTGTGTGCTCACCTGGGTCTCCTATCGCAGTAAATGCGTAGGAGCACCGTAACCGGCAGCTATGACAGGATCAGCGATCGCCGCCGTTATCCACAGCCTCTATCGCACAGAAATGGCCGTTTACTGCGATACGACTTTGTGTTGGTTGGTCACCTTTACGAGCTGCCCAAAAGTTTTTCAAAAACTTCGCGAGGATACGCAGAGGTACTTCCTTATAAGGGAGTAACCGACTTTGTCGGTT
>CALJDK010000171.1 GCA_938023735.1 uncultured Acidimicrobiales bacterium
GAGCTACCGGCTTCGTGAAGATACAGGTGCAATCCGCACCGAAACTCCCAGGAGGGGAATATGAAACGAATGCGATGGTTGATAGCGCTTCTTGCGGTATTCAGTCTCTTCGCCGCGGCATGCGGAAGTGACGGTGACAGCTCAAGCGACGGAGGAGATACCTCAGCCGACTCGAGCGACTCCGACGATTCGGGTGATTCCGATGACGAAGAGGCCATGGAAGACGATGAAGAGGCCATGGAAGATGAGGGTGGCGGCGACGTGGTCACCGACTTCGGTGTTGTCGCTGACGAAAAGGTCATCCGCGTTGGACTCAACGCCGACCTTTCCGGCCCGTTCGCTTCTCTCGTAAGTGAGATCGTTGCCGCCCAGGAAGTTTACTGGGAGGTCTTCAACGACAACGGTGGTTACCAGGGTTGGACCGTTGAACCGGTGGTCATCGACTCCGGTTACGCAACTGACGTTGGTATCCAGAACTACGAGACCCTCGCTCAGGAAAGCGAAGAAGGCGTGCTGATGATCACCGAGAACACCGGTTCTCCGATCACCGCAGCCATCGCTCCCGATGCGGCCGACGACAACATGCTCGTCATTCCGCTGAGCTGGGCTTCGCTGTGGCCAGACCCCGACTTTGGCGCAACCATCCTCGAGAAGCAGGCCACCTACTGCATCGAATCCATCAACGGTGTCGAGTGGATGAGCACCCAGGTCGACGGCGACCCGAAGCTTGCCATTCTTGGACGTCCCGGTGAGTACGGCGAAGATGGCTCGGCTGGCGCCGAGATCGCTGCCGAAGAACTCGGTATCGAAATTGTGTACAACGGCCGCGGCGCGGTTGCTGGTGACGACCGTACCGGCGTTATCGCCGAGCTCGTAGGTTCCGGAGCCAACATGGTCTGGACCACGCTCACCCCAGGTGAGACGCTCGACATCTTCGGTAACTCCGTGTCGCAGGGCTTCGAGGCAATCTGGTCGGGTAACAGCCCCTCCTTCAACTACCTCGCAATGCTTACCTCGGACTTCGCTTCCGAATTCGGTGAGTTCTACTACCAGTCGCAGTACCAGGCTCCCTGGGGCTCGGCTGGCACCGAGGAGATCATTGCCGCAATGACCGAGCGTCGTCCCGAGCTCAACATCTCCGATGTTTACGTCACCGGCTGGATCGAAGGCATCATGGCCGAGACCCTCATCCGCGAGGCAATCGACCAGGGCGACATGACCCGCGAGAACATGGTGGCCATCGCCACCTCCGGTCTCGAGGTTGACTTCATGGGTCTTTCTGGCAACCAGAGCTGGCCGAACGACTACAACGAAGCCGTTGTGCGCTCGACCTGGATCTACGACGTTGTCGCCGAAGACTTCAACATCATTCCGTTGGGCGAATACACCGAAGACAACCCTGGTTCCACGGGCATGGTCCCGCTGGAGCAGGACTACATCGGTACGGTAGCCGGTAGCTACCAGTTCGATGGACCTTGCATTACCCCGAGCGGCTAATCCGCTAGTTCGGACGCGTTGATGGTGTCCCGCCCGCCGTGTGAACACACGGCGGGCGGGATACCGCATCGCACTGGTATCACCACCCGCAATATCCACCCGGAAGTACGCACAACCGTCATGGGGGCACTGTGCTAGAAGTTGCGAATCTTGAGGTCGTTTACAACGAGGTAATCCTCGTGCTGCGCGGCCTTTCGATCGAGGTATCCGACGGCGAGATCGTCGCATTGCTCGGCTCGAATGGTGCCGGCAAGACCACTACGTCGCGGGCCGTTACTGGCCTGTTGGGCGTGCACGAAGGTCAAGCCACCAAAGGCACCGTCACGTGGAAGGGCCGCGATATCTCGAAGGATAAGCCGTCAGCCATCGTGGCCAACGGCATCTCTCAGGTGATGGAAGGGCGGCGAATCTTCGCGGAGCTCACTATCGACGAGAACCTGGCAACTGGTGCGTTTACCAACCGGGCCAACGAGAAGAAGAACTACGATCGCATCATGGAGCTGTTTCCCGTGCTTCATGAGCGCCACGATCAAACGGCGGGCTACCTCTCGGGTGGCGAGCAGCAGATGCTGGCGATTGGCCGGGCCATGATGGCCGAGCCTGAGCTGCTGATTCTCGACGAGCCTTCGCTAGGTCTTGCCCCATTGCTGGTGCAGCAGGTTCGCGACGTGATCCTCGATATCAACAGCGAAGGCACCTCGGTCCTCCTGATTGAGCAGAACGCAATGATGGCACTTTCCATCGCCAATTCCGGATACATCATGGAGACCGGAAAGATCGTCATGGACGGCGACGCAGCAAAGCTTCGCGATGACGAAGACGTGCAGGAGTTCTACCTTGGTCTGCACACCGACGAGTCGGGTGAACGCAAGAGTTTCCGCGACGTGAAGCACTACAAGCGCCGTAAGCGCTGGTTGTCCTAGGAGGACCCCAGACTCAATGACTACCCTTCTTGAGGTTCAAGACATCACACTGCGCTTCGGTGGCGTTACGGCGATCAACGGCGTTGGTTTCGATGTGCAGGACGGCGAACTATTTTCGATCATCGGTCCCAACGGTGCAGGCAAGACGTCGATCTTCAACACCATTTCCCAGGTGTATCGCCCCCAAGAGGGTGACATCATGTGGAAGGGTTCGTCGATCATGGGGCAGCGCCCCGACAAGATCGCCGAGATGGGCATTGCTCGTACCTTCCAAAACATCGAACTGTTCCCGGCGATGACCGTCATCGACAACCTCTTGTTGGGTCGTCATATCCGGATGAAACAGTCATGGTTGACCGGTTCATTCTGGTTTGGGCCTACCAAAAAGGAAGAGATCGCGAACCGTCGCCAAGTGGAGGACATCGTCGACTTCCTCGAGATTGAAAGCTGGCGGAAATCACCCGTTGCCCTGTTGCCCTACGGCATCCAGAAGCGGGTCGAGCTTGGTCGAGCACTGGCCATGGAGCCCGAGCTTTTACTGCTTGACGAGCCAGTCGCTGGAATGAACCAGGAAGAGACTGAGGATATGGCTCGGTTCATCCTCGATATTCGCCACGAGCTGGGTATCGCAATGATCATGGTCGAGCACGACATGGGCTTGGTCATGGACATCGCCGACCGGGTGATGGTGCTTGACTTCGGTCAGCGCATCGCCATCGGTACGCCCGACGTAGTGCAAAAGGACCCAGCGGTCATCGCCGCCTACCTAGGCTCAGAGTTCGCCTAACCCCTAGCTCGGAATCTCGTGACACTCGGCGACAATTCTTGTCGCCTGGTGTCACGAGATTTGGGTTTTGCGGACGTGTCAGTGGTGGTCTTTACGATTTGAGGTACTTCCTCCTTTATCAGCGTGTCCTGTTCTTGGGACCGATCGAGGAGGAGTCGGTTGGAACATTCCGCCGAACAGTACTTTGCGAGCCAGTACGGGCTTCTCAGCCGCCCGCAAGCCGTCGAACTTGGGTTGAGTAGTCGACAGATCAGCTACCGCGTTTCCAAAGGGACTTGGGCTCAGGATCTTCCGGGCGTTTATCGCCATACCGCTGCACCGACGTCCTGGGAGCAGGAAATTCTTGCTGCAGTAATGGCGAGCGGAGGGCTGGCGTCGCATCGGGCGGCTGCCGCCCTTTGGTATCTCGAGCTCTACACGGCACCGCCACCGGAGATCAGTATTCCCCATGGTCGGCGGTTTCGAGCTGGGCAGTTGATCGTGCACCATTCGACGCAGTGGGAGCGGCGTGACCCAACGATTCGCCGTGGGATTCCGTGCACGGGCATCGATCGAACGCTCCTCGATTGTGGGGGAGTGATGTCGGTCCGAACGTTGGAGCGTGTTGCCGAGTCAGCGATTCGCCAGCGACACACATCGTGGACGAGGCTGCTGCACTGCTTGATGCGCCACTCGATTCAGGGAAGAACGGGGTGCGGGAACTTACGGAAGTTGCTAGAGAGGCGACTCGACGACCAAACGATTCCGCTTTCTGACTTCTCGAGGCTCGTCGCGAACCTGCTCGTGGACGCGGGTTTACCCAAGCCGAAACTCGAACATCGAATCGAAGATGGCGGTGGCCGGCTTGTTCTCCAGACCGACCTCGCGTGGCCGTTGCAGAAGAAGGCCTGGGAGCTCGATGGCTTGGCGTTCCACTTCGGCCGAACCGAGATCGAACGCGACAAGAGGAAACGGAACGCGGCCAAGGCACTCGGCTGGAATATTCAGGAGATTCTCTGGTCGATGTACATCGACCAGCCGAAGGAACTCATCGCCCTAGCCCGCTCGTTTCTCACGAGCTAGCGCAAAATCTCGTGACACGAGACGACAAAAAGTGTTGCCATCTGTCACGAGATTCCGGGTTGGTGGGGTTGTGGAGGGGGGTGATTGACTTGCTCGTAATGGATTCCCCGTTCTACGACTCACTTGCCGCTACCTCCCTCGGCGGGATCGCTCCGACCTCCGAGCTGTGTGAGCAGATTCTTACCGACCCCACCATTGAGTTACTTCCGCTCTTGAATGCCGCGTTCACGGTGCGCAAGGCGCACTGGGGCAAGACGGTTCAGGTGCACATCCTCAACAATGCGGCCAATGGCAAGTGCCCCGAGGACTGCTCGTACTGCACGCAAGCCAAGACCAGCGAGGTCGACATCGAGGAATACCCGATGAAGAGCGCTGCCGAGATTCTGGCCGAAGCCAAGCGAGCGTATGAGAACGGCGCGTTCCGGTATTGCATGGTGTTCTCCGGTCGGGGTCCATCGAAGCGGCGGGCTGACCAACTGGCGGCGCTCGTTCGACAGATCAAGCAGACCTATCCCCTTGAAGTCTGTGTGTCGGCAGGGTTGCTCGACGACGACAAAGCAAAGGTGCTGGCCGAAGCTGGGCTCGACCGGCTGAACCACAACCTCAATACTTCCGAGGAACACTACGCCGAAATCTGCACCACCCACACCTACCGCGATCGGCTCGAGACGCTGAAGGCAGCAAAGCGCAACGGGCTCGAAACCTGCTCGGGGTTGATCGCCGGCATGGGCGAGCCGGCCTCGGACTTGGTGGAGATTGCTACGACACTGCGCGAGCTCGATGCCGAGTCGATTCCGGTGAACTTTCTGCTTCCGTTCGAAGGCAACGATCTGGTCGAGCCCCAGGGGCTCACGCCGGAGTACTGCCTGCGGGTGCTCTGTATGTTTCGGTTCATGAATCCAGCGGCCGAGATCCGCTGCTCGGCGGGTCGGGAGTTTCACCTTCGCTCGCTCGAAGTGATGTCGCTCTACGCCGCCAACTCGTTGTTTCTCCAGGGCTACCTCAACGCGAAAGGGTCGGCATCGAATCGCACGTACCAAATGATCTCTGACGCCGGATTCGAGATTGTGAGCGAGTTTTCCGCCGAGTCGTTGGTTGCCAAGGCCGAGGAAGAGTCGGCTCGGGCCGCTGAGCAGCCGGTGGATATCGGTGGCGCGAACGCAATCAAGTCGCTCGAAGAGCTTCGGCCAACGCAATAGTTAGTCGTTGGGGCTGCGAGGCGTTTCGAGAAGCCGACCACAGAGTTTGGTAAGAAGTCGAAGCTCTGACTCACTCAGGTCCCCGAAGAGCTCAGCGTTGCGAGCGTTGTCTTCGCTGTAGGCGCTGATAAGCCGACTGCGGCCGGTGTCGGTGAGGCGAGTGGTTACCAGCCGTCGGTCCGAGGACTCTCGGCTTCGGGTGATAAGGCCGTCGGCTTCGAGTTTGTTCAGAGTGCTCGAAACCGCAGCCCGCGACAGGCCCGAGTACAGCGCAATGTCGCGCGGCTCAAGCTCGCCTTCGATCCACAGCGTAAAGAGCACCCGAAAGCCGGCGTAATTCCAACCGGCCGGCCGGTGCACCGACTTCTCGACATCTTGGATGAGCCGAGTTGCCAGGCGCACAATCACCGCTGTTGCCGCAAAGACTTCGAGGTCGGCCTCGGGACAATCTTCGGCGACTCGGCGCATCGATGTCCGCTCGAATTTTCGGGAGCGCGATTCCTTCGGCCTGCTCATGTTGCCGCTCGGAGCCGAAGTGTCTTGCCGCGGAACAGTGCGATGACTCGGCCGTCGAGTGCGCTGATAACACCATCGTGCACCGCGTTGCGGCCATCTATGTTGGTGGTGACCACCGCCCGGATCTCGTCGCCGAGGTTGGCGGGGGAGACGTAGTCGATGCTGGCAGCGGTTGCGACGGCCGGCGGTTGATCCTGGTTGCTAACATACGACATTGCCGTGTCGGCGAGATGGAATAACACACCGCCGTGGCAGGTGCCACCGAAGTTGAGCATGTCGTCGCGAACCACCATGCCAACATCAACCCGCCCCGGGTTGGCCTGATGGACGACGATGCCAAGGGTCTCGGCTGCCGTGTCGGCGGCGCGGAGGTCGTCGATAGCGCGATTTGGTTCGTTCAGAGCGCCGTCCCCCCGGTGGTCATGATGACCGTCGTTGGCCATCGACAAAGCCTAGGTGGCGGGCTAGACCGCTGTCGATTGCCGCGACGATTCGTTGACCGCGTTGGCCGCAGACGGGTCAGCGTCGGCCGACTCAGGCGCAAGACGCAGTTCGGTATCGAACTCGGCGAAGGACTTGCGTGCAGTCTCGGGGAGTCGGTCGTCGGAGATCAACACGTTGGCTTCCGACAGCGGCGCGATAGTGGCCAAGCCGCGAATGCCCCATTTGGTGTGGTCGGTGACAACGACCAGTTGGCGCGAGGCCTGTACGAACGCTTGGTTGGTTTCGGCCTCGGCGATGTTGGGCGTGGTGAAGCCAGCGTCGGCGTCCATGCCGTGAATTCCCATGAACAACATATCGACATGCAGGTTGCGTAAGGCCGAGGTGGCGATGGGTCCGATGAGAGCATCGGACCTGGTGCGGTGGCCGCCCGTGAGCACCACGGTGAGATCGGGTCGATCGGATTGGTACAACTGGTGAGCGATTCCGGGGGCATTGGTGACCACGGTGAGTCCGGGAATATCAAGCAGCAGCGCGGCCATGGTGAAGGTGGTGGTTCCGGCGGTAAGGCCGATGGCCGAGCCGGGCTTCACCATGTCGGCCCCAAGTTGGGCAATGGCCAGTTTCTCGGCCCGCTGACGAGGCGCCTTGGCGTCGAAGCCGGGTTCGTCGGCGCTTCGTTCTTCGACACTGGTGGCGCCGCCGTGCACTTTGGTGATGAGCCCACGCTCGTCGAGGACATCGAGATCGCGACGAATGGTCATGTACGACACGCCCAACAGGTCGGCGAGGTCGCTGACCCGAACCGAACCGCCGGCGCGAACGGCCTCAACGATCTGTTCATGGCGCTGATGGGCGAGCATGCTGCCGAGAATACCTCAGCGGGTAGTGGCCTGCGTTCTTTTGCGATTGTTTCAGAAAGGTTTTGGTAATTAATGTGCGAATCTGGTAGAAATCGTTACGGTCGGTTCGGCGCCGTTCCGGCCAAAGCACTATCGTCTGCCGGTACAAGCAGGCTCATCATGTGATCCAACGAGGGGGCTCAATGGGGGAAACGATAAAGGCGGGCCGAAGTGGCTCGCAGAACATTCGTGGGGGGTGGAAGGTCGCCTTTTGGTTCTTGTTGCCGAGCCTCATTGGCTTTGTGGTGTTCTTCCTCTATCCCAGTCTTCGAGGCGTGTACCTAGCCTTTACCGACTGGAACCTCCTCGGCAACAGGGGCGACTTCATCGGTACGGAAAACTTCGAGCGCATGCGCGACGACAGCCAGCTCAGCAACTCGCTGTGGGTCACGTTCAAATATGTCGTACTGAACATTGGGTCCCAGACCGCAATCTCCATCGCCATCGCCGTCATGATGGACCGACTAACCAAATCGCAGTTTGTGCGAAGCATCATGTTGCTCCCTTGGTTGATGCCGAACGTGGTCGTGGCGTTGCTGTGGGTCTGGATGCTCGACAAGAACCTCGGAGTCATCAACACGATGCTCGGCTGGATCGGCATTGACGCCATCAACTTCTTCACCTCCACCAGCTGGGTGATTCCTACGGTTGCTGCGGTCAACACCTGGAAGTTCATGGGTTACACGGCATTACTTATCTTTGCCGGGCTGCAAACGATTCCGGGCAGCCTCTATGAGGCGGGCGCCATCGACGGCGCCACCGAGTTCCAGATGTTCCGCCGCATCACCCTTCCGCTCCTTCGACCGGTGCTGGCCTTGGTGCTCGTTATCACCATCGTCGGGTCGATGCAGGTCTTCGACGTGGTCAACGTGGCTACCGGTGGTTTCAACGGTCAGGCCGGTGGACCGGTCAACGCCAGCCGAGTCATCTACCTGTACATCTACCAAACCGCAGTGTTGTTCAATGAGCCTGGCTACGCGGCAGCGATCTCACTGTTGCTCGTCGTGATCTTGATGTTTGTGACCTTCTTACAGCTCAAACTTCTACGGGCGGGGGAGAGTGATCTGGCATGAGTGCAGACACGACTACAGAACAAGATCAGGGCGTGTCCGTCGAGAAGCCTTCGGCCAAGACCGATGCCTCATTTGGGGCACGTGTAGGTAGAGGTGCGGCATGGGGAATCTTGCTCGTCATCATGGTGGTAAGTGTGTTCCCCTTCCTCTGGGCGTTCCGTACCGCTGCCACTACCAACCCGGAGCTGCTCAGCGGTAGTTCCGACCTCTTGCCGTCCGAACCCACCGAACTCAACTTCAAGCGAGTGCTCGGTCGGGCCAACGATGCCGAGATCCTCGAGTCGAGCGGTCGTGAGAACGCAGGCCAGTTCGACTTCTTGAAGGCCCTTCGAAATACGGTCATCATTGCGACGGCAATCACGCTGGGGCAGACCTTCTTTAGTGGCATGGCGGCCTACGCCTTTGCTCGGCTCGAGTTCAAGGGGCGCGAAAAGCTGTTCCTTGTGTACCTCAGTGGTTTGATGATCCCGCCGATCTTCATCTTTATTCCCAACCTGATCTTGATGAAGGACTTGGCGAACTGGACCGAATCGGGTTGGCTCAACGGGGCGTTGTTGGGATGGATCCCCTGGGAGTGGTTCGCCTTCACCGAGGTGCAGTGGCTCGGAACCTTCAAAGGTATTGTGTTGCCGTTCTTCTTTATGACGCCATTTGCGGTGTTCTTCCTGCGGCAGTTCTTCCTGAACATCAACCGCTCGATTGAAGAAGCAGCCTTCATCGACGGTGCCGGCCACTTTCGGGTGTTTCGCTCGGTGATTCTTCCAATTGCGGCACCTCAGATGGTGACGCTGGCGATTCTCACCTACGTAACGTCGTGGAACGAGTACCTCTGGCCACTGTTTGTCGCCGGCGGAAACGTCGAGGTGCAACCACTCACCACATCGCTCGGGACCTTCCTTACTCAACAGCCTGGAACCTCGCCCGACTGGGCGGCCATCATGGCCGCCACCCTGATGTCGGCGCTTCCCGTGTTGGCCTTGTTTGCGGTGTTTGGCCGTCGGCTTGTCGACAGTATTCAGTTCTCGGGCATAAAATAGTTGCCAAGAAACACAGAACAACAAAGAATCACGGCCCGCAGCCTAAAACTCACAAAAAAGCACTATTCTGAACATGTTCTTGCTTCTGACTGATCTATCTTGGTCAGAAGTGCAGTTCCGGTTGTCACCGTCTACCCCTTTCTCCCGTAACTATCGGGCGTGAAGAGGTTGGTGGTGATTACCGCTATCCGCGTCCGACGGAAGTTCCGTCGGCGCTAACCCTGGAGGGAAAAACAATGCGAGGGAAGACACTCACCCGTCTTTTTGCTTTGCTGTTGGCAATAGCCTTGGTGGCTGCTGCGTGCGGTAGTAGCGACGATGGCGATACTGCTACCGACGATGGTGGCACCGACACTGAAGAGTCCACAGACAGCGGCTCCGATGACGAAGAAGCCATGGAAGATGAAGAAGCCATGGAAGACGAAGAAGCCATGGAAGATGAAGAAGCCATGGAAGACGAAGAAGCCATGGAAGATGTCACCGTCATCGACTACTGGCTTTGGGACGGAAACCAGCAGCCGTTCTACGAGCAGTGCGCCGAAGACTTCCACGCCGCCAACCCTGATGTTGCGGTAGAGATCAGCCAGTTTGGTTGGGGCGATTACTGGGAAGGCCTTACCTCGGCCTTCGCAACCGACTCAGCTCCTGACGTCTTCACCGACCACCTTGCTCGTTACCCCGAGTTCGTTGAGTCCGGTGTTCTCGTTCCGCTGAACGACTTCGTTGAGGCCGACGGTCTTGACACCGCTCAGTACTTCCCGGGCCTCGCAGAGCTCTGGACCTCACCTGACGGCGAGCGCTTCGGTCTTCCGAAGGACTTCGACACCATCGCCATGGTGCTCAACGAAGACATGCTCGCTGACGCCGGCCTTACCGCCGACGACTTCGCCAACGCCGAGTGGAACCCCACCGACGGCGGCACCTGGGGCGAGCTTGTTCAGCGTCTCACCATCGATGCCAACGGCGTCCGCGGTGACGAAGACGGGTTCGACGGCTCCAACGTTGCTACCTACGGCTTCGGTCTCGAAGGTAACTTCGGTGCCTTCGGCCAGACCACCTTCTCGTCCTTCGCTGCATCGAACGGCTTCACCGCTGTCGATGGTGTCTGGGCCGACAAGGCCAACTACGCCGACCCGGCCCTCGCCGAGACCATTCAGTTCTTCGCTGACTGGATCGCCGCCGGCTACATCACCCCCATCGAGGACGTACAGTCCCTCGGTGGAACCACGATGTTCCAGGGTGGCCAGGCCGCTTCGCAGACCAACGGTTCGTGGATGATCTCGACCCTTAGTGGCGAAGCCACCGAGTTCCCCGTTTCCTACGCTCCGACCCCAGTTGGACCTACCGGCGCACGCGCCTCGATGTTCAACGGTCTTGCCGACTCGATCACCCAGTCGGCTGAAGATCCCGATGCTGCTTGGAAGTGGGTTGCCTACATGGCATCGCCCGCTTGCCAGGAAGTCGTCGGTGCCGGAGCCGTTGTGTTCCCCGCAATCCCAAGCGCAGCAGCGATTGCTCAGGAAGCACACAACGCAAACGGTGTTGACGTAAGTGCGTTCACGACCCACGTCGACAACGGAACCACGTTCCTCTTCCCGATCACCGATAGCGCTTCGCGCATCGAAGAGATCATGGGCCCAATCATGGAGCAGATCCTCCGTGGTGAAGCCGTTGCAGCCGACGTTCTTCCTGACGCAGCAGCGCAGGTTGACGAGGTTCTCGCCCGCTAATTCCACGCTGGTTGGCTCGTCCGTCATCCGGGCGGGCCACTGGCAGGACCTAGCAAGCAAGACGTGCAAGCACCACTTAGCAAGCACGACTTAACAAGCAAGGAACACCTGTGATGCGGTCACCTCTCGGCCTGACGAAAACTCGTTGGGCCGGAGGTGGCCGTGTCCGTTTTTTGAGCCCGACCGCGCGTCCTGTGCTTCTCGTTGTGGCTCTTTTGGTTTTGGCTGCTGCATGCAGTGGCGGCACAAACCTCGCCGATGCGGCGCGAGCCCAGACGCTCGCCAGCCGCACGGGCGCCTCGGAATCCGGTGACGTCGCCGTGACCTCCAATGCCGAGCCCTTTGGAGACGATGTGTCATGTTCGGGCGGATTTGTGCCCCACGATCTTGACCACATCACTCGGGGCCCCGGCGATACGGCCTCGACCTTCGATGGCACCGGAGCCGGTGTGGCCGCCGAAGATCTCGACGCCGACGGCGATATCGATATCGTGCTCGCCAACCTGTTTGGCGAAACCACCGCTCACTACAACGACGGTACTGGCGTCTTTACCGCCCAACCCCTGGTCGAGGGGCGCTTTCGTCAGGTCACCACCGTCGACGTCGAAGGCGACGGCGACACCGACATCGTGTTGAGCACCGGCCTGGGTTCGCCCTACATGCTCGAGAACACCTCCGACGGCTTTGTCCGCGGAACTCTCGATGGCGTGAGCTCGATCGCTTACTCGCTTGGGTGGAGCGACCTTGGCGGCGACGGCGATCTCGACCTGGTTACCGGCTCGTACAACGCCGAGCTCACGCAGGTGCGCAACACTCCGGTGCTGGGCACCGACGCCGGTGTCATCATTAACGAACGCGACGGCGACGCGTATACGGCCACTCGGGTGGCCGCAGTTGCCCAGACGCTTAGCATCCGGATCGTCGACATCAACAACGACGGACTCCCAGACATCATTGCCGGGAACGACCTCGCCACGCCTGACGGTATTTGGCTCGATAACGATGGCGGATGGCTACCCGTCGATTCCTTTGCCACCACCTCGTTCAGCACGATGAGCATCGATGCGGGAGATGTCGACAACGACGGCGACTTCGACCTGTTCTCTACCGACATGAAGCCCATGGATGACTCACCTGAGACTCGTAATCGGTATGTCGAGGTTGTCGAAGACATGCAGGCGATGCCGGTCCCCGACGACGTACAAACCCCCGAGAATGTTCTCCTCACCGGCACCGATGGGGCCTTCACCAACACCGCCCCGTCCCTCGGAATCAGTGCCACCGGATGGAGCTGGTCGGGGCTCTTTGGTGATCTCGACGACGATGGCTTGCTCGACCTGTACGTCGTGAACGGAATGCGCAGCGATCTGCTCTTTGACTTCCTTCCAAACGAGGAACTGGTCGAACCCAACCAGGTTTTCCGCAATGGCGGCGCCGTGATGGCCCCGATGCCCGAGTGGGGCTTGGCCGATGAAGCCGGTGGCCGAGGCCAGGCGATGGCCGACCTCGACGGCGACGGAGACCTCGACATCATCGTCAACAACCTCGGTTCATCGTCGCGCTGGTTCGAGAACCAGGTGTGCGGTGGATCCTCGATCATCGTCGACCTCGAATGGTCGGGGTCAGCCAACACCAATGCACTCGGCGCGATCGTTCGGGTCGCAGCGGATGTGCCGGGCGCGGATGCACCGTTGGTGCAGAGCCGCTCGATCGACTCGAATCGCGGCTACTTATCGAGCAGTCCGGCGGTGGCGCATATGGGCCTGGGAGCCACCACCGACCCGGTTACTGTTCTCATCGAGTGGCCCGACGGCCTCACTTCACTAATCGAAAACGTTGAACCCGATAGTCGGCTCACGGTGGATCGAACCACCGCGGTCGGCGACGCTGGGTAGGAGCTACCTATGACCGACAGCCAACCATTGCCGGCAGTGGTGCAGGGGACCGACCCGGCGGAGTTGCTTCTTCCCAACGGGCACCTCCGTGGCGGAGGCATCAGCGTCTTGATAGCTCAGGACGGCGGAATGCCATGGATTGCCTACTGGGGCCGCGAACTTTCCGACGACGAGGCGCTGGGCGCACTCAGCGGCGTGTCACGTCCACTTCCCAACGGCACCCTCGACATCGAGGCCCCGATCGGCATCATCGCCGAACATGGATCCGGTTTTCTGGGGAGCCCGGGTCTGAGCGGCTCGCGTTTCGACGGATCGGCTTGGGCCCCGCGGTTCGTTGCTCAGCAGGATGCTGACGGGGCAACTACCGAAGGGGCTGTCCGTAACGACGGCGCTGATCGTCAGCGACTTCAGGTAAGCGTCGCTGATTCCATCGCCGAGCTGTCGATGGTGCTCGATATCGAACTCACCGACAATGGCGTTCTGAAAACACGGGCGTTGCTTACCAACACCGGTGCCGAGCCGTACCGGCTCGACAATCTGGCGGTATCGCTGCCGTTACCCGCCAACGCCACCGAGCTTCTTGACTTCACCGGGAAGTGGTGCGATGAGTTCCACGGGCGCCGCCAAACCTGGGAGGCCGGCGGGGTGATTCGCGAGAACCGAAAGGGTCGAACCTCACACGATGCTATTCCCGTGATCTTTGCCGGAACCGCCGGCTTCGCCGAGGGAAGCGGCAGCGTGTGGGGTCTGCACCTTGGGTGGAGCGGCAACAGTCGGGTCCGGGCCGAGGTTCTTGCCGATGGTCGCCGTTACGCCCAGCTCGGCGAGCTTCTTCACCCCGGCGAATGCACGCTCGCCCAAGGCGAGACGTTTAAGACAGCGTGGGTGTACGGAGCACATAGCCCGACGGGTCTCGGCAATGTATCCACCGCGTTCCACCGGCACCTACGTCAACGCTCCCATCATCCAAAGATCGATGTGCCGCGTCCGGTCATGCTCAACACCTGGGAGGCCGTGTACTTCGACCACGACATCGACACGCTCAAGGCGCTGGCCGACGCGGCGGCAGAGGTTGGTGTCGAGCGGTTCGTCCTCGACGACGGTTGGTTCCATGGTCGCAACAACGACCAGGCCGGTCTGGGCGACTGGTGGGTCGATAGCGAGAAGTACCACGACGGTCTGAGCCCGGTGGTCGATCATGTGATTGGTTTGGGGCTCGAGTTTGGTCTGTGGGTCGAGCCAGAGATGGTGAACCCCGACAGCGATCTGTACCGGAACCATCCTGACTGGGCGCTCTCGGACACTCGGTACGACACCATCCTTGGTCGCAACCAGCTGGTGCTTGACCTGGGTCGGCCCGATGCGTTCGCCTACATACTCGAGCGGCTCGACGCGCTACTGAGTGCCTATGAGATCAGCTATCTCAAGTGGGACATGAACCGCGATCATACGCAGGGGACCCACGACAACGTGCGGGCTGGCACCCGCGACCAGACCCACGCGCTCTACCGACTTCTCGATGAGCTTCGAGCACTCCACCCCACCGTCGAGATCGAGAGCTGCTCGTCGGGAGGAGCTCGGAGCGATTTTGAGATCCTCGAACGGACCAACCGCATCTGGACCTCGGACTGTAACGACGCCCTCGAACGCCAGAGCATTCAGCGCGGGTTCTCGATGCTGCTTCCTCCCGAGGTGATGGGCGCCCATATCGGTCCGCCGCTCTCGCACACCACCCGCCGGTATCACGACCTTTCGTTTCGCGCCGCAACGGCATTTCTTGGCCACCTCGGAATCGAGTGGAATCTGCTCACCTGTACCGACGAAGACAAGGCCGAAATCGCTGCGTTCCTGAAGCTGCACAAGTCGCTCCGGCCGCTGCTGCACGGTGGCGATGTGGTACGTCTCGACACCGACCCGGCATCGTCGGTTCAAGGTGTTGTGGCCACCGACCGCTCCGAGGCGGTCATGGTGTATGCCCGACTCAACAACGGCCGGTTCTCCTCGCCTGAGCCCTTCGTGCTTCGGGGTCTTGACCCCGACGGTCGCTACAAGGTGAACCTGCTGCCCATGCCGGGCCGGTCGCCCGAATTCGGTCGGGTCCGGCCCCACTGGATCGACAGCGATGCGCCGATGTCTGGCCGCTCGCTGATGACCTCGGGACTTCAGCCGCCGGTTGTCGACCCTGAGACCGCTCTGGTAGTTCACTTCGCTCGGATTTAGCCGAAGTACTTCTGCGCCTTTGCCCATGCGTCCTGTCCGACCTTCGCGCCCATGATGCGGCCGTTGTAATCGTCGACTGGCACGTGAATGCCGCCCCACAGTCGGGACTCGCCAGCCTGGTCGGCCGCGTCATAGTAGGTCGCCCATTGCAGCTGAACATCGGACGCCGGCCCGGACTCGAACTCGAGGTCGCCAGCCTGAACGGTCCAGGTGCCGAGGCCGCCGGGGAAATACTCGGAACCGGTGAAGCGGGTAAGCACCTCGGCGGCGGCTCGACTAAACGTGCTGTGTCCCGACACGTAACCGGGGAACGATGGCGTAACGAACGTGTCGCGCTGATAGGGCAGCCAGCGGGTGCCGAGAACCCAACCGACGGTCTGGTCGTTACCGGGCGGATCCTGGGACCCGAGCCACGAGTACACGGCGATCTCGCCGACGTGGTCGGCGAGATCCTCGTGCCGCTGCCCAGCGCTGCTCGATTCGGGGGTGATGACCTCGGATAGCCTCGGTTCGAGCGGAAGCTCTTTGATGGCCGACAGGTGGCGAATCATCGAGATTGGGCGCGAGTAGTCATAGGCCGCCTTTGCGCCCCAGGCGGCGATAGCCGCGTCGTGGGTCGCACCGTTCAGCGCAAAGTAGAGCTTGACATCCCACTCGAGCGCGTCGACCGCAGTTTCGTTGTCGGCGGCTGGGCCCCCGATGATGCGGTCTTCGGCGGCGATCACCAAGTTGTTGGCCAGGGTGTTCCAGTGACCGGGCGGAGTTTCCGAGTCGGGTCCATCGGCCCAGAACTCGGCGAGCACCCGGTAGAAGTCGGCCTCGGTTGCCGTGTTTGACGCATACGGCTCGCCAGTACTGGGGTTGACCCGATGACCAGTTCCGTCGTCGGTTCCGAGAGGGTTGTCGCCGAGCGTGGCAGGGCTGACATCGATCTCGGTATCACTGGCCAGCAGCGAGCTTCGGCGAATCACCTCGAGGGCCGCATCGTTGAACTCCTTGGACCCGATGAGTGGGGGAGTACCGGGGTCGACTGGCAGACCATCGGGGTGAGGGTTGGGCGAAAGTGCGAAGCCGACCACCGAACCCCAATGCGGGCCGATTGCGGTCTGGGTGGCCGAAGGGATCACGATGCCGTTCTGGGATACCTGCGAATCGAGCGCCAGTGGTTGCCAACGATTCGGGTCGACCATGGGCTCCCAGTCGCCGGCCACCACCAGTGGCGGATTGGCTGGCTCGTAGCTGAAGTCGAGGTATGCCGACTGTTCGAGCGACCCGTCGGAACGACCAAAGGCAATATACGAGTCGGAGATTTCGTAGCCAGCGCCGACGGCCGAATCGGCGTCAGCGGTTGACCTGGTGGGTAGGTCGGTGCCGCACAGTTCGGTAAGCAGGTCATCGAACTCCTCGACCGATTCATCGCCGCCGACTGCTTGTTCGTAGCGATGGGTAAGGAGCTGATGAGCAGCGATGCTGATGGCGGTGGCACGCTCATTGGCAAGACGGTCCTCGGGAATCGTGAGTTTTCGGTCGATGAAATATCCGCTGGCATCGGCGTCGTACAGTGCCCACGCATCCCACATGGCTGCTGACAGATGAAACAGGTTGCGAGCATGCACCGTGGGTGCGGGAAAATCGCGACGAATGGCGTCGAGCAGAGCCTTATTCCATTTCCTGGCCACCGACTCATCGCCGGTCGATTCGCAGGGCGGCACGGCCAATGCCGCATCGCTCGAGCAAGCCGAGAGGCCCACAACGATTCCCAGAACGATTCCCGCAACGATGACCCCTCGGACCAGCGCCGCGTTGAATCCGAACAACGTACGTTGCATCTCTAGCGCCCGAGCTGGGTTTGCACGGCAAACCACCAGCTGAAGTCATCGAATTCGATAAGCGGGGTGGTGGTTCCGGCTTCGTAGTCGTACACGGCAATGCGGAACTGGGGGAAGTCGCTCTGCATGTACAGCAGTCGGTTGTCATCGACCCACTGGAACTGCCACGGAAGTGCGTCATCGACGGCGACGGTCTGGTTTCCGCTGGTGGTATCGACGATCACGATGACGTTGTTCTCGATAACACTTGGCTGGAAGCTCACTGCGATTTTCGAACCGTCGGGCGAACCACGCGAACCGGTGCGAAACTCGGGCAGTTCGACCTCGACGTTGCGCAGCCGCTGTCCGGTTTCAAGGTCGACAACCACCAACGCTGAGCTTTCACCGCTCGTGGTAAAGACCGCCTCGGTGCCGGCGAAGCTCACCAGCGAGAGGTCGCCGGTTCCCTCAAGGGTGACGAGACCCTCGTCGGGACGCCACACGGCAAAGTCGGGGTTGCTTTCGCTGTCGGGCGACAGCAGGAGGCCGTTGGTGACGCCGCCCAGCGGGTAGCCGAAGTCGCTGAGGGAACCTTCGGTCAAAATGGACCCGGTTGCCAGGTCGACGAGCGCAACGTTGCTGCCGGCACTACCGATGACCCAAACCGCGTCGGGCGTTGCCGAGGGCAGAATCGAAATTCCTTGAGCTACGGCGGCTGACTCGTCTCGCAAGGTCAGGTCTTGGGCGTGGATTCCGCCGAGGGTGGCGATGGCTACCTGCTCGGGACCCACGATCATCGGGTGTGGCCCAGCGCCGGGGTTCAGCCGAACGACCCGGTCGTCGTTGCCGGTCCAAAGCGACGTTTTGAGCGAGCGGTAGCGAAGCACTCCGCGTTCGACGACCAAGATCAACGGATCGTCGATCCGTGATCCTTCGAGGATGGGAAGCAGGACAAGCGGGTCGCGAAATAAGCTTGCCGCAGGAAGGATGCGATGGGTCGGAAGTTCTCGGGTGCTTACCGCAGCCTCGGCCGCCTCGGGAACTGTTGACGTTGTGGGTTCGACGTTGGTGTCGGCATCGCCGGTGCTTGCCGTGCTGTCAGAGCTGTCAGTGTTGACCACCGACTGCCCGACGACCCAGAACGCTGCGGCCAGAAGCACAGCGCCCGCCACGACACCAAGGAATCGCCGAAACCCGACGCCGCTTTCCAGCTGGGTCGTATACGTGCCCTCGGCTTCGTCGGTCATGGGCCCGGCATCTAGTTGCGGGCAAACGGGACGGAGTGTTCCCAGTCGGCCAACAGTGTTCGGAGACCCGTAAGCAGCAACAGGGGTTGGTCGAGCATCATGTGATGGCCGGCCTGGGGAATCAAAATCACGGGGGCGACGCGGCCTAGTTGTTCGTACATGTACTGGCCAATGTCGTTGGTAACCAAACCGAACTCGGTTCGGAAGACGGCGACCCGACACGTAATTTTTGCGAGCAGTTGACCCGGTTCGGACCGCTTTGGAAGAAACAACTTCCGGTCGAACTTCCAGGTCCAGCCGTCGGGCACCGGCTTCAGCGAGTGCCAGGCCACATACTTCTTGATGTAGGGCTCGTAGTTTTCTTGCGCGGGTACCGTGCGCCACTTTGCGGTCGCGAGTTCGCGGCTCGGGTACACCTTTGGGTCTTTGAAGTCGGTACCCCGTTTGCCCTGTTCAACCTCGGGATCGGGTTTGGAGACCGGCGAGTCAAGAACCACGGCGCCGCCAATTTTGTCGCAATGGTTGGCCGCTGTGGCGATGGTGACGAAGCCACCCATGCTGTGGCCGACCACGATGGGGTTTGGTGCCATGCCGCAGTCTTCGATAACCGCAACCACTTCGTCAGTCCACAGATCGAGCGAGTACTCGGGTCGCCAACCGCTATCGCCGTGACCGGAGAGATCCATGGCCACCACCTGATAGTCGTCGGCGAACTCGGGGGCAAGAAACTTCCACCAGTACGCGTTGGCGCCGCCACCATGAATCAAAACCAGCCCGGGTGCTCCGATGGTGCCCCACGTGAAGTAGTTGATGGGGGTTCCTTCGACGTCGACCGAGCGTTGCTCGCCCGGGTTCGCTAGTGAACGAGTGAACCAGGACGGTCCATCAAACTCAGTACCCCGCAACTCAGGACTCCCGAACGACATACTTCAGCCTACCTTTCGAGCTGGTTGCTGAGCTTCTCCCAGAGGTCCATATGTTCAGCGGCTGCATCCTTCGCCGCATCGTGTTCGGCCACCAGCTTCGTCATGAGCTCGGGATCTTCGTAGGTGGCAGGATCGGCGAGCCGATTCTGAAGCTCGGCCACCTTTTCCTCGGATTTCTCCCATTTGCGTTCGGCGGCGCTAACTCTCTTGCTCAATTCGCGACGCTCGTTGTTGCTCAAACCTGCGCTCTTTGATGCCGTTGCCGGTGACTGGTTCTTCTTGTTCTGCTGGGTCTTCTTGTTCTGCTGGTTCTTCTGGGGTTGCTGCTTCGGCTGTTGCTTGGCGGGTGCTGGTTCCGCTGAGCGGCTGGTCATCGATCCTTCGGGTGCCAGTACACGGTCAGGAACACCTTCGTGCCAGATGGCGCGGCCATTGCGAACTTCGATAACCGCGTCGGCGACCGAACGGATCAGGTGCCGGTCGTGGGTGACGAGGAGCAACGTTCCGGGATACGCAATGAGCGCATCTTCAAGCACATCGCAGCTTGCCAGGTCGAGATGGTTGGTGGGTTCATCGAGCACCAGAAGGTTCACCGGGTCGGCCATCGTTTTGCCCAGCGCCAACCGGGTTCGTTCGCCACCGCTCATGTTGCCGATGAGCCGGTCGCCGGCATCGCCGGGAAAACCGAACGAACCGAGCAACGTCCGGAGGTTCCGCCCATCCTCGCGAAGGCCCATACGAAACGCTTCCCATGCGGTCTGATCGGGGTTGAGCTCGTCAGCTTGCAGCTGGGCAAATTGGGCAACGTCGACATTGGCGCCAATGGTGACCGCTCCTGCACTGGCTTCGAGCTGACCCAGGATGACCTTGACCAGGGTGGTCTTACCGGCGCCGTTGGGGCCTACCAGAGCAACCTTTCGGCCTCGCTCGATAACCAGATCGACCCCATCGAGAATTGGCGTGTCGTCCCCGTAGGCCGCCTTGACGCCCTCGAGTTGTACGACGATGCGCGACGACCGCTGTGGCTCGGGAAACTGGAACTTGGCTTTCAGCTCCTTGGCCGTCGGTACCTCGATAGCTTCAAGCTTCTCGAGGGTTTTGATACGGCTTTGGACCTGCCGGGCCTTGGTGGCCTTGTATCGGAACCGTTCGACGAACTTCTCGACCTGGGCGACCTTCTTGGCCTGATTCGCGGCCGCAGCCTCGATGATTGCGAGCCGCTCTTCTCGCTCGACGATGAACTCGGCAAAGCCTCCGACGTACTCGGCGACTCCGCCGTTGCTCAGCTCGAGAACTCGATTCGCGATGGCGTCGATGAAATCACGGTCGTGACTCACAAACAACAGCGCTCCGCTCCATTCGGCCAGGTACGCCTCGAGCCACGCTTCGCTGTCGATGTCGAGGTGGTTGGTGGGCTCATCGAGAACCAACACATCCGGGTCGGCCAGGATGAGTTTGGCGAGAGCGACCCGCATCCGCCAGCCTCCGGAGAGGTCGGTGACGGGGCGGTTTGCATCGTCGGGGGCAAAACCGAGTCCGTCGAGGACCCGGTGCGCCTGCGCTTCGATGGCGTATCCGCCTTGTTGTTCGAACCGCGCTTGGGCCTCGCCGTACTGCTCGATCACCTCGGCTTGTTCGTCGCCTTCGGTGGTGCTGAGTCTGGCCTCGAGTTCGTGGAGCTGATCGGCGAGTTCGGTGATGTGTTCGGCGCCGGTAAGCACCTCTTCGAGAATCGTCCCTTTGGCTTCGGTGGCGATTTCCTGTGGGAGATAGCCGACCCGCAGCCCTTTGGATCGGTGAATCTCGCCGCCGTCGGGGTTACTTTCGCCCACCACCATCTCGAGCAGGGTGGTCTTGCCCATACCGTTTCCGCCAATAAGTGCGATGCGCCGCCCGGGCGACAACTGAAGGCTGACATCGGTGAAGAGGGTTCGAGCACCGAATGATTTGGAAAGCGATGAAGCGGTTAGCACAAGCTCTCCAGTGTACTAACGGTGCTGCGGCGGAAGTGACCCGGGGCGGACCTATCATCGTCGTGTGAATAATCGAAACCTTGGCCAGATGATTGGCCTGCTCCTGTTGGTGATCGCCGCGGCGTTCGGCGGTTACGTGCTCGGCTCCAACGATGCGGCGACCGTGACCGAAGTGCGTACCGAGGTTGCTGACAGCTCAGACCAGGCCGGTACGGACAGCTCCGAGACCAATGACACCGGGGATGTTGATGACACCGGTGGAACTGGTGACACCGATGTCGCCGATGACCAGCAAGTCTTCGAGTCCCAGAGCGGGCTGCCGCTGATCTTCACCGACGAGCTTCCTGGGGAAGCCATCGACACCCTGCTTCTCATCGACGATAACGGGCCGTTCCCCTACGGAAAGGACGGCTCAACCTTCCAGAACCGCGAAGGGTTGCTTCCCGATGAACCCCGCGGCTATTACAGGGAATACACCGTCGACACCCCGGGTCTCGACCATCGGGGCGCCAAACGAATCGTGGGTGGTGAAGGTGGCGAGCTGTATTACACCGATACCCATTACGCCAGCTTCTCCGAGATTGCTGACTGGTAGCAGATCCGATGATTTCTGACTTTGATGATGTCCTGGAAGGCAGGATCGCCAACAGTATTGCCACCTTCGGAGGAACCGAAGAGGTGGACGACCTGGCATCGCGAGCAGGTGCTGCTGGTTGGCAACTGATTCATCTCGATGGCTCTGCCATCGCCACGAAGGCCGACTATCTGCAGGCATGGTGCGATGCGGCCCGCTTTCCCGAAACCTTCGGACACAACTGGGATGCTCTGGCCGATGCAATCACCGACCTGTCGTGGCTGCACGCCGCTGGTTACGTGGTGGTCATCGACGGTCTCGCCACAGGGGAAACCTGGGAACAGACCGGCTGGGAAGTGCTGGAAGAGTCGTGCCAGAGCTGGGCCGACAACGGCACAGCGTTTGTGGTGCTTCGTCGAGATTAGGTGCGGGCTCGCGACCTGGCGTTGGCGTCGTCGAGCACAGCCTGAAGCGCATCGCGGATCTGATCGGTGTAGACGGCCAGCGCGCTACGCGGCACCCGTTTGCCGTCGGCACCCGGCGGATCGAGCGGTTCGCCAACAACGATGACCACGGGGCTTCGTCGCGGAAACTTGACCCCCTGAGGCATGGAATCCTCGGTGCCCGCGATACCGACCGGGATCACCTTGGCCTTTCCCTTTGACGCAAGAAACGCCGTGCCATCGAAGATCTCGCCGATGGTGTCGCCAGACTGGCGGGTTCCCTCGGGGAATACCAGGAGCGCATCGCCCCGGTCGAGGAACCCGCGCATCACGCGCATCGCTTCACGGTCGGCGGTACCCCGCTCAACCGGGTATGCCCCCAAAGCTGCGATAAACCACGACGCCGGCTTGTTGGCAAACAGTGACTCCTTGGCCAGAACTCGGAACCGTCGGTCGCACGCGCCCGCAACCAGCGGACTGTCGAGGTTGCTGCGGTGAACCGGGGCAATGATGGTGGGCCCGGGCGTATTGAGATGATGTCCGCCGATGACTTCGACCTTGAAGTACCGGAACCCCACAGCCCGAATGACCGATCGCACGAACCCATGCACCTTGAACGAACGAGCCGAGTCACCGACTTCTGCAACATAGGTTCGTAGATCTTCGCTCATCGTGTGAGTCCACCACGTTGGCCCAACATGTCCCAACCCGCGTCAGAACGTGTGTAAAACTGGGCCCATGTCAGACGCCGACCGCGCCACCCCCGAAGAGGGGGCCGAAACAGTCTCCGAAGCCAATCGAAGCGCCGCAGCGCAGTACTGGGCTGCTCACTTTGCTCGTGATTGGGAGGCGATGGGCACCTTCTTTACCGACGACGTCCACTACGACGACATCGGCGCACCCGGCGACGGCTGCATTGGCCCGGTCAACCTGGTGAAGATGCTGCGACTGGGCCTGGAGCCTCTTGATGACTACGTCCATCACCCCCAACGCATGATGGCCGAGGGCGACGCCGTGATGACCGAACACATCGAGGAGTGGCGGTTCCACACTGGGGAGATCCTTCGGCACCCCTATGTTTCGATCTTCGAGTTTCGCGACGGCAAAATCTCGAGATGGCACGACTACTCGAATATCGCCAACATCACCGACAACGTGCCCGAATGGTGGCTCGAACACGTCAGCGCTGGCTGGGAGTAGCGGCAGTCGCTAGTCGCTGAGCTTCTTGGGAGTGGCTTCGGTGACCTCGAGGACCCCTTCGGCGATTAGAGCGTCGATCTCGTCGGCCGTCATGCCCAACTCATCGCGACAGATGATTCGGGTGTGCTCGCCAATCTGCGGTGCCCGCTCTTCGACTGGCTCGGGCATTCGGCTCCCGCGGAAACAGGGGCCAGCCAGCGTGAGGTTGGGTGGATTGTGATCAAACTGGTCGATCTCGGCGAGGAAGCCGCGCTCGGTGAAGTGCGGGTCGCTCAACTGATCGATTGACGTAAGCATGGCGCCGGCCGCGATACCCGCCGCCTGACACCGGTGCATCAGATCGTGACGGTCAAGCCCTGCTGCCCACTGCGCCACCGCCTCGTTGCATCGGTCGCGGTTGCTGACTCGCCCAGCATCGGTGCCTAACGACTCGTCGGCGGCAAGGTCGTCGCGGCCCATCAGCTCGCACAACGACATCCATTGCTCGTTGGACGCCACGGTGACCGCCGCCCAGTTTTCGTCGTCGCCTTCGCAGCGGAAAACCCCCCACGGCGCGCCCCGGTCGTTGTTGTTGCCGAGGCGTTTCGCCGACCCGGCGGTAAGTGATTCCTGGCCGACGATGTCGCCCAACGTATTGATGAGTGCTTCGACCTGGGCCACCTCACAATGTCGACCACCGCCATCGAGCATCGACGCAAGCGCCGCCAACGAGCAGACGCGTCCGGCCAGGTGATCGGGATGAATTGCGTTGGTGCCCGGCGGTTCGTCGCCGTCGTCAAACGCCCAGAGCCAGCTGAGTCCACCGGCGGTTTGAATCGTGGGACCGTAACCCGACCAATGCGAGTACGGGCCTGAGCCGCCCATCAGCTGGCTGCTCACCATCACTAGGTCGGGGTTAGCGGCGTGGAAGTCATCGAAGCCAAGACCCAATTGCGCCATGGTGCCTGTGGAGTTGTTTTCGATGACCACATGGGCGGTCTTGGCGAGCTTGAGGAGAACGTTGCGGCCCTTCTCGGTCTTGATGTTGACCCCAAGTCCACGCTTGGACCGGCTCGACGAAGCAAAGGACGGGGTCATTTCGCTGCCGAGGACAATCCGGATGAAATCTGGGTACGTGCGGCTCTCGATCTTTATGACGTCGGCGCCGTATTCGGCAAACATTCGTCCGCACTCGACGCCGACTCCGCCGTGGCCGAAATCGAGGACCCGAACACCAGCCAGCGGTTGCAGGTCGTCGGCGTTCTCCAACCCTCGGGGAACCTTCGACCAGCCAATGTCGGTGGCCGAGGTGTCGCCAGGGAGAGGTGCAGGTTTCTTTGGGCCAACCCGCTCGCCATCGATGAGGAGAAACCCGCTGGGTACCGAAGCCTGCTGCTCGCCGACCTGGATGTCGGCGTAGGTGCCGCGAGCCACATAGTGCTCGTTGGACAGAAGATCTGAGGGGGTAAGCATTGGAGTCGCCACGACACCGCGTCGCTGGGCTTCGGCTGCAGCCTCAACCATGGTGAGCGGCGCAAAGTGTTCGGCGATCACTGGATTGAGCACATCGAGGTTCATGAACCTGAAGAAGATCTGACCCCACTCTTCGGCCTCGAACCCTTCGGGCCGACCCATCCATTCATAAAGCGCAACCCACTGCTTCGGTGCCATGGTGACACAGCGAACCTGACCGTCGGTGGTGGCAAAGTTGGGGTACATCGGGCTGGTGCCGGCGCGGGTGTTGCTCTTGGTGGGGTCGCCATCGGCGTTGATGATGGAACTGGTATTGGAGATACCCCACGTGTGAATTTGGGCCAGCGCTTCGACGGCTGACACATCGAGTTGTTGGCCAAGGCCGGTCCGGCGGCGCTGCCAGAGCGCTACGCAGGACGCATAGGCGGCGGCGACCGCGGCGATATCGGTTGCGGGTGAGCCGGGCATGAACAGCGGTGCTTTTTCGGGGATGCCCGACATCGAGAGGTTTCCCGACAGAGCAAACACCACATCATCGGTGGCGGTGAAGTGGCTGTATGGGCCGGTGAGTCCGAGCGCGGTGACCGAGCAAATGATGAGGGTCGGGTGCTGGGCAAGCAGCGCGTCGGCATCGAGGTTGCCGTTATCGATAAGGATGTCGGCGCCGGCGACCAGTTCGAGGAACTCGGCCGTTCCCTCGTCGCTCAGAAGATCGAGTTCGATGCTTCTCTTATTCATGTTTCGATAGGCGAACCACAAGCTTGTGCCATCGGGGGCGAGCGGGGGGAACGCCCGCGACGCTGCACCGCCGGGAGGCTCAACCCGCACGACGTCGGCGCCAAGATCGGCAAGAAGACGTCCGGTAAGGTCGCCGAGTTCTTCGGCCATGTCGAGCACGCGTAGATCGCGAAGCGGTTGATGACTAGTCATGGCCACAGTTCAGCAGGTTTCCCGAGACCCGACGCAATTTCCGAACGCGGCCCTCGGGATTTCTTTCAGGTTTCTCCGGGAGGCCCGAAAATGAAGCCCCCGAGCACCGAATAGTCTTTGAATTTGAAAGAATTTCAATCTTTTTGCGGTTGGAGCCATTCCCTCACGGGCGTTGTGACAACAATATGATGATGTCGGAACGATCAGCTGAAATTTCTGCCGCGGCGAGAGAGCTCATCATCGAGACGGGCGGAGCGCTTCCGACGATCCGACAGATCGCAGCGCGGTCGTATCTGTCGCCTGCCGCAATCTACGTGCACTTCCCCAACTTCGACGCGATCGTTGAGAATGTGCGAGAAGGTGCCGTTATCGAGCTCTTCGCAGCTCTTCGCGAGAGCGCAACGGCCTCTGCCGAAAAACCCGCAACCCTTGACGAAATACTCGCCGTCGCCGCCTCGTGGATGGTGGAAAACCACGCACTGGTAGTGGCCTGCACCACCAGCAGCGTCGAACCGCCAGCCACAACTGTCGAGCTGGTGAACAAGGGGCTGGAAGAGTCGGGTTACCCGGCCACGTCGCTGCATTTAGTTCGGCTGGGCTTCCAGTTGCTGGTGCCGGTTCCAATGCTGGTGAACGAGCTTGGTTACGGCCCCGACGAGGTCGCAAAGTACCTGCATGCGCTGCTCGGTCCACTCGAGACGGTGAGCGCCCTTCCTCCGATCGAAGTCATTCACGCGTAAATCCCGCGACCTCCGGTATAGGTTCTCTGGCCTATCTTGGAGCGCCGCGGTACCCTCGGGCAGCGTGTCTCTTTCTCACGCTTCCTCGGCGATTGGTGCATCCCGACCCAACCGATCAGGTCCGGCTGCTGTTGCGCTCTGCGCAATCGTCCTGCTCGTTCTTCTGGCTGCGCTTCTGCCATCGGCGGCCGATGCCCAGCCCTCGCCCCGAGTCGCGGAGGCCGATGACGAAATCACCATCGTCGGGGGAGAGCGTGGCGACATCGCCGACTACCCGTTCATGGTGGGAATCTATGAAACGAATGGATCCTCGTTCGAGAACTTCGTTTGCACCGGCACCCTTATTGGCGCCGAATGGGTGCTCACCGCCGCCCATTGCGTCAACGCTTCAGCCGCCAACCTCATCGTGTACTCGGGTATCACCGACCAACGACGTCGCCAACCAATCCATGCCGTCGAGGTAACCGAGAAGATCGTCCATCCGGCCTACCGGTTGGACGAAGAAGGATTCTTCTTCGATCACGACGTGGCGCTTCTCCGGTTGACAAACCCCCTCGACGC
>CALJDK010000172.1 GCA_938023735.1 uncultured Acidimicrobiales bacterium
GCCTGCGCGTCGGCGTCGCCCGAGTGAATCAGCGTGTTGGCAGCAAGAACCACCGACGAGAAGTACGGAGCGCAAAGCAACGAGCGACCCATCTCTTCGAGTACAACGATGAGTTCGACGTAACCAAAGCCCTGGCCGCCGTGCTCCTCGGGAATGATGAGACTTTGCAGGCCGAGCTGTTCGGCCATTTGGCTCCACACCGCAGCGTCGTAGCCCTGCTCGGTCGCCATCTGTTCGCGCACGGCCTCTTCGGACGACTTGTCCTCGAGGAACGAGCGAACGAATTCGCGTAGTTGGTCTTGTTCTTCGCTGAAGGCAAAGTTCATCGGTGCTCCGAGTTTCAGGGTTGGTGAATGTTGAACGAATACGTGTGATGCCGACCCTAGGCCGGACGAAGAACCGCGATCAATTCGTCAGGTGTACGCATGTGTACACATTCTAGTCCGGGGGTACGATGAGAACCGTGAAGCACATCGAAGGGCAAACTCACATCGGCGTCCGCGACTTTCGAGCAAACCTGGCTGCATTACTCCGCCGAGCAGCATCGGGCGAGCGCATCGTCGTTACTGCCGACGGCGCGCCGCTCGCCATGCTCGGTCCGCTTGAATCCAATGATTCCCCAACCCTCGAAAGCCTGTTCGCGTCGGGCCTTGCACTTCCGCCTCGCGCCAAACGGCCCGACCACCCGGCCCAACCGACGCCGATCGGCGCCGACGTACGCGTCGGTTCGACCCTCGACGCCATCCGGGGCGGATCATGACCCTCTACGTCGACACCTCAGCCCTACTTCGACGCTACCTGGCCGACCGGGACCGACCCATGGTGATGCAGGCGATGGACGCCGACCCGGTCTGGTGCGGTTCGGCGATCACCCGCACCGAAACGCTGATGGCCCTCCACCGGGTGGCCCTTAGTCCCTCACATCACGATGAACTCTGGCAGCAGTTTCGCCTCGAATGGGACAGCATCGTCGAGATCCCGGTCGATGACAGGTGTTTGGCCCGGGCCGCCGAGATAGGTGCACGGTTCCGCCTCCGCCTCACCGACTCGATTCATCTGGCTGCCGCCGACCGCCTGCCGCGACCCACCACGTTCCTCACCCTCGATCGGCAGCAGTTGGCGGCCGCGGTCGAGTTGGATCTTCAGGTGGCAACCCCGCTGGCGAGCTAACGGTCAGCGCCATGCTCAACTTTCGTTGAGGTCCTGCTTCCACGACCGAAATCGTTCGTGCGTCTGCCCCGAGGGGCCTTCGCCCTCGCCGGTTCCGTCGGCGAAGAGCCGAAACGAGTGCACCGCCGTGAGGTCGTCGCTGTCAATTGCGGTGTACCTAGCGTCGGCCCCCTTCGCTGGCCCGGCGCGCCACAACAGCCAACGACCAAGACGACGCTTGTAGGCAATGCGCGGCTTGCCGATATCGTCACCCGACTCCAGCAGCGCCGTGGGTGCTTCAACCCACGCCTCGGCCGAGATGTTTCGGTCTCGGGTAGGTGTTGGCGGAAGCTCGGCGGTGTGGATGGGCGTGTCGTCGTAGGGGCGTTGATCGGCTGGAAGCGCCATACCTACCAGCCCCGGGCGATCCACTCGTCGAGGCTCGGTCGTTCGGCGCCGATTGTGGTGTCGCCGCCGTGTCCGGGCATGACGATGGTGTCGGCATCGAGCTTGGCGAAAAGCAGCCGGTCGATGGATTCGATGATGGTTTCGAAGCTGCCGCCTTCGAACTTCGTGGCACCCGGTCCGCCCGGGAAGAGGGTGTCGCCGCTGAACAGCACCGGATGGTCGTGAATCTTGAAGCTCATCGAGCCGGGTGTGTGGCCCGGGTTCAAAATGGTCTCCAAACGAAGCTTGCCCACCTCGATAACCGTCTCGTTCTCTAGCAGGTAGTCATAGGTCATGTCTTCGAGCATGGGCGCGTCTTCGGCAGTGATTCCCACCTGGTAGCCGGCTTCGCGCATGGCCGGGATCGCCTGCACGTGATCCCAGTGTCCGTGGGTCTCGAGGATGGTTCGTACGCCGGTGGCTTCCGCCAGCTCCAGCAACTGGTCGTGTTCGTTGGCTGCATCGATAAGCGCGGCATCGCCCGTTTCGGTGCACCGCACGACGAACACGTTGTTGTCGACCGGGCCGACAACGAGCTTGTGGATCTCCAGCCCGGTCGCGGAGTGATGAAGCGTTGCGGTGAGGTCGAGTGCCATCAGCCCAGCATATGTGATCGTGAGCGACCTACCGGCGAGGCCCCACGTCGGCAAGGCTTACCGGGTCGCACATCGCTACAAGCAGTCGTCGGTCGCCCTCAAACGGTGCACGACCGTGCGCCATACGAACATTGTCGACCACGGTGATATCCCCCGACTGCATCGGGGTGCTTGCGGACAGCGACGTGTAGGCGTCGGCGATGGAGGAAACGATCTCGCTGGTGAGCGGCTCACCGTTGCCGAAAAACGTGTTGAACGGCAGCCCATCGGCACCGAACTCGTCGATGAGGAAATCGCGCACTGCGAGATCCAGAGTCCACTCGCTAAGAAACGCGAGCTGGTTGAACCAAACACGTCGCTCGGTGCGCTGGTGATACACCACGCCAGGACGTCGCTGCCTGGTCTGCAAACCGCCATCGTTGGTCCACCGGAAGTCGATCTTGTTCTGCTCACAGTATGACTCGATGTCCGCTTTGCTCGAGCTACCGAATGCGTCTTCCACCGAAAGGCCCATATCGTCGCCAAAGCTGCGAGCGAGTATCCAACCTTCCTTCTCAACCCGATCGACAAGATCGGGCGGTAAGACATCGAGCATTGCTGCCCCATCGGCTACTTCGATCTCCCCGCCCGAGTCGGCAGGATCGATACAAGCAAACAGCATCTTCCCCGGAAACTGCAGTCGGTAGCTCAGCTCGTGGTGCATACACATTTGCTGCGTCTGCGGCCAGATCGACGGCGAATACACGCCGTGAGCGAGCTGGTCACGGCCGGTCATCGCTTCCTTCTCTACGAACAGACCAGACGAAATTGCCAGTGCCGCGTCGCGCACCATTGCTTCATCGAGGCCGTCGACCGACCGAAGCACCACCGTCCCGTGCTCGTCGAGGAGCCGAAGCACGTCGTCCCTCTGCTCACGAAGCCACCGAGTCGCTTCGGAGTCCACGTCGAGCACCGGCGGCTTTGCCACTTCGTTGTTGTGCCATTCCAGTGTGCTCGTCATAGGTGCACCTTCCTTCCGTCTGCGATCGATGGGGTTTGCTGATAGGCAAGTACAGCTTGCGCAGCGTCGCTCGGTTCTGTTCTGAGGAAATAGTGGCCGCCCTGCTTGAGGTGCAGAACTTCCACATCCTCCACCAGCTGTGTCCAACCCTCAGGACCAGTGTCGGACAACGAACTGTCGTCGTCGGCCACTACCGCCACGACGGGGGTCGAGAGCTTCGCTGGCTGTTGAGCCGCGAGCCGGTCGATGAACCAACGGTGCGCGTCCCGAACATCATGCTTGTACGCAGCTCCAACCAGCTCAGCCTGTTCATCCGATAATCGAGCGAGTTCCCCGTAGCCGCCCTCTTCGGCCAACTGTCGGGCAACTTCGGCATCCGATTTCCCATCGAGCGATGCTGCATGCCGTTCGCGATCGGCCACCGACCCTGGCACCTGCGCCGCCACGAAAACCCGCTCGACACCGATGCCTTCGTCAGCGAGCCTGGCCGCGGTATCGAGCGCGAACGCCGAACCCGAGGAATGGCCCCAGAGAAGAAGGTTGGTCAGGTTCAGTTCCTTGATCTCGTCGACCACTCGGGCAACGACGTTGTCGAGCGACTCGAATGGCTCCGATGTCGCTCCGACATCGTGTCCGGGGAGATCGACCGCGTAGACGCAAAGCCCCGTTCCTCCCAACGCGCTCGCCATGGCCTGGTAGTTGATCGCGTTGCCGCCCGCATACGGGAAGCAGACCAGCGTTCGATCGAGCGAGCCCTCAGTGTTGGTGAGCGATTGGAGGAGCTCGCGCGACCCGTTCGACTCGCCAGCGGCGTCTGCCGATGCGTCGATGAGTTCGGCCAATTCGGACAGAACTGGCGTCCTGGTGATATCTCGAAGCGAAACGACACGATCGAGTTTGGTCACGAGTTCGACGGCGAGAAGGGAGTTCGCGCCCCGATCGAAGAAGTGGTCGCGACGCCCCAACTGATCGACAGGTATCTGGAGCAGCTCGGCCCAGAGCCCGGCCAACCAAAATTCGGTAGTGGTCACCGGTGGGTCGAAATCGAGGTTGATGACCTCGCGGTCGGTCGCAAGCGATCGCAGAACCTTCCGATCGACTTTGCCGTTGTCGCTTAACGGCAGTTCCTCCTCAAAGAACACCACCGACGGAACCATGTATTCGGGAAGCGCCGACCGCAGCTGATCTTGGACGCGCTTAGGCTGCAATCTGTCGCCCGAGTAGAAGGCGACCAACTGCTTCACACCGTCGGCACGCGACGTAATGACCACAGCCGACTGGCGAACCCCGTCGACGCGGAGAAGCGCGTTCTCCACGTCGCCAATCTCGATCCGAAAGCCGCGAATCTTCACTTGGGCGTCACGGCGACCCAAAAACTCGAGCTTCCCTTCGGGGCCCCAGCGTCCGAAGTCCCCACTTCGATACAGCGTCTCGCCCTCCACGAGAGGATCGGCAACGAATGCCGCCGCGGTGCGGTCTGGGTCGTTGATGTAGCCGCGGCCCACACACATTCCCGAAAACACGATCTCGCCCGGAGCGCCAAGCGGAACCAGCGAAAGCGTCGGGCCGACCACGCGAACCGACACGTTGTTTACGGCGCGGCCGAGCGACACCCGACCATTCGTGGGCGCAGCTGCCATCACTTCGTGGTTGGTGTCGTCGCACGTCTCGGTCAGACCGTACGCATTTGCGAGCTTGATGCCAGGCTGCGATCGGAACCAGCGCTTCGCCAACTCAACCGACAGTGCCTCGCCGGTCACCGATACGCAGTGCAGCGAACCGAGGGACGACGGGCGCGACTCGAGATGGCTGAGAAGCACCTCGAGATACGAAGGCACTACCTGGAGAACGCCAATATTCTGACCGAGCACTTCGTCGATCAGCCGTTCAGGATCAAGCAGCGTGTCTTGGTCGATGATTGCCGTACGGCCGCCTACCAGAAGCGCCGAAATGAGCTGCCAGAGCGAGATGTCAAAGCACTGCGGCGCAATCTGGGCGACGGCTTCGCCCTCGGCGATCCCGAAATCGTCGATCTTTGCAAACAGGTGATTGAGCATGCCGAGGTGCTCACACATTGCGCCCTTCGGCTCACCGGTGGATCCCGAGGTGAAGTAGATGTACGCAAGCTGGTCGGCATGAACCGAGCGGTCGATGTTATGGTCTGAGCGGCATTCGGAGAACGCCGTTTGCGCGAAGAACCCCTTCACTCGAGGAAGGTCGGCCATCGCTTCGTAAAGCGTTGCTGTGCTTCCGATTTCACTGATCACAAGCCGGCAGTTCGAGCGGCGGAGCATCGAGGCGATTCGGTCGGCCGGAAAGTGCGGTTCGATGGGCAAATAGGCTGCCCCAACTTTGAAGATTGCGATGACCGATGCCATCCAATCCAGATTTCGCTCGGTGACCACACCGATCACCGCCTCGGGCTTTGCGCCCCGGTGCAGGAGCGCTCGGGCCAACTGATTCGCTCGCGAGTTGAGTTCCCGATATGAAAGCGCAACGCCACAGTGGGTGGCCGCAATTCGGTCTGGATGCTCAAGCACTCGTTGCTCGAAGAGTTCGTGGAAGCGCACGTCGGGAAGCTCTCGGGCCGGTCCCGCCAAGGCGTTGAGCTGATACTCGATCTCGGCATCGTCGAGGAGGTTTATCTGAAGGCAATCGCCGTCGACATCGGCGACGAGATGCTCCAGAGAACGGATGTGGTAGCCGAGGATCCGCTTCGCTGCGTCAGCATCGAATGTGCCGAGGGAATACGCCATCGAAAGCGTCAACTGCCCGTTCTGTTCGAGCAACGAGACCCGAAGCGTTGTCGAGTCGCCAGGTTCCCAGGACCCCAACGGTTCACCCGAACCGAACACCGTGACGAACAAGGTGGCGGAAAAGTCGGCGTCCGCAAGGGCGTCCGATGCTCGCTCGTGCTCGGCGTCGAGGGTGCCGGTCACCACCGACGCCTGCTCGATGAGAGAGCCCCAACTAGCGGCGTCGAGATCGACCAGCGCAGGGAGGGCTGGCCGCCCTGTTGGCGCGTATCCAAGGGTTACCTCGGTCTCCCCCGTCAACCCGGCGACCACCCGGGCGTGAGCGGCGAAGACCAACGTACGAGGCTCCACACCAAGTTCATCGGCGACCGCTGCGATTCTTGCCGCCAGGCTTGGTTCGATGCCCATCTCAACCTGGCCGACATCGTCGGTGGGCGACGTGGTCATCGAGCCGATTGGTGTCAACCCCGCCCGTTCGATCGCATGCCACCAACGTTGAAAGTCTGCTGTGGGGAGGGTGTGGGGCTTCACTGCGGTATCTCCTTTGGTTGATGGTGCGATCGTCGCCTCTATCTCGCTCGTTCCGCGCACGAGTTCGCGGGCTGGGTTCTCTCCCCAGATTGAGCCGGGGCCGGTCGACGTGCCCTTCATGAGGAAGGTGTTCGTCATGAGCGCAGTTCCGTCGTCGACTCGGGTGCCGTAGTGCACAAACGCCCCGGTACCTAGGGTGCACCGGCGTCCAACCGCTATACGGTCGGCCTTGTACACGGCGTCTTCTTGGGAGTGACACTGCAGCGCGGTGGCCGAATTGAGCGTTGCATAGTCGCCAACCGACGCCAGGGTTCTTTCGGTGATCGAACAGCCGTCGTCAAACACCTGCTTTCCAATATCGACTCCAAGGAGTTTCCAGGCCATCCCCTTCATGGCCGTGCCGTTCAGGACGGCCGGATTCCAGTTCAGCTTCCAGAACCGCTCAACCCGCCACGACTCGAGTTCGTACATCGAACAAATCGTTGGACGAAGTGGCTGTATTCGAACCAGCAGCCGCTCGATCGAAATGTTGAAGGTCCATGCAACGATGACCATCGCCGGCACCACAAGCGCAGAGACGAGGGCTCCGTGATCGGCAAACCAGCCCACTCCGTACGTGACGAACCCGAGGCCCGATAGCGTTGCGATATATCGGGTCGCCAGCCGCAGTGCGATCGAGTGGCGGTTGTGGCGATCCTTGTCGCCCAGCTTGGCCCGCAGCTCCTCGTTCGAGTCGGCGTGAAACTCGACATCACGGTCGACGGTTCTTGGTATCGCAAAACTCGGACTGCCGAGCAGGCCCGTGTTTTCCCGAACCTCACCATCCAACGGCACCATCGTTTTCGTGCCGATGAGGCAGTTGTTAGAGGTCTTCGCCTGCGGTGGATAGACAATGTTGTTGCCGACGTAGCTCTGCACGGCCAAGCGGACCTCGCCAACCTGAAACGACGCGCTCGAATAGTCGGTGTTGGCAAAGTTGATGCCGTCAGCCACCATCGTTCCGGCCCCCACCCGCACGAAGTAGGGCGAGTCGTGTTTGATGGCTGTGCCAAAGTTTGCGCCGGTCTGGTCGGTGAGCTTTACCCCGAACCCAAGCGCGTACAGATAGTGCAGAACGTAGGACGTGTCGCCTACCAGTCTCGTCAGCACGGGGGCGTTCGTCACCCGTGACACAAAACGATGAACGGCGTATCGCCATCCATACAGCGGGTACGCAACACCTGGCTCGAATGCCCGGGCGCAGATTCGACAGGTAAAAACGGCCGTCACGAAGAGGGCGACGATGCCGCCGAAGTAGACCATTGCCGCGAACAACAGCAGTCGCGCCGCGTCCTCGATAGAGCGCAGATCAGTCGGGGCGACGGGGAGTCTGAAAAGCGCGAGCGGGAGCATGGTCGTAGCCGGAAGAGAAACGAGGAATAAGACGACGAGCTGCGCGACCGAGTAGCCGAATCGACGAGCCTGCGGGTTGGCGCCTGGATCGACCGCGGCATCCTCGACGTCGAGATAATCGAAGTCGGTAGCGTTTACGGCCGGCGTGCCCACCACATGTGCACCATCGGGCACCCGCTGTCCCGGAATCAGCGTTGATGCGTGACCCAGCTGTGCCCCTTCGCCAAGCCAGCAATTCGTGTCGATGACTGCGCCAACACCGACGAAACTGTTGGACCCCAGATGCACGGGCCCAATCTCGATAGAGCGGTCAACCGCTCGATAACACTTGATGATCGCGTCAGCGCGCACCACCACGCCGTCGCCGATCGTGAGCTGATCAGCGCAGACCGGGACCTGCCGACTCAGGTAGACAACGCCGCGACCGATACGGGCGCCGAGGGCCCGAAGCCACCAGAGAAAGATTGGTGAACCAACAAAGATAGCCATCGGGCTGAACTTGATGAGCGTCGTCACGAGCCAGAACCGGAAGTGACGCCAGCTCCAGAGGGGAAAGCGCTGAGCCTTCCATGTGCCGACCAACGTCCACTTCGCAGCGATCGGGAGCGCTGCCCATCCGAGCAGAAAGAGGAGGCCAAACGCTACCGACCGCTGGTAGGTCGCTACCGCACCCTCAGCGGCGGCGGTCCACGAATGGCCCAATGCGGTCGCAGCCCCGGCGGCTATTGCGATGCCAATAAGTGAGACCGCTTGGGCTACACCAACGAGAAGGTACATCGCACGACTCGCCGGTTGATGGTCGGTCGATTGCTTGACGAAAGGTAACTCGTTTTGAGTGTCGAGTTCGTCTGAGGTCATATGCGTTACAAGGGCGGTGATCGACCGATGCTGGTACACATCGCGCATCGAGGGAGCGAACGCATAGGCCGATTCGCGCAGCCGCGTACAGAATTCAGCAAGCAACAACGAGTCGGCCCCCAAATCGTCAAAGATGTCGCTATCGGGCGAAACGTTTTCTCGACCAAGGAGGTCGGCGAGCGTCTGGCACCACGAGTCGGCGATGCGGGATACATCGGGCCGTTCCTGGGTGACCTGCGCAGAATGAAGCGCTCGGTCCTGCGACCGAGTGTGCGATTTCGGATCGACCGAGGATTCGAAGGCACCAAAGAGGCTGCCGTTCGACGGCGAAGCGTCAAGGAGGTCGGCCCAGACATCCGAGCCGTCCTCGGGGGTCTCGCACGCACGCGCGCTCAATTCTTCTGCCGCCACCGCAAACCGCCGTTCTGCGTAGTTCCGCCGATACAAAGCCCAGCCGGGAAACCGAGCCTTGATTTATGCTCAAATGCTTATCAAGGTTGGCTCAAGCTGTCAACGACTTCGAGCGACACCTGTCGAGACGCCACCGCCGACCGCGAACACGGCCGCCAAGACCAGCCAATACATCGAGGGGGTACGCATCACCAGAACTTCGGTGACGGTCCCAACGATCACCAACCACACGAAGCCATTAAGACGACGCTCGGTCCTTCGTTTGAGAAACCACGTTCCAAACGCCGCGACCAGCAGGACAACACCCGTCACTCCTCCGGTGAGCAGGACCTGTAGTACGGCGTTGTGGGCGTGCAACGCCGGCCAGGAAATTCGACCGTCACGAACCAACTCAGAGACCACCTCAGGTGATGATCCTGCGCCGTGCCCGATGATAGGACGCTCTGGCACAACCTCAACCACCGACTTCCACACCCGGGTGCGCCCCGTCAGGGTTGCAACCTCCTGCGCATCGCCGCTACGGGTGAGCGACTCGGCTCCAAAGGACCCGGCGCCGGGAAGCCAAAGCACGAAGCCGACGAGCAGCACTGCCGCAAGCATCCCGGCTACGCGGGCCCGCCGCGTGCGTAAAACACCTACAACCAACGCAGCCGCCAGCCCGATCGACGCAGTTCTCGACTGCGTCGAGGCCAATCCGATGAGGCACACCACTCCACACACCGCCGCTCCGCCAACCCGACGTGCGTGTAGCAGCAAGAGCACCGATGCGAGCACCCCAACCGCAGCCGCTTGCCCCATCGTGTTTGGGTCAGAGAACAAACCGGCGACGCGGTCGAAACCCTGCAGCCCACCGCCATCCAATACGTTCTGAGTTGAACGCTCGAACCATCGCTCAACCGCAAAGCTTCCGACAACGAGGAGCGTCACCGACCCGGCAAGAGAGCGCAGGAGTCGGAGCATCCCGACCTCGACTGCCAGAAGTCCCGCCAACAGCGTCGCACCCACCAACAATGCGGCGTCGATCAGCGCTGACGCTGGCGAAACAGCGAACGGCGCCGTCAGCACGAAGAAGCCAGCGAGCGTCACGAGGACCCTCCATGCGGTAGAAGCTGGCCAGCGTCCACTCCCGTAGAGCACGAAGACACCGCCGACGACCAGCAACAGCGCAAGCTTGGCTACAAGCTCGACGGCCAGCGGACTCCCGATTTCGCCTCGCCCGACCGACGAGCCGCTCACCGGCACGACAAGAAGTAGCGCCCAGAGCCCGAGCTCGAGAACCAGCGGGCGCTTCGACGAGCGGCCGGCTGCCAGGCCAACCGCACCCAGCTCCGCAGCGTTGTTCTGATCCGACCGGAGCGCTTCGACCGCCATCTACATTCCAGCGGCAGGCTCGGCCACCAGCACGGCGTGCAAAGGAACTCCGAGTGCCGACAGCTCGGCGATGGGCCCAGAAAGGTCATCGGCCTGCACCTCGCCCGCAGCGACCACAAGGACCGCAGCATCCGCATGCACCGCATGCTCCGCGAGGCTCGAACCAACCTCGCCGCCGTCGATCAACAAGACTGCGTCGCCGCCTGCGGTCGAATCATCGACGCCGACTACTCGAGCCGATGTCTCGAGGGTGCCCAGAAGTCCCTCTACCCGTTGGACGATCGCTGCGGTTGGCATTCCAAAGCCAGCGAGGAGTACTCGATCTCCGAGATCAGCCTTCCGTCGCAACAACAAGGCAACCGACCGCACAGAACCGTCGACAAGCAAGGTGTCCTCATTCAGTCGAAGTGATGTGAGATCGGCCGACTCACGAACCGGGAGCAGATCCCGGTCGCGTGCCACAACTACGAGCGAACCCAAGGCCAATCCGACCGCTCCCGCCAACGGCCACACCGGCTGGTCGCTACTCGACTCCTCGACGTTGGCTGTGCGAAGCACCTCGAACTCGCCATCGGGACGCCGGCGATCGAGGTCGGCGAGATCGAGTCGCGCCTCGGTACGTTGCCGAAGCAAACCGTCGATTTCGGACCGAATCTTGTCGCGAGCCGCCGAGGCATCCTCGTACCGCTCGAAGGCAGCTTCGTCCTCGAGTCGCAACACGATGAGTTCGGCTTGCACCTCGGCCAAGCGGTCCCGCTCCGCCTCGAGATCAGGCAGCTGCGTTTCGATGTCGGCGAGCTGCGCCATGAGCTTGTCGCGCGATTCAACCGAACCCTGATTGGCCAGCGAGTTCATGTGATCCACGACCAACGCGGCCGCCCGGTTCGCCACCTCGACCGCCTCAGCGTCAGATTCGGCGCCGCGCACGTCGAGGTCGATGAACGCGAGGATTCCATTCGGCGGATCCGGCTCGACCACCGGCCCGCCGCTGCCGCTCCTCAACCCGAGTTCAGAACGGAAGGCGTCGCCGGCAACGAAGGCGGTGACGCGATCGACGTTTGGCAGGATGTCGTAGTACGCGGGATCGGGGCCGAAGCCGACCCGTACCGTCGCCTCGCCGCTATCGCCGTTGATGGTCTCGGACCAGAGGAAGCCGAGCGCTGCTGCCAGCAGACCACAGCCCAGCACGAACCACCACCGACGAAGCAGTAGCCCCACTCCATCAACAAGCCGAGCAGCGAGTTCAGACATGCATCTCCTCTCGCATTCCATCTCGGTTGAGCACGGAGCCGATGGTAGACCTCAGCGGCCACAGCAGGCACTTTGGCCACGGCGCAATCCGGGCCTCGGGCGCAGCTTATGTGCCGTCCGACCACCTCTGCCATGCCGGACTCGCAATACAATTGGGCCTATGAGTGCTCCCCTGTTCGAAATCGACGATCTTCACGCCAAGGTCGCCGACACCGACCTTCCCAACATCCTCAAGGGCATGAACCTCACCGTCAACTCTGGCGAGGTGCACGCGTTGATGGGTCCCAACGGCTCGGGCAAGTCGACCCTTGCCGCCACACTCCTCGGCAGCCCCGAATATGAGGTCACCGGAGGCGCAGTGCGATTCAAGGGCGACGACATCACCGAGTGGGGCGCCGACGTGCGCGGCAAGGCCGGAATGTTCCTCGCCTTCCAGCACCCTCACGAAATCTCGGGCGTTTCGGTTATCAACTTTCTCCGCCAAGCGCTCTCGGCCCGCAAGGGCATCGACCTCTCCATCCTCGAGCTACGCCTTTCCATCATGGAATGGATGGATCGTCTCGGCATCGACCCCGCATTCGCCGACCGGTTCCTCAACGAAGGCTTCTCTGGCGGCGAGAAAAAGCGAAACGAGATTCTCCAAATGGCGATCCTCGAACCCGAGATTGCCATCCTCGACGAAACCGACACCGGTCTCGATATCGATGCGCTCAAGATTGTGGCCAGCGGTGTCCAAGAAGTCCGAAAGGACCGCCCCGACCTCGGGGTCGTCGTCATCACCCACTACCAACGCCTCCTCGACCTCATCGAACCCGATCATGTACACATCCTCCGCGATGGCAAGATCATCGATAGCGGCGGCATGGAACTGGCGGCTCGCCTCGAAGATAAAGGGTTTGACGCATGGGCGTAGGCGAAGGCTCCACTCTCGACGTCACCGCCATCAAGCGCGACTTCCCGGTTCTTCACCAGTCTGTCCACGACAACAAACGCCTCGTCTACCTCGATTCGGCAAACACTTCGCAGAAGCCCCAAGCGGTCATCGACGCGATGAGCACTTACTACGAGACCATTAACGCCAACGTTCACCGCGGCACGTACAAGATAGCCGAGGAAGCTACGAACGCGATGGAAGGCGCCCGCAAGCGGGTGGCCAAATTCATCGGTGCCGGCTCATCGAAGGAGTTGGTATTCACCAAGAACGCCACCGAGGCGTTCAACCTCATCGCCCAGTCCTGGGGCCGAGCCAACCTCAACGAGGGTGACGCCGTCGTTCTCACCATGATGGAGCACCACGCCAACATTGTGCCGTGGCACATGCTCGCCGCCGAGATGGGTATCGAGCTTCGCTGGATACCCATCACCGACGACGGCCAACTCGACCTGACCGACATCGACCGGCTCATCGACGGAGCCAAGCTCGTTTCGTTTACCGCAATGTCGAACGTGCTGGGGACCGTCAACCCGGTGAAACGACTAGCCACACTTGCTCGCCAGGCCGGCGCCATGAGCCTGGTCGACGCCAGCCAGCACGTTCCTCACCTCACAACCAACGTCGCCGACCTGGGCGCAGACTTCCTGGTCTTCACCGGCCACAAGATGCTTGGCCCAACGGGCATCGGCGGGTTCTGGGCAGCCGAGGACACGCTCAACGACATGCCGCCCTTCCTCGGTGGCGGCGAAATGATTCTGAACGTCACCACCGAAGGCTTCACCACCACCGAGATCCCGTGGAAGTTCGAAGCAGGCACGCCGCCCGTCGCCGAGATCGTGGGCCTCGGCGCAGCGGTCGATTACCTCACCAACATCGGCATGGACGCCATACGCCAACACGAGGTCGAGCTCACCGGCTACGCCCTGCGCACCCTCAATGAGCGTTTCGGCGACGACCTAACCATCCACGGCCCGTCCGAGCCAGCCGCTCGGGGCGGTGTGATGTCCATCCAGTACAAAGATATTCACCCCCACGACCTCACCCAGGTGATGGACCAAAACGGGGTGTGTCTTCGGGCCGGCCATCATTGCGCCAAGCCACTCATGAAGGCCCTTGGCGCAAACGCTACGGCCCGCGCCTCGGTGTATCTGTACAACGACGAAGCCGATATCGATGCGCTTGGTGATGCGCTCGAAGCATCCGGCGACTTCTTCGACTTCTAACAGTCGATACGCTAGGGAGAATCATGGGCCTTGAAGACCTATACCGAGAGATAATCCTCGACCATTACCGAAGCCCTCGTAACCGAGGCGAGCTCCCGCCCCCAGCGCACCGGGTCGAGGGCTTCAATCCTCTCTGTGGCGACGAGGTAATCCTCACGCTCGAACTTACCGATGGCGTGGTGACCGATATCGCCATTGGCGGACAAGGCTGCTCGATCAGCCAGTCGTCGGCATCGATGATGACCGCTGCCATCAAGGGAAAGTCGGTTGATGAGACACGCGAATTCATCTCAGCATTCAAGACAATGATGAGCATTCATCAGCAAGAGCTTGGCGACGACGAACACGCCGAACTTGAAGAGATCAACCCCGAGCTCAAACTTGGCGATCTCGAAGCGCTGAAAGGCGTCGTGAAGTTCCCGGTGCGCATAAAGTGCGCAACCTTGGGCTGGAACACCCTCGTGCAAGCTCTCGACGAGCTCGACGCTTAGGCCAGCGGGTCGGCGAACGGATCGTCGGCTAACGCCGGGTTCTTCGACTCTGGCTTCTCGTCAACCGGGACCCAACGTGCATAGCCCGACTCTTCGAGTTCATCAGCAAGCTCGGGGCCGCCGGTCTCGACGATGACGCCACCGGTGAAGATATGCACGAAGTCGGCCTTGAGTTCGGTAAGAAGACGGGTGAAGTGAGTGATTGCCAACACTCCTAAGCCGTCGTCGTTGGTCGCACGTTCGATGCGCTTGCTCACAAGTCGGAGGCCATCGACATCGAGACCTGAGTCGATCTCGTCGAGCACGGCAATTTTTGGTTGAAGGATCGCCAATTGAATGGTCTCGTTGCGCTTCTTCTCGCCGCCAGACAAGTCAACGTTGAGGGCCCGTTCGAGAAACGCTTCCTCTAGGCCAATCGCAGTGAGCTCGCTAGCAACCGCCGCCTCAAAGTCATCACCATCGAGTGCTGACGAGGCTCCGAGCACGTCTCGTAGAAGAACTCCCGGCACTTCGGTGGGGTGCTGCATGGCCAAGAAAAGCCCGGCTGCAGCACGTTCGGCAGTGGACATTGCCAAAACATCATCGCCATCAAGGCGCACCGTCCCACCCGTGACTTCGTAGCCCGGTCGACCAAGCAACACGTGCGATAGGGTGCTTTTTCCCGACCCGTTGGGACCCATCAACGCGTGTACTTCACCCGAACGAATCGTGAGGTTGACGCCGCTAAGAATTTCGGCGCCGCCGACAGTGGCTTTGAGGCCCTCGATGATGAGCTCACTCATGATGTGGTGTCTTTCGATTCGGATTCGGGCGAAGCATCGTCGTCAGAGCGCTCGATGTACACAACGTCGTCTTCGATGATGACGGTATAAACCGGCACCGGACGAACCGCCGGAAGGGTCTCGGGTTCGCCGGTGACAACATCGAACACGGCGCCGTGCTTCGGGCACTCGATGGTGCAGTCATCGGGCTCAAGCTCGCCATCGGACAGGGAAAAATCGGCATGGCTGCACTCGTCGCCGATTGCATAAAAGTCGTCGCCAAGGCGAATGATTGCTACCCGAAGATCATCCACATCAAATCGGGTTGCGGTGTCGGGCCCGATATCGCTTCGCTCGCAAATACGAACCCGCATCAGCTTGAGACCTTGCTGGCCAACTGGTGCCGGTCCTGCTTCGCAGCAATGATCTCTTCGATAACCGAATAGCCGTCTTCAACCGGCAACTGCTCGAGGACGTCGCGGAAAAACCCGGCAACGATCAAACGCTCCGCCGTCTCCGACGGCACGCCGCGGCTCTCGAGGTAGAACAGCTGCTCCTCGTCGATAGGCGACACCGTGGATGCATGGCTGCATCGCACATCGCTGTTCTCGATCTCAAGGTTCGGAACCGACTCAGCCCAGGCCTCTTTGCTGAGCTTGATGTTGCGATTGGTCTGGTACGCATTGGTACCCGCAGCATCGGGCCGCACCTGAATCATCCCGGTGTAGATCGACCGGGCATCGCCGGCCAACGCTCCCTTAAACAACAGGTTGCTCGTGGTGTTGGGGGCCGCATGATCCTGCAGCGTCCGGAAATCGAGGGTCTGGCCGGTCTCACCGTAGTAGAGCGCCAACAAGTTGCCGTCGGCACCCCTACCTTCAAGCCGGCAATCGAGCCGAAGCCGCGAGTAACCGCCGCCAAGACCAGCTGCCCCGACGGTTACCGTGGCATCTTGCGCAGCTCGAGCCACAATGGTTCCAAGCTGCGTTGCCGACGACCCCATCACTTGGATGTTGAGCAGCCGCAGACGCGCTGCGGGACCAACATCGAGCTCGGTTACGGGCACGGCCAACACCGGACCCACACCAGTGCTTTGATGCTGGACAACCGACGCTTCGCTGTCGGCACCAAGACGGACTACCAAACGAGGGAACGAGGCCGCTCCTTCGCCTCGGCTGCGTTCGCCAACCACGATGGGCGACTCGACAACCATTCCTGCCGGAACATCAATGACCACGGCATCGCCAACAAACGCATCCGAAAGCACGGCAAAATAGTCCTTGCTTTCACCAGCGACGCTGCCGAGCAGACCCTCGGGATCGGGGTGATCGGCGAGCCGACCAACAAACAAGCCATTTTGCGCGAGCGAGTCATCGAGTTCTTGTCGGGTTACCCAACCATTGCGAACCTCGACCAAGCCAGCCCGGGTCGACAGCACATCAAAGATCGTCGAGTCCTTCCCCGACGTATCGTCAGAAGGCGCATACGAATCGATCTCGAGGTCACCGATCGGCGTGTACCGCCATATCTCTTCCTGATCAGAGGGAAATGCCACAGACGGAAGCTTCTCGGCTGCGGCGGTGCGGCGTGCGACAAGCCACTCCGGCCCAGGCAATGAGCTTGCGGCTTCAGTACCAAAATTCGACAGCGGACGACCTCGTTACGGGCGGCTAGGGAAACAATGATCGTAACCGCTCGACCACAGCTTTAGACAAGCGAGCGGCAACTTGCGAGACGTGTCGTTAGTCGCCTCGCCGCAACCACTTCGGTAGTCGAAAACGCTTGGTCTGTGCTTGCTCGGCCCGCTCGCGGTCGACATCGGCCATAATCGAGGGGCCCGCACTATTCACGATGTCCTCCGCCGCATCGAGCAACGCAGCGATGCTGTCGTCCTCGCCAAGGCTTGAAGGTTCGTCCGGCGTGGGCGGCGTCACCAACGTACCGTGACGCCAGTTGACATCGGCCAAACGCCTTTCGTAGCCCTCGCAAGACTCGGGGCAGCGCCACGGGGCCTCGGGAGCGAGGTCGAGATTGCACTTCCGGACCGTGTCGCCGGTGGGGTACGTACGACTCTCGAAGTTCTTGCAATCCTGACGCATTGGCACTCCCCCAGTGTGTCAGATATCGGCACCCGAACGAGGGCACCATGGGCATGGCGGAAATGGTGTCTTGAACCGCTATCGACCGAACATGGGCCAAACTGGTACCGTGAAATGGTATGGAATTAGTTGATAAATTGCGGGGTCAACTACTGGAGCGGGTTCCTCCTCGAATTCGACACCAACGGGCAAAACGGTTTGTCGACCCCCTCATCGATACCGAGTACCACCTTCTCGACCTGCTGGTTTCGCCCGGCACAACCGCAATCGACATCGGGGCCCACCGCGGCCTTTTCTCGTACGAGATGCAAGAAGCCGGAGCCAACGTCATCGCCTTCGAGCCCAATCGGGAACTCACCTCATATCTACAACAGCTTCTCGGGCCGTCCTGCACGGTCATCCCGGCGGGTGTGTCCGACGAAGCAGGCGAAGCTGACTTCTTCGTACCTATCCTTGGCGATGCCGAGTTCTCAACGCGCGGCTCTCTTCTTCAGAACAACGAACCCGGACTTCGAGGCACTCGCTCTATGCGAGTGCTCAAGGTGAAACTCGACGACCTCAACCTGGAAGACGTCTCCGCCATCAAAATCGACGTTGAAGGCCACGAGATGGAAGCACTTCGCGGCATGACCAATACCCTCAGGCGCGAGCAACCAAACCTGATCATCGAATCCGAGGCTCGCCACAACGAAGCCAACCCGATCGCTGTCATCGACTACTTGGCCGAGCTTGGCTACCGCGGCTTCTTCCGACACCACGGTGCACTCAATCCTGTTGCCGAACTCGACGTCGACAAACACCAGTCGCTCGACAACCCAGGAACGCCCGACTACGTCATGAACTTCTTGTTCATCCCAGATTCAGCAGATCCTGCACTCCAGCCTGCGCTTCAGGACAGAGTGGCCAGCGTCTTTGAGCTAGCAACTTCGGCAACAGGCTGACTCGGAGAAGCGTGAACCGCACGGACAGATTTTCGTCGCGAGCCACACAACTTGGGCTAGTGGCGCTCCTCACTGTTGTGGCAGCGTCGCTTGCCGTTATGCAAACAAGTTCGGCCCAGCGCACCGGACCTCTACCGCCCAACATCGTGTTGATCATGACCGATGACCAGAACTGGGAATCGGTAGCATTCATGCCGATTCTGCAAGAGCGAATCGCCAACAACGGCATCACATTCACCAATGCCTTCGTCACGAGTCCAAATTGTTGCCCCGCCCGAGCCGGGTTTCTCACCGGTGACTATGTCGCCGACCACGGGGTCTTCACCAATGGCCTCCCCCAAGGCGGCGCCAATGCGTTTCAGCCCACCGGAACCTTCACCGAGAGCCTGAACGAACTGGGTTACCGCACAGCGATCTCGGGCAAGTATCTCACCAACTACGACTTCGAAACCAACGGCGCACCGGCCGGTTTCGATGAGTTCTTCGTCTACGACGACAAGCCATCGCAACCAGTCACGTCGCCGCGAGAGTCGTTCAAATACCTCAACTGGGTGGCAACCAGCAACGGCACCGAGGTCACCTTTGGCGATGGTCCATCTGACTACAGCACCGATGTCTTTGGGCAACGTGCCGTCGACCTCATCTCGGAACTTTCAGGCGACAACCCGTTCTTTTTGCAATACGCGCCTTTCGCCCCGCACCGGCCCGCCACCCTACCCGAGCGACATGAAGACCTCGTCGCTGCGTACCAACGAACCGAGTTCCCCCCAAACTACGGCATGGTCCCAGCAGGGCAAGCCTGGGCAAACGAGCTTAGCGACACACAATGGGAGCGATCCCGACAGCCCGAAGTCGAAACCCTACGAAGCCAACAGATCGCTTCTCTGCAGTCGGTCGACGACAACATTGAACTGATCATGGAGGCGCTGGAGCGCTCCGGTGAACTCGACAATACCGTCGTCATGTTCACCTCCGACAACGGATTCTCGTGGGGAGAACATCGCTGGCTCCACAAGCTCTGTCCGTATGAGTCCTGCCTTCGGGTACCACTCGTCATCGCCGACTTCCGCGACGAACGACACGATGGCACTATCGACAACCGCATCGTCACCAACCTCGATGTCGCGGCAACAATCGCCGACCTCGCAGGACTCGACCCGTCGACATTCGCCCCCAACGCGGCACCGATTCGCTATGGCGACGAACGCCCGGTTCGCAGCCAGTTCCTTATCGAAAACTACGGCGCGGGCAACGGCGCCCAGCCGCTCGGTCTTCCCGCATTCCAGGGCGTTCGCACCAACGCATTCAAATACGTTCAGTTCCCCAACGGCGGCGAAGAGTTCTACGACCTCCAAGCTGATCCTCACGAGCTTGTAAACCTTGCGCAAGCGGTTGAGTCTGGCGACGATCCAGCAGCGCTCGACGAGCTCAATCGACTCCGGTCGGTCGTCGCGACCAAGTTCCCCCAAGGACTTCGGCGCCAAGTACACCCCCTCCGTATCAACGACGGCTGTTTCGGCGACGCATCACCGATGGAGGTGGTGTTCGATGCCGAACTTCCCGAACTTCAGAACATTCTCGCGATGCAGCTTCGATTTACGACAACCGCTCGGCTCGATCCAGCGACGAGAACAACACTCGACGTCGTCGATGCTGACGCCAACTGGCCCTCAAAAAGCCAAATTGCGCTCCCGGCACGAGTTCTTGCCGAGGATTCCTTCGTGTTGCCCATCAACCAACAGTGGCTTCAACAAGTCGAACCCGCTGCCCTGGACAGCATCACCATCACAACCGACGCGA
>CALJDK010000173.1 GCA_938023735.1 uncultured Acidimicrobiales bacterium
TACGAGGGCTTGTTGCGGCGCGAGAGCGGCTTCGAAGCCGACCCGGCGCGCGAACCTGACGACTCCAACCGGTAGCTCGGAGTTCTTCCGCAGCCAGTAGGGTCGCGCCGTGAGCTTTCTCCGTCGTGGAATGAAACGTCAAGCTGCCGCACAGCAGGGGCGTGACCAGATCGATGCCCTCAAGGCGGCCGACCCCGACGGTCCGTGGCCGCTCTGGGTGCTCCGCAGCGAAACCCATGGTGTCGGTGAACCAATCGGCACACTCGACTCGGGTCCGGTGGCCTTCATCGACGAACGGGGGCTTCTTGGTTGGGAAGATGGACGCTGGTCGCTCGATTGGTGGGTTCGCACCGACGAAGGCTGGAAGTATCCCAGCCACACCCGTGCCGTCCGCCAAACCGTCGCCGCAACTCCCATCATCGAGACCTCATTTGCGGTTCCGGGGGGCGACCTTGTGGCTCGAGCCTGTGCCGTGCAAACCAGTGGTCGGGCCGTCGTAACCATCGACTACGAGAACGATTCGCCCACTGCGGTTGCGTTGGCACTGGTGGTTCGCCCAATCGACCTCGACGGTGTAGGTATCGCCGAGTCGGTGAAGATCTACGACAACACGCTCAGTATCGAAGGCTCGGTGCAGCTTGTGGCCGACCGGATTCCCGCTGCGTCGGTGGCCGTTCCCGACTTTGCGAGCTTGCCGCCAGCGGTCGAGCGAGCCAACGCCGAGCCGTCGACCGAAGCCACGTCGACGGCTGGTACCGCTCAGGGGGCCATGGTGTTTCCCATGCCGCACCACAGCACTCTGCGAGTGGGGCTTGGCGCCGACCTGGTGCTTGCCGAACTCCCGCAGCTTGAAGCCATCGAGAAGGGTTGGTCGGCCCATCTCGATCAGTTCCTCTCCGTCGAGGTCGAGGGCTCGCCACTTGGCGACGAACTCATGATCAACGAACGCCGACTCGCCACCTCCCTGCGAAATGGCAAGGTGATGCGCAGCCGATCGGCGATGGCCGAGTGGTCGGTTCTCGATGACCTTACGGTGGCCAACGCACTGCTCGAAGTGGGCGACGTCAACCCGGCCGCCGAGATAATCCTCGACCAACTCGACGGCGATCGATTGATGGCGATGGCGGCTGGCGAGCGAGATGCAGCGTTCGATGCGCTGGTCCGCCTGTGGCAGCTCACCCGGCGTACCGAGGTTCTTGATGCCGCGGGGGAGACTCTCGAGGTGCCTCCCGAACTTCTCGCTGGTGCGACGCCGGCGGTGGTGCCATCGCCATCCGATGACTGGCCTGTCGTGGCGGCCCGACGAGTTCTGGACATCCGCTCGGCGTTGGTGACCGAACGCGACGGCGAACTCCATCTGCTTACCGGGTTCGCCGACGAGTGGCGGGGCCGATCGGTCGACGTTCGCAATGCGCGAACCGCTCTGGGCATGTTGTCGTTCTCGCTTCGCTGGCATGGTGCTCGTCCGGCCCTTCTTTGGTCGCTGAAGCCGGTAGGTAGCGCGGCTGGAACCGACGACGACTCGCGCACGGTTGTGCGGGCGCCAGCGCTCGATACCGCATGGGTCGGGTACGAGGCCGAGGGCGAGGCGTTGCTGGCAGAACAGCCGGTGTAGCTTCCCTGGTAGCGTCGGGCCGTGGCCGCAAGTACCAGATCCCCGAGTGCTTCTTCGTCAGCTGCTCCGGCAGTGGTGCCAAGGCTGCGAAAGGCGCTCAAGGCAAAGCCGCCAGGGCGTCACCTTGAACGGGGCTACTGGGACCTTGGTTATGAGACCGTGGTCGGTATCGACGAGGTCGGCCGGGGCGCATGGGCTGGCCCGCTCACCATCGGTGCTGTGGTGGTGCCACGCGAGAAGCGTCTGTACAAAGTGCGGGACTCAAAGATGCTCTCCGAAGCCGAGCGTGAGGCCATGTTTGGCCGGATTGTCGATTGGTGTTTGGACTGGTCGGTTGGTCACGCCACCCAGGAAGAGTGCGATGCGTTGGGAATGTCTGCGGGTCAGAAATTGGCCACCCAACGAGCGTTGGAGCAGTTGCGGGTGCCAGCAGATGCAGCGTTGGTGGACGGTAAGTGGGATTTCGTCGAGACGATTCCTACCACCACCATCGTGAAGGGCGATCAGAAGTCACTGTCGATTGCCGCCGCGTCGATCCTTGCAAAGGTCACCCGCGACCGGATGCTTCGTGACTTGGCCGACCGATATCCAATGTATGACTTCGCTCGAAACAAGGGGTACCCCTGTCCGCGGCACCGGGCGGCTCTGCAGGCCTTTGGCCCGTCGGCGGTGCATCGGAAGAGTTGGGCCTTCGTCGACGATATTCCGTTTGGCGACATTGAACGAAAGCTCCCGCCAGGAACTCAGCCGCAACTCTTCTGACACTGGTTGGAGATCGAAGCGCTTGCTCTTGACGACGGAGTGTGAAAACGTTTTCATTCCGCCCGCGTGTTTTGCATGCGACCTGAAAATCCTCAGAGCATTCCCCACCCGTCAGCTCCAATTCTGGGCACCCTCAGGAAGATCGAAGAAAGAGTCCCCACCAAGTGGTTGAACGCACCCGAAAGTCGTGGCTCAATGGCGCCGTCGGCTACGAAATCTACGCCCGCTCATTCGCCGATACCACCGGCGATGGTTTTGGCGACCTGAACGGCATTGCCGAGAAACTCGACTACGTGAAGTGGCTCGGGATCGACATCGTCTGGCTGACGCCGATCTACCCGTCGCCCGACCATGACCATGGCTACGATGTGGCCGACTACAAAGCGGTGCGGGCCGAACACGGAACCGTGGCCGATGCCGAGGCTCTTGTCGAGCGAGCCCACTCGCTCGATCTCAAGGTGCTGTTCGACATCGTCCCCAACCACACATCGAGCGACCACGCATGGTTTCAGAAGGCCATCGCTGACCCCACGAGTCCCGAACGCGCAATGTATCTGTTTCGCGACCCGGCCCCCGATGGCGGACCGCCCAACAACTGGGTAAGCCACTTCGGTGGGCCGGCGTGGACCCTCGATGAGGCCAGCGGCCAGTACTACTGCCACCTCTTCGTCGCCGAACAACCCGACCTCGACTGGCGGAACCCCGACGTTCTCGATGCCTTCGACGACATCTACCGGTTCTGGTTCGAGCGTGGCGTCGATGGGTTCCGTATCGATGTGGCTCATGGCTTACTGAAGCACCCAAGCTTCGCCGACAACCCAAAGGTGAGCGATCCGGGCCCCAACGCTGGTCCCCTTGCCCACTTTTTCTCCTACGACCACAAGTTCGACATGGACCAGGACGACAACGTCGAGATCTTTGGCCGCTGGCAGGCCATCGCCGACGAGTACGACGCCACGCTCCTGGCTGAAAGCGGTGTTACCGACCACCACCGATTGGCGCGGTATGTGGGGCCGAACGCACTCGACCTCTCGTTCTACCTGAAGCCGGGCTGGCTCGAGTGGGACCCCGCAACCCTGATCCGTGAGCACCTCGATCTGGCAGAGATCGAGCCCGATGGCATCTCCTGGGTCATCAGTAACCATGACCAACCGCGTCCGGTTAGCCGCTTCACTCGAAGCGGCCCCTTCGATGACACTCGCTCCGCCACGGGCATAGCCCGATCGCTTGCGGTGACCACACTACAGATGGCGCTCGGTGGCGTGCCGTTTCTCTACTACGGCGAAGAACTCGGTCTTGTCGATGCCGCGATCGACCCCGACAAGCGTCAAGACCCCGTCGCGACCCGCAACGACAGCGATGGTGGCGAAGCGCGCGATGTGGCCCGGTCGCCAATGCCGTGGGACTCCTCGCCCTTCAACGGATTCAGCACAACCGATTCATGGATTGCCAGCGAAGAGCGTCCGCTTCACGAAACCGTCGAGGCGCAACGGGCCGACGAGTCGAGTCCCGTTTACCGGTACCGGAAACTCATCGAGGCCCGCAAGGCAATGCCCGACATGTACGAGGCCGACTTCGAGCGCCTCGACTCGCCAAGCGATGAGGTTGCTGTTGTCCGACGCGGATCGGTGCTCGTTATCGCCAACCTGTCGGCCGAAGAAGTAACGGTTACCTCAGCCGGATCGGACTGGGTTTTGGCTTTTGCGTCGAGCGATGGGCCATGCGCGGTCGACGCCTCTGGCGTGACGGTTGGGCCTGAGCTGAGCGTCATCTTGTCGGCTGGCAGTAGGTAGAAGTCCAAAGCCCGGCGTACGCTGGGACTCCGTGGTCCCCCGTAGCACTATCGACGATGTTGCCCGCCTAGCCGGAGTCTCTGTCGCAACGGTCAGTCGCGCCCTGCGTGGGTTGCCCAACGTTTCGCCCGCCACCCGTAAGCGCGTCGAGTCGGCCGCCGCCGAACTTACCTATACCGTCGACGCTCGGGCGTCGAGCCTCGCATCAGGTCGCACCCACACCATTGGGTTGGTGGCTCCCTGGTTCGACTCTTGGTACGAGTCGAAGGTCATCTCGGGTCTTGAGGGAGTGTTGGCGCCGGCGGGCTATGACCTTTTGGTGTACGCCATCAAGACCTCGGTGCGCCCTATGCCAATTCTGCGAGAACGGGTTCGCAGTCGCACCGTCGACGGCATCATCAGCATCGATGTGTTCTTTGACGAAGAGGACGCCGATGGGTTGCGTGCCTTCGGAGTTCCGCTCGTCCTCATTGGCTCTCGGTTGTCCTACGGCCATTCGGTCAATATCGACAACCACCACGGTGCGGCGCTTGCCACGTCGCATCTTCTAGAACTTGGTCACCGTCGCATCCTGTATGTCGGTGGCGCGCAGGATAACGAAATGCTGTCGCCGGTGAGTGGCGCCCGGGAAACCGGGGTTCGCCAGGCGATTCGGGACGCGGGATTCGACGACGCCGAAGTCCTGGAAGTTTCCCTCGACGGTGGCTTCTCGATCGCTGGTGGCACGCGGGTGATGAAGCGGCTGGTCGAACGGGCCGACCCAATGCCCACCGGAATCGTTTGCGGCTCCGACGAGATGGCGATGGGGCTGATCGCCGAGGCCCGACGCAACGACATCTCAATTCCCGAGCGGATCTCTGTAGTGGGGTTCGACGACCACGACCTGGCCGATGTGCTTGGCGTTACCACCGTGCGTCAAGAGGTGTACGAGCACGGAGAAACCGCGGGTCGATTGGTGCTCGAAACCCTCGGCGATGATGCTCCGGACTCCTTTGTACACATCGATGCGCCGCTGGAGCTTGTCGTTCGATCCTCGAGCGGACCAGCACCCTCTCGCTAGTCCGGTCACACCAGTACTCTGGTGTGACCGATTTCTGAGGCATGCCTTGCTTTGGAAGCGAAGATATGTAAGCGTTTACAGTTGCTATGCTGCGCCGGTGTGCAGCTGGCAAGTTGTTGCAAGGTTTCCTGGGCACGGGCTAAGCAAGTGCACCGGTTTATCAAGCACACCAGCACTACACCTTCGCCCGATCATTCCGGTCGGGCGATGAGATTCCTAGGAGGGGAACTCAACAATGAAGAACATGTGGTTGAAAATGTTCGCTGCGTTGTTCGCAATGGCTCTTATAGCCAGCGCGTGCGGCAGCGATAGTCCCGTCGACGATGCAGTCGACGCGGCTGGCGATGTAGTCGATGGCGACGACGAAGAAGCCATGGAAGACGAAGAAGCCATGGAAGATGAAGAAGCCATGGAAGACGAAGAAGCCATGGAAGACGAAGAAGCCATGGAAGATGAAGAGGCCATGGAAGATGAAGAGCCCGCCGTCGTGACCGTTACCGGTCCCGAGCGCGATGACTCTGAAGCCGGATCCATCCAGCAGGTTCTTTCCGCCTTCGGCGAAGAAAACGGCATCGAG
>CALJDK010000174.1 GCA_938023735.1 uncultured Acidimicrobiales bacterium
CAACGGCCCCGAACTCATCTCCAAGGCCCTCCAAGAGTTTTGTGAGGACCAGATCGGGATCCGTTACATCCCTCCCGGCGAGCCATGGCGCAACGGGTTCATCGAGTCGTTCAACAACCGAGTCCGCGACGAATGCTTAAACATGAACCAATGGGTCACCCTGCTCCACGCCAAAGTCGGGATCACCGATTTCAAGACCAACTACAACGAGCGCCACCGGCACTCATCACTCGACTACCAAACACCAACCGAGTACGCTGCCGCGTGCTCACACACCCACCGACTCTAAAACCGGTTGGCACCGCTTTCGGGGGCATTCCAATCCGGTACTCGCGAACTACCGGCAGAAACCAGGACCACACGACGGCAAATATGCGATCAGCCACGACAAACGCAACGAAGGGTACGTCTACTTCCGCGACCCCAGCACCGGTGTCGTCCACCCGTTGAAAAACACGAAACTTGCCTCATCGACTACGCCGTTCTTCGGCGAGCTCACAACGACGGCCCTCCAACCGTCTCCCGACAACAAGGTGCAACACCGTGGGTTCGTCGAGAGTCTCGACCCATTCACCAACTCAACCTACGACGATGACATGGCAGCGTGGCGATCGTTCGCCAACCCGAGCGCCACTATTGAGGATGTCCTAACTGAAGCTGAACCAAACCATCTAGACAATCCGGATGACCCCGACACTGTCGAGGCTGTCGAACAGTTCGACGAAATCCCCGACCTAGAACTGGTGAACGAATGACTCCAGCCAACGCCCTCCCCAAGTTTCACGCCGCCGCAGCTCTTCCTCGACCGGAGCGACCAGATCGGCTCAACCGCGCTGAATTCGACAAGCTCTCGAAGACTCGACAAAAGAAGTGGCTAGACGAGCGGACGGAGTGGAACCAGACAAGATGGCCGACGATTCTCACGCCGCAGTTCGCAGAAACGTTCGAACGGCTCAACGACGATTTCGAATCGCGCCCCCGAGAGATCGGTAGCGGATGCGGCTTCATCATCGACGGCGATTCCGGTATCGGCAAAACAACCCTCGTCGATGCCTGGGCCAAACAAACCCACCGGAAGCTCTTCGACCCTGTTCAAGCAGACGCTGAACAGTACCGGATACATATCCCTGTCGTGTCCGTATCTTTGCCGGAGACGCCGACGTCGAAAGTGATCCTTAACCGAATCCTCGACTTCATCGGGCACCCACTGGCAGGAACAGGATCGGTCGAGAAGCTGCGCACCGCGACGGTCGACTCACTTCGGGCATGCCGAACCGAAGTGCTGATCCTTGACGAGGTCCAACACATCGAATTTTCGGGCCGCAAAAGGACGCCGGCCGCGCTTGGATGCCTCAAAGATCTCCTCAACGAGGCAGACATTTTCATGGTTCTCGCCGGGTCAAACATGGCCGACACCCAGCTGCTTTCCGCAGCCACACAAGTCGGAGCGTCGCCGCTTGCCGCACGATTCGGCTACGAAGAGATCACCCAAATCCCGTCACCCACAAGTGGAACCAATTCGTGGGCCGCTGTAGTCAAAGCCGTTGAAGCAAACGTGATGCTTCGCGACTTCGACTACGAACTGCACCGCCACAGCGCCGACTACCTATGGAACCGTTGCCATGGCCGTCTACGCACCCTCGTCCACCTGCTCCGCATCGCAAACCTGAAAGCAATCCGGTCTGGTGACGAAACCATCACCAGTGACTTTCTAGACACCATTAAGACCGACAGCCTCACCCAAAGCGCGGCCTAAGGTTGATCGGGCTGGTCCGGCCGGAAGGCTGTGGATAAGTTCCCCTGTCTTGGGTTCACTTCGATGGGGCACTTTCGATGCATCCGAGCAAGCCGCCCGACATCTGGTGAGAATTGTCAACCTCAGGGCTATCTTGTCGCCGAACGTTATAAACCGGAACTTTCGCCGGTCTCTTCACCGCAAGGACTCAGCCTGCAGCCCCGCAGTAAGTCATGCCGTTTGGCTCAACTCGACGTTTCCGTCCGCTCCGACAATGCGGTAATGCCACCCATCTGGGCCGTCAGTGCGCCGTCCGTGGTGTTGCATCCAGTATTGCGCGACACTTCCGTCAGGTAACTCGCTCTCAGTGAAGGTGACTCCACAGCAGTGGTAACGCCGTTTGGGTCCTTCGTAGATCTCAAATGTGACTCCGCCATGTCCAGCTGCCCAGTCCATCAAATCTGCTAGAACGTCTTCATCGATGGGGCCGAAGCAGGTTGCAGTAAAGACACAACCGCCTCTCTGGTCAAACACGTCACAGTGTGACTGCTCGCGGCCTTGCTCACCAAGGCCCGCGTAGTTTTTGAATTCTCTGAACTCCGGCCGGCAATCCCGAATTCGGTGATCGACCGAAATCCTTACAACGAAGTCTTTTGTCATGGTGCCACCCGTTTTCTGTGAATGTCCACTAATCGACCAGTCGCAGCTGGAACTTGAACTCGGGTCTGTCGAGGCTATGAGCCTTCGACTACGTCAATTACGATTTCTACTAGGAGTTCTCCTCCAACTGTTTCGGAAACCACTCTGACATCGCTCACCTCGAGCCCGTTGTTGCGTATCGCACGAATAGTGATCTTCCCAAGGACGGTTTCGGCGGGTACCACACCTGCATCGAGCTGGTTCAGCGTGGGATCGTTAATGATATTCGAAATTCTTACGGTCATTCCCGGCCTGAGGTCGGCCTTAGAAATGGCTTCAGTGATCATTGTTTCGCCTGAACCTCTCGGCATGACGAGTGGGGTCGGAAGTTTGTCGTTGTTGGTGACGATAGAGGACAGCTTTATCTCTCCTGCACCTGCCACGTCGAGGTCAACG
>CALJDK010000175.1 GCA_938023735.1 uncultured Acidimicrobiales bacterium
GGCCCCGTCAACCTTGGCTCGCGAACTTCCCGACGCTGGCATCTCGGTGCTTCGGTTCAACTTTCGGGGCGTCGGCGCTTCGAGCGGCGAACACGACGAAGGACGAAGCGAGCGGCTCGATCTGCACGCCGCCATCGCCCACGCTGCGAACGAGCAGCCCAACGTTCCGGTGGTGGTTGTGGGGTACTCGTTTGGGGCCGATGTTGCGCTCGATGTGCTGGCCGAGGCTCCGGACGTGGTTGGTGCCGTTCTCACTGCTGTGGTGGCTATCGCTCCCCCGCTCCACCTGTTCGAGTCGTACTCCACGGCAACCGAGCCGCTCCCCAAACATTTGCTCGTACCCGAACACGACCAGTTCCGCCCGCCCGAATCAGCAGCCGAGTTCACCGCCGAATGGGCAGCAACCACCAGCCAAGCGCTGGACGGCACCGACCACTTCCTTCTCGGCGCAACCACTCAGCTGGTCGAACACACCAAGGCCTTCATCGAGAAGCAAACCAGCTAGCCCGACCCCGGGTTCAGTCCGACGGGCGAACCGTGATTCCGGCGCTGGTCATCGCGTCTTTTGCATCGCCCACCGTATGTTCACCGAAATGGAAGATCGACGCCGCGAGCACCGCGTCAGCATGGCCTTCGGTGACGCCCTCGACCAAGTGGTCGAGTGAGCCCACGCCTCCGCTGGCGATGACGGGAATGCCCACTGCATTACTGACCGCAGCGGTGAGTTGAATATCGAACCCGTCGCGGGTGCCGTCGCGATCCATCGAGGTGAGCAATATTTCGCCAGCGCCGAGACGGTCGGCCTCTTGGGCCCAGGCAACGGCATCGATTCCTGTTCGGTTTCGGCCTCCGTGAGTGAACACTTCGAAACCGCTCGGTGGGGCGTCAGCATCGGTGGACCGACGGGCGTCGATTGCCACCACAACACACTGCGAGCCGAACTCGTTCGCCATCTCGGTAACCAGCTCAGGTCGCTGCACCGCCGAGGTCATGACCGAGGTTTTGTCGGCACCGGCACGCAGTAGGCGACGGGCATCTTCGACCGACCGGATTCCGCCGCCGATCGTAAAGGGAATGAACACTTCTTCGGCGGTACGACGTGCCAACTCGACGATGGTGTCGCGGTTGCCCGACGACGCCGTGATATCGAGAAACACCAGCTCATCGGCACCCTGCTTGTCGTACCGGGCCGCCAATTCAACCGGATCCCCGGCATCGACCAGGTCGACAAAGTTGACGCCCTTGACGACTCGGCCTTCATCGACATCGAGACAAGGGATTACACGTGCGACCTTCACTGCTGGTTCTCCTGGTGCGGACTTTGGGGTCCGTCGAGGGCGGCAATGGCCTGTTCGACCGTGAACGAGCCCTCGTAGATAGCGCGGCCGACGATGACGCCCGTTGGCGCACGCCCCGCGTTCTCAAGCGTGGTGAGTGCTTCGAGATGCGAAAGGTTGCCGACACCACCAGAGGCGATCACGTCGATCTGGGTGTGGCCGAGCAACGCTCCTAAACCTTCGAGGTCGGGGCCTTCCATGGTTCCGTCGACATTGATTTGGGTCACGATGAGCGCATCGACGCCCATCGCTGCGAACTCGCCCGCCACGTCGTGGATATGGCGCCCAGAACCCTCGGTCCAGCCATGCACCGCTACATCGGTGCCTCGAACATCAAGGCCGACCGCTACTCGGTTCGAGGTGGCAACCGTGCGCACCAGTTCGGGGTTCTCCAAAGCTGCGGTGCCGATAACCACCCGCTCCACTCCCCCGTCAAACAGCGCTCGAGCAGCTTCAACACTTCGCACGCCACCGCCGGTCTGCACCGGCACATCGACGGCTTGGGCGATTGCCGCAACAACGTCGAGATTGGTTGCTACTCCGCTCTTTGCGGCGTCGAGGTCGACCACGTGAATCCACGGCGCGCCCGCGTCGGCAAACTGCTTGGCTTGGGACACCGGATCGTCGCCGTACACGGTCTCCTGGGCGTAGTCGCCCTGGTACAGGCGCACACATTTCCCGTCCCGAAGGTCGATTGCGGGATACAGCTCAAGACTCATCAGGCGGTGCTCGCCTCAACAGTGCGCAACCTACCGGCCGCAAGATCGACGAAGTTCTTCAAAATGGCCAAACCGTTCTGACTCGACTTCTCGGGATGGAACTGGGTGGCAAATGCCATGCCCGACTGCACGGCCGCCACCGCCGGGCCGCCGTAGTCGCACGTCGCGAGCGTGAAATCGTCGGGCACCGCCGCATAGCTGTGAACGAAGTACACCCAAGCGCCGTCTCCTCCATCGGGAAGCGACGCAAGCAGCGGAGATTGCCGAGCACCATCGGCCACGACCAGTTTGTTCCACTGCATCTGAGGCCGCTTGACCGTGCTGGGAAGCTCTTTGATGAGTCCGGGAAGGATGCCGAGGCCGGCAACGCCCGGCGACTCTTCGCTGCCTTCATACATGGCTTGCATTCCCACGCAGATACCCAGAAACGGTCGGCCCGAGGCAGCGGCATCGACCGCAATCTGATCGAGCCCGGCCGAACGAATGGCCTCGACGACGGGACCGAAAGCCCCAACGCCTGGCAACACTACGGCGGAGGCATCGGCGATAAGGCCGGCATCGGCGGTAAGTCGAGCGTCGGCACCGACGCGCTCAAGGCTCTTCTGCGCAGAACGCAGATTTCCGATTCCGTAATCGAGCACCGCAACGAGCGGACGGCTCATAAAACACCCTTCGTGCTGGGAAGTCCGCCGCCCTCAACCCGCACCGCGTCGCGCAGAGCCCGGGCCACACCCTTAAAGCTGGCTTCGATGAGGTGATGCGTGTTTTTGCCGCGTACCGACGTGAGATGCAGCGTCATGGCCGACGACATCACAAAAGCCCGCCAGAACTCTTCGCAGAGCTGCGGATCGAACGGCGGGTCGCCCAGAATCTTTTCGCCCGGAAACTCGACGTCGTAGTGGAAGTACGGGCGGCCCGACAGGTCGAGTGCGCATTCCACCAACGCCTCATCGAGTGGCACCCGGTTTGAGGCGAACCGGCGAACACCAACCTTGTCGCCCAGCGCTTCTCGGAATGCCTCGCCCAGCAGGATGCCGGTGTCTTCGACGGTGTGATGGCTGTCGATATGCAGATCGCCGACCGCCTTGACCGTCAGATCGAAATTCCCGTGACGACCAAGTTGGTCGAGCATGTGGTCGAAGAAGGGCAGACCGGTTGAGCAGTCGGTGGTTCCGGCCCCGTCGATGTCGATCTCGATAGAGATCTGGGTTTCTTTGGTGTTGCGTTCTCGGCTCGCAGAGCGGCTCATTGGAGATTACTCATTTCAGGAAGGGCGTTTCGGAGGCTTACGTGAGGGTTGACTTCAGCGCTTCGAGAAAGCGGTCGCCCTCGTCGCGGGTGCCCACCGTTACTCGGAGACATCCGTCGAGGCGGTCCCAGGTTGCACAGTTTCGCACCAACACCGACGAATCGACGAGCTGTTGCCAAACGGCTTCGCCGTCAGCACCTGTGGGCCGGAACAGCACGAAGTTGGCACCCGACGGCCAGATCTCAACCGGAAGATCAGCCATGGCTTCAACAAGTCGCCCGCGTTCTTCAACCAGCATCGCCACGCGGGCGTCCATCGCGTCGGCGAAATCGAGCGCAACGGTGCCCGCTATCTGGGTCACCGCATCGAGATGATACGGAAGAACCACCAACTCGAGTGACTCCATGAGCCACGACGGACCCAATAAATAGCCGAGCCGGGCGGCAGCCATCGACCACGTTTTCGAGAACGTTCTCGACACCACCAGTGACCGGTTCTCGCCCAACAATGACGTGGCCGAGACGGCCGAGAATTGGCCATAGGCTTCATCGACGAAGAGCAAACCGCCATAGGACTCGACCATCGTGAGCACTTCGCTGACCGACTCGGCCGGGTCGACGATTCCCGTCGGGTTGTTAGGCGAACACAAAAACACCACCGCTGGCTCGTGGGTGGTTACCACCCGGCGAACCTCGTCCATGTCGAGACTGAAGTCGTGGTTTCGCTCGCCGGTGACCACCTCGGTCGAGGTCGATCGGGCAATTTGGCTGTGCATGGCGTAGGTGGGCTCGAATACCGCCACCGAACGCCCCGGCCCGCCGTAGGCCAAAAGAACGCTTTGAATGATCTCGTTCGAGCCGTTAGCCGCAAACACCTGCGATGGCTCGAGCCCATACCGGGCTGCAAGTTTCGATCGCAGCGTCTTGGCCCCACGATCGGGATACCGGTTCCAGTCGACGTCGCGGACCGCCTCGGCCACCGCATCGCGAAACTCTTGCGGCGGGGCGACCGGAGACTCATTGGTGTTTAACCGCACCGCCACATCGATCTGGGGCGAGTGGTAACCGTCCATTGCTTGCAGGTCGTTACGGACCAACGGTCGGACACCGGACGTCTCTTCGGCACTCATCACCTGCAAAGGTACCGGTCGGGCGCCTACCGTTTCGATCCGGTTTCGACAAAACTTGTCACAGGAAGCCGCTCTGCCACCGGAAGAGCTGGAAGAAGCACTACAAAATGACACCAACGAAACCATGAGCTTCAAAAGCGACGCCGCAAACCTGTCTTCGGTAAAGACCGGACTCGAGGACCTCGCCGAACGGATCCTTGCGGTGGGAGATTCCTACGCCGATGGCGCCGACGAGGACCTCGCGGTCCGACTCTATGAGGTCGAGCGCAATCTTCTTTCCGCCGGACGCCGCCTGGGCGCAATCCTCAAAGAACTCGACGAACGCTGAGCGAATGGCCTGCCGGCCGGCCGACCCTGATACGCCAAAAGCAGAACCGGCGCCCCGAAGGGCGCCGGTCCGACGACACTGGGCGGCGGATCCCTGTGTCGCATCTGTTAACCAGGTGGCGAAACACCGGTTATGGAGCAAACTATAACGGAAACCTTTCAGACATCGCAACACCTATGACCCACAGATTCACCGCGGAACACCGTTCCAGCGTTGAAAACACAACGATTATGATGCTCCCATTCCCTACACAGCTTGTGCAAAACTGAACACACATGGGATTCAGCTCTCAACTTCTCCTCGGCGCGGTGCTTGTTGCCATTGCCGCCTTTGCCATCGCCCAACGCTCTGACCCCTTGCCTTCGCTCCCAGCGATGGGACGTGCCCTCTTCGCGCTCTTTTGGTTATCGGTCGTTGCACTTATCGTGCACGCCATCATCAGACCGCTCGATTTCTTTGGCGTCATCCATGCGATTTACCTCGCAATTGTCGTCTCACTTCCCCTCACATCTTTTTTTCTCGCGGTCACTGCTTGGCTGAGATTACGAGGAACAAACCGCAGACTCGCCAACCTCAACTACGGGCTGCTGGCCCTTGGCATGGTGCCGGCTGCGATTGGGGCGTACGCAACCCACGTGGCGCCCGACCGACTAAGCACCGACAACCAAACAATCGTGCTCGACGACGCCGACCGGCCAATTCGCGTAGCCGTCATTGCCGACCTCCAATCGCCAAACATCGGCCAGCATGAACGCGATGCAGTTGCCTTGGCCATCGCCAGCGAACCTGATCTGGTCTTGCTGCCGGGCGACCTGTGGGCCGGATCCGAAGCGCAGTTTTCGGCGATGCGTCCGGCGTTGGTCGACCTCCTCAACTCGTTGCTCGATGCAACCCATCATGTGGTCATGGTGGTCGGCGACACCGACAACCTCACTGGTCTCCAAGGTTTGGCCGACGAGACCGGCGCCGTATTGCTCGCCAACGAGATCTGGGAACACGACGTTGCGGGCCAACAAATCATTGTGGCCGGAACCACCTTGCCCGAAGGCAGACGATCATCGGTCGACGAATCGCTGCTCGAGGCGCTTCGAGACGTTCCCGACGATCAGCTCACCATCTTGTTGAGCCATCGACCCGACGCGGCCCTAGACCTCGACGAATCTGTACCGGTCGATCTCATCGTTGCCGGACACACCCACGGCGGCCAGGTTGCGCTTCCGGGTTTCGGCCCCTTCGTCACATTCAGCGATGTTCCCCGCCGCGCTGCGGCTGGCGGAGCTGTGGTTATCGACGGACGAGCGCTCTACGTGTCCTCCGGGGTTGGGATCGAACGCAACCAGGCGCCGCAGATTCGACTAGGTGTGAAGCCCGAGGTCGGAATCCTCGACCTTGTTCCCAAATAGCTGTTCCCAAATAGCTGTTCGCTACATCCGGCCGCTGGTGCCGAGACCCATGGCACGCCCCGGTAACCTCGATCCTATGAGCACCGCTTCTTCTCTTCGGGCAGAAGCCACCCGCAACGGCTGGCTGATCGATGGCGATATCGATCGCCACGAACCCGACGAGGTTCGTGCGGCGCTTACCCAGGTCACCGCCACTATTGCCGGCAAAGGCGGCGGCCGAGCCGAATTCTGGATTCACGACGTAGCCGACGGCGACGACCGAGGACCCGAAGGCGCCGGATTCACCGCGTATCGCGATCTCTTTCAACTGCGCGTGCCACTCCCCATCAGCGAGAGCCTCGGCGGCGAGCGCTTAGAGGTTCGCCCCTACACCTCGGCCGACCTTGATGATTTCATCGAAACAAACAATCGAGCCTTTTCTTGGCACCCCGAACAGGGAGGCCTCACCCGCCGTGACGTCGAAGCAACTATGGGAGAACCCTGGTTCCGCCCCGACGGTTTCCTTCTTCACGAGCGTTCCCTCGATGGTGCCCAGCAACTAGCGGGGTTTTGCTGGACCAAGATCCACGAACCCACCGACATCGACCCCCGAATGGGCGAGATTTATGTCATCGCCGTGCATCCAGATTTTCACGGCCAGGGTCTGGGAACTCCTATGACGCTGGCGGGGCTCGACTGGATCGCGGCACAGGGAATCACCGACGCGCTGTTGTATGTCGAGTCCGACAACGATGCTGCCAACGCCGTGTACGAACGGATCGGGTTCACTCGGCACCGAACCGACCGGGCGTACGAGACCCACATCGAACCAATCCACTAGTCATGGCTGCCCTACCGACACAACCGACCATCTATGACCTGAGTCGCGGCGACATCGCTGCTTATCTCGAGGGGATGCCCGGTTACCGAGTCGATCAGCTCTGGCAGGGCCTCTACACCGATGGCGTGGCCGTCGAAGACATTTCTACGCTGCCCGTCAAACTTCGATCTGAGCTGGCGGAGAAGCTTCCGCCTGCGTTGGCGATGGAACTGGAATCCATCAGCGATCGCGGCGACACGGTGAAGTGGCTGTGGAATCTCCGGGGCGGGGCGGCCATCGAGACGGTGCTGATGCACTACAAAGATCGTTCGACTGTCTGCATCAGCAGCCAAGCGGGTTGCGCAATGGCGTGTGGATTCTGCGCCACGGGCCAGGCCGGATTCGATCGGCATCTCACCGTGGGCGAGATCGTCGAGCAGGTAATTCGCGCTCGCCGAGTGGCCGGCGACAAGCGGGTATCCAACATCGTCTTTATGGGCATGGGCGAGCCAATGGCCAACTTCGATGCGGTGTGGGAGTCCGTCGAGCGTCTCCACGGCGACTTCGGCATCTCGGCCCGCCACCTCACCATCTCCACCGTCGGCCTGCTGCCCGGAATCCGCCTGCTCGCCGAGGCCCCATTGCCGGTGAACCTGGCGGTGAGCCTTCACGCCGCAAACGACGACCTCCGCAACGAGATGGTGCCGATCAACAAGCGCTACCCCATTGGCGACCTGCTCGATGCCTGCCACGAGTACTTCGACAAGAAGGGCCGACGGGTGTCGTTCGAGTGGGCGCTCATCGACGGAGTTAACGACCGCGATAGCGATGCCCATGAGCTGGCGAAACTCACCCATCCGCTGCGGGCGCATGTGAACCTCATTCCGCTCAACCCCACGCCCGGATATCTCACACAGGGAACTCCGCCCGCCCGAGTTCGCGAGTTCGCCGACCTGCTGACCAGCCTCGGCGTAAACGCAACCGTTCGAAAGAACCGCGGCACCGACATCGATGCCGCCTGCGGACAGCTGCGGGCAAATTCCATCGCCGCCGAGGCCGCGGTTACCGGAAGCTCAGGCAACACCGCGGACAGCGACGGGACTGTGACCAATATCAAACCCCCAACGACGCGCTCGCAACGCTAGTGAGCTGACACACTGTTGGTATGAGCTCCGCTGCCCCTGGAAACACTGCCCCTAGAAACACTGCCCCGGGAAAAACTGCCACCGGAAAGACGGCCGAACAGCCGCACTCGATGCCGACGGGCGATGTGCTCCCAACCGGCGACGAGAAGGTCGAAGCGGTGCAGTCGATGTTTGATGCCATTGCGCCTCGCTACGACATGATCAACCGGCTGATGACCTTCCGACTCGACGTGAAGTGGCGCAAACAGACGGTCCGCGATCTTGCGTTGCCCGTGGGCTCCACGGTGATCGATCTGGCATGCGGTACTGGTGATTTCTGCCGCGACCTTGCCGATGGCGGACTGACTCCGCTGGGGTTCGACCTGTCGTGGGGCATGCTCGCCAACGCCCGTACCGACGCCCAGTTGGCTCAGGGCGACGCGCTACGGCTCCCCCTCGCCGATGGTGCGGTCGATGGCGCCACCTGCGGGTTCGCGCTGCGAAACTTCGTCGAGCTTCCGCCCTTCTTTGCGGAGTTGGCTCGGGTCATTCGCCCGGGCGGCCGCATTGCGCTCCTCGATGTGTGCGAACCCCCAAATCCGCTGATGAAGGCCGGCTACAACGTGTACTTCGGCAAGGTGGTGCCGATGATCGGCGGTCTGCTCTCCGACAAGGCCGCATATTCGTACCTTCCCCGGTCGTTGGCCTATCTACCTGAACCATCGACGATGATGAGCGACCTTCGCAGCGCCGGCTTCGAAGACGCCGAACGCATCTTGCTATCGGGCGGCCTCACCCAACTCCTGGTCGGAACCCGCCGCTAACCACCAAAACCTCACAGTCAGCACACACCCGAACACCCTAAGCGTCCGGTACCTGGCACCAAACAGCCAAAAAGTGCCAGGTACCAAACCCCCACCAAGGTGCCAGGCACTATCTCGCCGCTGGGTGCCAGGCACTTTTCCCCTCCTGGGTTCCAGGCACCCATTGGGCGGCCTCGCCTGACTCTTGGTCGGAACCTGCCGCTAGGCGGTTAGGGCTAGGCCGAGGGCTAGGGCTAGTCCGTGGATGAGTTCTAGGCGGCCGGTGGCTCCGAGGACGGGAATGAGAGCTCGGCCGACGACACCGCTTCGGACCAGCTTGATGGCTTGGAACGCAAACGGGAGGGCAACGAAGCCGAACGCCGCCCCGCTGCGCTGCACGGCAAGAGGAACGAGCAGGCCAAACCCAGCGATGATGGCGCCAACGTAGAGGTTGCGAGTGTTGGGATCGCCCAGACGAACGGCAACCGTGCGTTTGCCCGACTCGGTATCGCCAGGGATATCCCGCAGGTTGTTGATGATGAGCAACGCCGTGACCGGGAAACCAACGACCAGGCCGCCGAGCACGTCGATGGAACGGATGGTTTCGGTGTGGATATAGGCCGAACCAATCGTTGCGACGAGCCCAAAGAAGACGAACACAAACACCTCGCCAAAACCGGCGTAACCATACGGCTTCGGCCCACCCGTGTAGAACCAGCCCGCAGCGATCGACGCAGCGCCCACCACAAGAAGTTCGGGACCAACCGCCAGAGACAACGCCAAGCCCACCACAGCGGCAAGTCCAAACGACAGCATCGCGGCTCGCTTTACCTCGCTCGGCGTTGCCAGCCCGTCACCAACGAGGCGTGGCGGACCAACCCGGGTCTCGCCGTCGGTGCCGCGGATGCCGTCGCTGTAGTCGTTGGCGAAGTTGGTGCCGATTTGCAGCGCCATTGAAACCACCAGTGCAGCTGCGGCACGCCACCAGATGATTCCCGACCCCACAGCCAGTGCCGTGCCCACGGCGACGGGCACGATTGCAGCGGGGAGCGTGCGGGGCCGAGCCCCGAGTAGCCAACGATTCACTTCCGGAGTTTACGCAGCGTCGGTGAGGCGCAGCGGAACCGAACCGGCATCGCGCGAAACAGCACTGCCCGAAACAGCATTGTCCAAAGAAGCACTGCCCGAAACAGGATTGCCAGGAACAGGGGTGCCTTGGAGCGTCGTGTCGTAGCCGTAGCGTTCGAAGTCGCTGGCATAGAGGCGAGCAACCAGTTCGCTGAGTTGGTCGTTGTAGAACCATTGGTAGGCCGGCGCAGCGACCCGGGTTCCCGGCGCATGTTTCTGATCGCCAACAAATCCGGCAGCCGCCGAGTAGTCGCTGCGATGTTTGCTCTGAATTCGCACCGCATCGAAGTCGGTAACGTCGAGGCCCATCGCACATTCGGCGTTCTGAAGACCATCGAAGAGTCCGTCTTCGATACGGACTACGTGGTCGAGCACCAGGTCACCCGACCGTTCGGCCGCCGAGGATTGTCGGGTGAAGTGAATATTGTGCACGTCGAGGTCGACGGTGCGAAGGTAGCCGACGAACTCGGCGAACGAATACGGCCGGTCGATCGTGAGATAATTCGCGATGCGTTCGCGTTCGTACCCCTGCTCGAGTGAGTGCAGGTAGGCGCTGACCGTTCGAGCAAACGGGTCCCGAACCACTCGAATATGCCGGTAGCGACGTTGGTCGTACTTTGCGATGACGCGCTTGTACCGGGCCGACTCGTAATAGACCTTGGTACGGAACTGGTGAATCCATCCGTAGTAGTCCGCGGCCTCCAACAGACCCATGCGATGAAAGGTCCACCGGAGCACCGATGTACATGCCGACTTCCCCGACCAGAACACCACAAACTTCTCGTCGGCGTGGATAAGAGGGCGAGGATTTTCGAGCAGTTGCGATGCGATTTCGGGCGTCGCTGACGAGTCCTTTGCGCCGGTCGAACCGGAAGGATTAGTCGGGGTCGCTGTTTCGATGGCTTCCAGCATATTCGCCTCGATGCAAAAGTTGCTCAAGAGGCTTATGTGGACGATGTTGCGACGAGCTCTTTCTTTGCGCAGCGGCCGGATGGCCGATGGCTACCGTTCCGAGCGCCCGGAGATCCGAAGGCACGCCGAAGTGGTCGAGCACCGGCCGTTCGTTGGCGAAAAGCCCAAAGAACAGCGCCCCCAGACTCTGGGCATGCACCAACAACAGGAGGTTCTCGACCACCATGCCGCCGTCGATGTACCAGTAAGGCACCTCCCACGATTCGGTGGATTCGCCGAGCCCGGTGCGAGCCTTATCGGGTTCGCCGTAGCGCTCGACATAGGCGGTCGGGTCAACCAATGGAATACACAGCACCGGGGCCTGAAGCAGATTCGGCCACGGAAAAGACGAGCGCGAGTCTTCAGGAAGCGTTATACCCCAGTAGGTCTCGACGAGTTCGGGAGTGTCGAGCACAAGAAACTCGGTGCCCTGAGTATTGCCAGCCGAAGGAGCCCGGCGAGCGTCGTCGAGCAGAGAATCGAGCACCGAAGCGTCGACCGGTTCGGGAGAAAACGCCCGAGTCATCCGGCGGGTACGCAAGGCCTCAAGAAGATCCATCGTTCCAGCAGCGTATGAGAAAAGCTAGAACGCCACGCAATGTTTGAGACTCTAGGAGCCGAGTTTTTCTAGTTCTTCGGCCATTGCCCAAGCGAAGCCCATGAGAACGTCGCCGTTCTTACTGCTGACATCGTTGAACTGGGCGACGACGTCGTCGGAGAACTTCTCGGGCTTGAGTGCTTCGTGGTCGAGCACGCATGCCATGGTGCCATCGCCGCGGGCGATAAAGGCACGGTCTTCATAGCGAAGCGATGGAACCCCGAAACGCTTGGCCAGACGGCGACCCCATGCCCGCTCTTCGCCCGACGCTTTGTGATCGGGTCGAGGGATGGGTTCGCTCAGACTCTTAAAGGCATCGAAGCCCGATGCGTTCACGAGCTTGGCGCCAACGAGTACGTCTTCATCGGGGAAGGCCATAAGCGCCCGACGAAACTGGTCGAGCATGATGGCCCGCAGAATCGAGTCACGCTTCGATGACCGCTTTACCGACGCAAGACCGACGAGAACCGCTGGGGTTCCACCGATCCGCTCTAGTGTGCAGAATGAGAAACCCTTGAGCTTGCCGCCCTCGTAGGACTGGGTGACTAACACCCAGTTCTCGGCTTCCTTGGAAAGTTGACCGGCCTCATAGGCGAACGGCCCCTCGGCGCACATATCGGCCATTTCCTCGAACTCAGCATCACTAAGTGCTGTGCAGTCTTTGGTCTCGACCTCTATTGCCATAACGCTGCTACTGCCCCTGTTTCGGTGCTGATTGGACCTCTCTAGTCCAGCCGGTTTTCGACCTGATTGGCAACTTCACGCAAAGTGGCCAACCGATCACTCAGCCGTAGGCAGCACGCGGGGGTTCTTCGGGTGGCCGTTCTCGGATCACCGAGTCGGGGCCGAGCAGCACTCGAAGTTCGGCGACCAGCCCACCTTGGGTGTCGACCGCAATTTCGGAGGGAAGCTGCAACACCTGGTTGCCCAGGTGCAGGAACACCATCGACTCGCCGGGATGATTCCGCAGAAGATCGCGAAGCCGGTCGATGGTGTCGGACTCGAGGCCGTTGGGGTTCACCCGAAGCCGGAGCGGACGAGACTCGCTGAGTTCGCTGGTGTCGAGGACATCGATGGTCTGGGCAAAAAGGTTCGGCACGTCGTCGTTGCCGTTGGTGCGAGCACCCACGATAACAATGGCATCGTCGACCAGTTTGTGGCCGTGCTCCTGCATCGTGCGAGGAAAGACCATGACCTCGATGGATGCTTCGAGATCTTCCAGCTCGAACACCGCCATCAGATCGCCCTTGCGGGTCCACTTTTTCTGCAGGTTGGTGATGACACCACCAACCTTGACCCGGGCACCGTCTTCGAGCTCGAGGGTCTCCGAAATCGAGCCATCGGACTTGCGGCGGACAACGCCCTCAAAGCCGAGCAGCGGATGGTCGGAGATATAGAGACCGAGCATTTCCTTCTCGCGGCGCAATTTGATGCTCTTGTCGAACTCCATCGCGGGGATGGCCGTGCGCTCATCGAACACCGGGCCGCCCTCGGCCTCGCCGAACAGCGACATAACACCCATGTCGTGCTCTTTGCGGCGAGCGAGCGTGTAATCGATGATCTCGGCCGAGACGGTGAGCAGGCCCTGACGTGAATACCCCATCGAATCGAACGCACCAGCTTGGATAAGCGACTCGATTGCCCGCTTGTTGAGCACTTCAGAATCGACCCGCTGGCAAAACTCGTAGAAGTCGGTGAAGGGCCCGTTTTCGTCGCGTTCGCTGAGCAGCTTCTCGACCAAGCCCTCGCCGACGTTTCGCACCGCCGACATACCGAAGATGATGCGCCCAAGGCCCCGGTCGTCGTTGGCTGAAGTGCCGTGGTTCACGGCGTAGCCGGCCTCGTCGATGTCGGCGAGTTTTTCTTCCTCGCCAGATCCCTCCCCAAGTTCCTCGCCAGATCCGTCTCCAGATCCGGCAGCGGATGCAGCAAGGCCGATTGGCGTGACGTCGGCGAGCACGGGAACGGGATGGAAATCCATGCGGGCGGTGTTGATGTCGGGCACGACCACGTCGATACCCATCACCCGGCATTCGTTGAGATAGATCGCGGCCTTATCGAGACTGCTCTTGACGCTGGTGAGTAGCGCCGCCAAGTACTCGACCGGGTAGTGCGCCTTCAGATAGGCGATTTGGTAGGCGATGAAGCCGTAGCCGTACGAGTGGCTCTTGTTGAACGCATAATCGGCGAACTGTTCGATGATGGCGAACATTTCTTCGCCAAGCTCACGGCCGTAGCCGGTGGCCTCGACGCCGTCGACGAAACCCGCCTTCTCCTTCACCATCATCTCGCGGATTTTCTTTCCGCAAGCTTTTCGAAGGTTGTCGGCCTGGGCCAGCGAGTAGCCGGCGAACTTCTGCGCCATCCGCATCACCGACTCCTGATAGATCATCAGGCCGTAGGTGTCTTTGAGGATCTCGTCGGCGTCGGGATGGATGTAGGTAACGTCCTGCCGGCCGTTCTTGCGGTCGGCGTAGTCGTTATGCATGTTGGCCGCCATCGGGCCCGGTCGATACAACGCGACCAGAGCGGCGACATCCTGGAAGGTGCTGGGCGCCAGCGAGCGCATGAGTGCCCGCATTGGCGTGCTCTCGAGCTGGAATACCCCGATGCTGTCGCCGCGGGCCAACAGGTTGTAGGTCTCTTCGTCTTCAAGGTCGACGTTGTCGATATCGACGTCGATACCCCGGGCGGTTTTGATGAGCGCTAGCGCATCGGTGATGACATCGAGGTTCCGAAGGCCCAGGAAGTCGAGCTTGAGCAGACCGAGTTCTTCGACGCCGTTCATCTCGTACTGAGTCACCACGGGCGACTCTTCGATGGGCGTGCCAGCCTCGGGTTTGCGCTGAATCGGTAGGTAGTCGGTGAGCGGGTTCTTGGTAACCACCACCGCAGCGGCGTGAATACCATCGCTGCGCCGCATGCCTTCGAGCCCTTTCGCGACATCGACAACCCGCTTTACGTCGGGGTCGACCTCGTACATCTCGCGCAGGTCGGCGGCCATCTTGTACCCCGACTCGTACTTCTTTTCTTCGACGAAGCACGCGGCCAGTGGCGTGTCGCGACCCATGATGAGCGGCGGCATTGCCTTGGCGACCTTGTCGCCGACGGCATAGGGGTATCCGAGCACCCGAGCGGCGTCGCGCACCGCAGCACGGGCCTTGATCTGGCTGAACGTAACGATCTGGGCCACGTGGTCGCGGCCATACCGTTCGGCGCAGTAGCGGATCATCTCGTCGCGATACCGAGAGTCGAAGTCCATATCGATATCGGGCATGGAGATACGAGACGGGTTGAGGAACCGCTCGAACAGTAGGTCGTACTTGATGGGGTCGAGGTCGGTGATCCAGAGCGTGTAGGCCACGGCACAACCGGCCGCCGAGCCACGACCCGGCCCTACCCGAATACCCATGTCGCGGGCGTGCTTGATGAGATCCCACGTAATGAGGAAGTAGCTGGAGAACCCCATGTCGCGGATGATCTTGAGCTCGAACGCCAACCGATCGACCACTTCGTCGGGCAGTTGATCGCCCCAACGGATCTTGGCACCCTCGAAGGTGAGGTGCTCGAGATACGCATCGTCGTTTTCGAAGCCCTCGGGCAACGGGAAGTTGGGCAGAAGCGGATTGCCGAACTCGATCTCGACATCGCAGCGCTCGGCGATCCAAAGCGTGTTGTCGCACGACACCTCGACCTCGCGAAACATGTGGCGCATTTCGGTGGCGGACTTGAGGTAGTGGTCGTCGCCGTGGAACTTGAAGCGGTCCTGGTCGGAGAGCAACGACCCGGTCTGCACGCAGAGGAGTGCGTCGTGCGATACCGCATCGCCCCGAAGCACATAGTGACTATCGTTGGTAGCCAGCAGCGGGGCTTTGATCTTCTTCGCGATCTCGATGAGCTGCGGGTTCGTGCGGATCTGCTCGGGGATTCCGTGATCCTGCAACTCGATGAAGAGGTTGTCGCGACCAAAGATGTCCTGGAGTCGGGCCGCTTTCTCGAGCGCCCCCTTTTCGTCGCCATGCATCAGCGCCTGGAGAACGTGACCGCCGAGACAGCCGGTGGTGGCGATAAGGCCTTCGGAGTGCTGTTCGAGGACCTCCCAGTCGACCCGAGGCTTGTAGTAGTAGCCCTCCATGAACGCCCGGCTGGCGACCTGGATGAGGTTCTTGTACCCCGTGTTGTTCTCGGCGAGGAGAATCAGGTGGTAGTAGAGCTTCTTGCCGCCGTCGGTTTCGCCGCCCGAATCGTCGACTTTGCCTCGGCGCGATGGTCGCTCGCTGCGATGTTCGTGGGCCATGTAGGCCTCGGTACCGATGATGGGCTTTATGCCTTGTTTGTGGCACGCCTTATAGAAGTCGAGGACGCCATACATATTGCCGTGGTCGGTGATGCCGATGGCCGGTTGGCCGTCGGCGGCTGCGGCGGCCACGAGGTCGTCGATACGGGCGGCGCCGTCGAGCATCGAGTACTCGGTGTGCACGTGAAGGTGGGTGAAAGAACTGGACACGGATCTGAGGTATTGGGATCTTCGATGGGGTCTTGGAGAGCGTGGGCTCTCAGCAAAAGAGGATGTCGGGGGATGTTTAGCGCACTCTGAAAGCGTCCGACGACGGGCTTGGCGCCCGAGTTCAGCGAAGCGGGGAAATTACATCGATGTACTTCGAGCGGCCAGAGCCGAAGCTATCGCGATCACAACCCCGAGAGCAATGGGGTTGCCAGCAGGGGGATTCCGAGGCGCAACGCAGATTACGAAACGATGAAGAAAAGTTACGTCGGAGTCACGCTAGACCCCCCCAAAACTGATAAAACCGTGTCGCGTTCGTCGTTCTCCCCAAAACGTCGATCCCTCAACGCAGCTGTCCCAGACCGCCACTGCACTACCCCACTTCCCAACATGACTTCATACAGAGCATTCCGCCGGATCTTTTTTGGCGCCCTAGCGTCGGTCGCCTTTTTGGCCGCGCTTTTGTCGCCGACACCACTTACCAGCGTCCCCGTCGCCGATGCAGCCGCTGGCGACGGCATCTACGGCTGCGACTACAGCCGCTCAAACCGGCGCATCGTCAAAGTCCATAACGACAACCAGATGCAACGGGCAATCCGCAACCGTCAGGGCGGCGATCGCATTCTGGTAATGAACAGCGGGCACTACTCGCAACTCCCCATTATGCAGGGCCGAGGCGGATGGCACGGCAACTGGATCACCGTCGCAGCGGCCCCCGGCAAGAATCCAAAGATCGCCGGACGCGACTGGGCTGCCGTCGACATCCGCGAGCCCTACGTGCAGGTCTGCGGCTTTGAAATCTGGGGTCGATCAAACGACACCAACTGGAACGACACGACCCGCGTGGGCATCTACGTCGGCGAGACCCACCACGTGCGGGTAGCCGACAACTTCGTCCACAACTTCTCGATGAGCGGCATCAACGTCAATTACTCGAACAACCTCGACATCGTCGGCAACGTCGTCAAGTGGAACTCCTTCTGGGGTATCGAACAGGGCTCGGGGATTTCCATCTTCCAACCCAATGACGCCATTGGTTCCTTCGACAAACGAGAAGGCAAGTATCAGATTCGGGTTGCCGGCAACATCGTCTCTGGTAACGCCAACCGTCGAGTCAGCGACAAATACCGCGATGACTTCGGCAATCTCGCAGCGACCGACGGTAACGGCATCATTCTGGACGACTTCGAACAGATCCAGCTGCCGAGCCATCGGCGCAATGCCTATGACGGATGGGCTCTCGTTGCGAACAACGTGGTCTACAAGAACGGTGGACGAGGTATCCATACCGGACCGAACGGCGGTCGCCGAATCCACATCATCAACAACACCGCCTACCACAACCTCCAAAGTGTGCGCGAGGGCTATGTCAACTACGACAACTTTGGTCGGGCCGAAATCACGATGTTCGGCACCCAGCATCAAACCTCGTGGGAGATGCGGCTCATCAACAACATCGCCATCGTCGACCCCAACCTCCGTGCCGACTGGACCAACGTGATGGCCTTCTACCGGGGCAACATTCCCGACTGGACCATCATCGCCCACCACAACAGCTTCAATGGCAAGACCGTGACCGGCACGTTCAACTATCCCGGCCTCGCCAACTCCGAGAAACAGCATGAGCTGGGCAAGGGCTCCGAACGCAACGCCAATCCGCCATTCCGCAACCCGGGCCGAGGCGACTTCCGCCTCCGCAACAACTGGATTGCGGGCAGTAACTCTATGAACGCAACCGTTGGCTGGGCCGACTTGGACGGCCGAAACCGACCAAGCGGTAAACGCCAAGAACGCGGCGCCTACGAATTCCGCAC
>CALJDK010000176.1 GCA_938023735.1 uncultured Acidimicrobiales bacterium
TGGTGGTTGGATGTTGGTCGGTGGGAACATCGCCCTCGACCCCGTCGTAACGAAGTAAGAACACACCAGTCATTCGGCCACCGGTGTCGAGCCAGTTGGCGTGCCGTGGATCCTCGGGGCTCACGACGACGTGGTAGTTGCCATCGGTTGAACGAACCATCTGTTTGGTGGTGAGACTCGAGGTGAGGTTGCCGTACTCCAGCGATGCGAACCACAGGTCGGCCACCTGTATGGCTTGGTACTGCGCGTTGGTTGGCGGCATGGTGAACACCAAGGTGTCGCCGGCGTCGAGCGTGTAGTGGCCGCTGGCCATCCACCGGCCCCGGGCGCCGCCCATGGCGTAGGTGTCGAAAAGTGGCGACACCGAGTTGGGTTCGCCGCCTTCTACGTACATCTTGTTGACAAAATCCGGCCAGACCGTAATGGCCCGTTCAACCATATGGCTGGCCGCGTCGAGGCGTTCGACCATCTCGGCTGCTGTCGGTGGCAACTGACGGTTGCCCTCAAAGCCAACCCGATCGATATGCACCTCACCGGCGTAGTCTGCATCCCACTCGTCATACACGTGGCGAACAAACACCGACGTCGCCTCCGCTGGGTTGACCAATGCGTTGGAACCGGCGTTCGCCGGGTCTGAAGTCAGCTGCACTTCGAAGGATCCGTCGTCGGCCACCATCATCTCTTCGAAGGTCAGGTAACCGACCGATGCGCCAGCCCCTGGGCCAGCCCACGGGTCGCCGCTGTAGAGCTGCACTTCGACCCGGCAAGCGGATCCGAGCGAACCCCAGATCCGGTAGTCCTCGCCGCCACGAACCGGTGAGAACGCATACCGCTGATCGGGGTTGTCGCCGCCTTCTCGTTGCCAGAAGTCGAGGATACTTAAGTACGGGAAGTCGACGTCCTGAAGAACCGCACCCTCGATTGCCTTCTTGATCGACCGCATGATGTGCTGGTAGCCCGCCGCCATCTCTATGTCGTTCGAGAAGGCCGGACCGGCAACGATGTCGCGCTCGGCACTGCGGATTGCTTCGAGAAGGCCCTCGAACGCCTTGCCGAGTTCGGCGGCGCTGTCACTACTTGGGCCAGGTGGTTCTTCAGTCATCACTCCCCCGAGGGCGAACGTAGCATCGCCCGGCCATGCCGTTTTCGACCGCTGCTAGCGTGGCCCGCATGGAAGACTCACTGCCGCTCGTCCGAAAGGCCCTGCTGTATGTGGGCGCTGCCGTTGTTGTTCTCGGATTCCTAGAGCTCGCCAGCATTCTGTTCAACAAGGATTTCTGGACCTTTCCGTTCCAGGGCGAAGGCTTCAGCTTCTTTGGTGGCGACGGCGTCTTCGGTCGGATACAGGTCTGGTTCAGCCAGCTGTCACAGGGCCTACGTACCGCCATCTTCGGGCTCATTGGTATGGGCTTGGCCCACAAACTCCCGGCCGAAACCACCAACGAACCTGGTTAGCGTCTCGCCAAGTGAGCTCCAATCAATCGCGCCCCAACCTGTTGTTCATCATGAGCGACGATCATGCCGCGCATGCCATCTCGGCGTACGGAAGTCGTATCAACCAAACACCCAACCTCGACCGCATCGCCGCCAACGGCATGCGTTTCGACTCGGCCTTCTGCACCAACTCGATCTGTGCGCCGAGTCGGGCCGCCATCCTTACCGGCACCTACAACCACATCAACGGGGTCACCACGCTCGATACCCACCTCGACAACACCTTGTGGACGTTTCCCAAGGCACTCGCCGATGCCGGCTACCGCACCGCGATGATCGGCAAATGGCACCTTGGCCACGGCCCGCACCACGACCCCGCCGGGTTCCACCATTGGCGGATCCTTCCTGGGCAAGGGCACTATCACAACCCGGTAATGCTCGAAGCCGAAGGCCGCATTGTGGAGCGTGGCGGGTACGTCACCGACCTCATCACCGACGACTGCATCGACTTTCTCGATGCAACGAGCGACGACGAACCGTTTGCGCTCTTCTGCCATCACAAGGCGCCGCACCGAACCTGGGAGCCGTCTAGGGAACACTTCACGATGTATGACGATGTCGACATCCCCGAACCCGACACCTTTCGCGACGATCTGGTCGGCCGGGCCGATGTGGTGCAGGCGGTGAAGATGCGCATGATGGACCTCGACCCCATCACCGATCTCAAAGCCACCGTGCCCGAGGGTCTTTCGCTCGACGAAGAGATCTCGTGGCGCTACCAGCGCTACATCAAGGATTATCTCCGGGTGGTGGCGTCGATCGACGACAACGTCGGCCGCCTCCTCGACTACCTCGATGCCAAGGGACTCACCGACAACACCATCGTCGTGTACACCTCTGACCAGGGTTTCTTCCTCGGCGATCACGGATGGTTCGACAAGCGCCTGATGTATGAAGAGTCGCTCTCGATGCCGCTGCTCATTCAGTACCCAAACGGCGTAGCTGCCGGGTCGGTGTGCGACGACATCGTGGTCAACGTCGACTTCGGACCGACCTTCCTCGACCTGGCTGGCGTGGCGATTCCCGACGAGGTGCAGGGGCGGTCATTCGCTCCGCTTCTGGCTGGCAAAAAACCCGACGACTGGCCCACATCGATGTACTACCGGTACTGGATGCACCGAGACGGCTCACACCTGTGTCCCGCTCACTACGGCGTGCGAACCCAAACCCATAAACTCATCTGCTACTACAACGACCCGCTCGACCAGCCAGGGGCCAACGGTCCGGCGGATCCGGTCGAGTGGGAGTTGTTCGACCTGGTGGCCGATCCGCTCGAGATCGACAACGTCATCGACGATCCGGCGTACGCCGAGGTGCGGACCGAACTTGAGGCCGAACTGGCTCGCCTCCAGGCCCAGGTGGGCGACGAGCCATTCGCGCCCGACTCGGGGGCGAATCCTACGACTCGTTGAGCCGGACGATCGCTTCGTGCTCGACAACACACACGGGCGCACCCGCAACTGAGAATCGAACATCGACCACCGCCCGCTCGCCCGCCCGGGTATCGAACCGGTTGACCTCGATGGCTTCGACCAGCACATCGTCGCCCGGCTTCACCGCAGCGACGTGCGCAACCTTGCTTCGGGTATGGACCCACGACCCATCGATCAGTTGGTCGGCGAAGACCTGGTTGGCCAGCGACGGCCACACCACCGGATGCACGATCCCCTCATCGTCATAGAGCGCAAGATCTTCGCCACCGCGGGCCGCGTAACCAACCCACTGGTCGTTCATCGTCGCCATCA
>CALJDK010000177.1 GCA_938023735.1 uncultured Acidimicrobiales bacterium
GGCTGGCGAGGGCGCATGGCGGCGCCACGAGATAGGGTCGGCGCATTACAGACGTTGGTGGGCACTCTGGTTCTGGTCCGAAGGACACAGATCTTTTCGACCTTGATATCGCGCTGCTCGCGTATCAGGTCTACAACCAGACCCACATTTGGCCGCTCGACCCGTTCTATGAACAATGGGCGCGCCCCGGGTCGAGTCGTCGCGACAACCTCATGGCCCTCGTACATGGCAGGGTTAACGCCTCCGAGCCGACCCCCGCCCAGGCCTTCCGGGGGCCTGGAGGCACTCGTCGCTGGCCGAACAACGACCGCCTCGATCCGGTGCTTACCGACTATGGCCTGGTGCGACCATGGTGGGGGAGTGTGGTCGCCGACGGCGAAAGCAGTCGCTACCTGGCCCCGCAACCCGCCATCATGTCGCCGGTCGCCGAGGTTGTCGTGTGCGAATACTCCGGACTTCGCGAAGGTCGACCCATCGACCCGGTGTTCACCTCGCGACACCCAAACCCCACGGCCGAGGCCGGAGCAAACGATCGGCTCTACGCGTTCGAGGGCGGCACCGGGTCGATCGAGGGACATCCGCCAGCCTGGAGCCTGGTGGGCGTGGTGCTCGAACGGCACACCGGCGGCGACGACTACGACATTCACATCGCCTATCGAGGAAGCCAAAGCGGCAGCGCCTACCGGGCGGCATATCAGGGCCTGGTGTTGGAGCGCGGCAACCCTGACTGGGTCACCGACATGGAGATCTTCAAGATGGTCGAGGACCATCGCATCAGCCCTGACGGGATGCTCGTGCGCGGGTTCCGAGATGTGGTGTTGTCGTCGCTGAGTTCGTTGGTGGCCTGCCTCGAAGACATCGCGGCCAGAAACCCCGCACCCCCATCGAACATTCGTATATCCGGTCACAGCCTGGGCGGCGGTCTGGCGGTTCAGCTCGCGGCGGCGCTGGCAACCGGCAACGTAGTTCGATCGATGCCCGAAGCGATCCGGTCGTGGCCGTTTGGGGATCTTTCTGTCACCACCTTCGGTGCGCCGAAGTCGGGCGATGCTGCGTTCGCGGGGCACTTCGACGCCCACGTTGCTGGTCGCAGGGTGTGGGCGGTGGGCGACCCCATCACCGAGTTCCCGCTCAACAGCCATGTTGGCCGCGAGGTTGCACTGCACACCGAAGTATCGGGAACCGACAACCACGAACCCCACATCATCCGCCAAGCCATCGTTCAACAGCTTCGATGGAACCACACCGGCATCGAAGGGTCGCGCCTCGATGCGATGCCCTGGCAAACCTTCGACAACGTCGGCGATGCACTGGTGGCAGCCGAGCAGGCTGGCGAATCGCTGCCATCGCTTCTTCCCACCGCCACCGGACCCGCCGAAGAACTGCTGGTCGAGCTGGCGGCCGAAGTCGTTGCGCTCCCGTCGTCGTATCGGGTTCCGTTCACCAAACTTCGGGCCGAACTTCGCCGCCGCTCACGACAAGTCCTCAGCGTGTTCGACGAAGTCGCCGGCTCGGTGCCCCAGGCTCGTCAGCACCTCGGTCGATTTCGAGGCATACAGCCAGGCTCCGACGTTGAGGATCACCTTCGACGGCTGTTCATCGTCCGTGAGGCGGTGCGCAACGACTGGAGCGTCGCCGATCTGTTCGACGACGAGGCCATCGCACGGGTCTTCGGCACGTTTCGTCGGGTCCGGCCCACCGCCGGCGATGCCCGACGCGACGTTTCGCGCGCGTCGGGTCCGCCGCCAAACGAACGCGACAAAACCCGAGTCAAACAGGTGCTGTGGATGCGGCGAGTGCACCGCTCGACAGTTCACGACAGCACCGACAAGACCTTCCGCCGCCGGGTACCGCCCATCAGCGGAATGCCGCATCTCGTTAGAGCGTGCAACCACTACGCCGGTCTGAGTTGGCTGCCACAAGAACTGATGGTGGCCAAGGACCTGCCCGACGAAGCACAGCTCCAGACCAAATACAAAGCGTTCTATTACGGGCTCGGAAAGCTCGGGTTTGGGGCCTACGAGCGGTGGCCGATTCGTCCCGAGGTTCCCTGGAATTCCGAGTTCGAATGGAATCAGGCGTTTCCGTCGACCGGCGACGGTTGGGAGCACCCGACCTCCGATGAGACCTTCGTGCGGCTTCGCCTACAAGGACCAAACCCGTTCCTGTTGACCCGGGTCGACGATCACTTCGAGCTCGACTTCTCCAACCTCTTTGCCGGAACCCTGCCGCGCATCTGCGCTCGATTCGACCTCGACCACGGGGCACTCGTGCCACGAGACATTTCGATCGGCGAATTCACGCACACCCCGGCCGATGCCACCTGGAACCGCGCCAAGCGGGTCGTCAACGCCGCCGACATCCGCTACGTACCGTTTGGGCGGCACCTTCTCGAGGTGCACTTCATCGTGGGCCAAGCCTTTGCCCTTGCGGCATACAGCCTTCCCACGTGGCATCCGCTTCGGCCCTTCATGCACTTCTTCAGCTACGGCACGATGCAGGTGAACGACTTCGCCTATCAGGCGTTCTTCACCAAAAGCAGCTACTTCATCAAGTCAGGATTCATGACCGGGCGGGCCGCGGCGCAGCTGTTCGACGGCCTGGTGGCCGACTTCGATCTCGATGGTTGGGTTCCACCCAAAGACATCGCGGCACGGGGCCTCGATGCCATCGAGAACCATCCCTACGTCGACGATGCCCAGACCGTGTGGCCCGAACTGTTGGCCATGGTCGAGCGATACGTCGATGTGCTCGGGCTCGACGACCACGCGATCGCCGCCGACGATCACCTCCAGATCTGGTACCTCACGCTGATGAATCTCATCCCCAATCGGCACGCCCAAGACCGACCCCTCACCCGCGACGGCCTGGTCGAACTCTGTGCCGCGTTTTTGTACAACAACGTGGTACACGAGGTATGCGGCGACATGTCGCCGATTCTCGGATCGCTCGACCCCGACGACAAAGCGGTCGTGAATCTTGAAGAGTTCGCGGCAGCCGTGGGCGACGGACGACTCGACACACCCCTACCCGCACCGTCGATGGCCGACGTGTTCCTGATGGATCAGGCGTCCTACACCAGCCAGTTCAACGTTGGCGGCAACAAGTTGCTCGACCTCACCGCCAACCGGTGGATCGACGACCCGAAGTTGGCCGACGCCGTGATCGACCTGCAGGAGCGCCTTCGGGTCCTCGGCGACAGCTTGGAGGCCCGCAACGATGAGCGAACCGTCCGGTTCAGCCGGATGCTCCCCGGCGAGTGGGAAGCGTCGATCAGTTTCTGAGTCGCCGATCAGCGGGGTCGTGCACGTGACGGAAGAAGAGCCGGTCGCCGCCGTCGCTCGACACAAACGGTGTAGTGGTGGTGAGCGACCCAAGGCGGATCTGTTCATCGCCGACTACCGCGTCAACCTCAAAAAGCTTGGTCGCGGCCGACAGCTCAGCAAGCACCAGGCGGAAGTCGACGCCAGCCCGATCGGCAAACACCGACTTCGCCGTCGAGGTTGCACGGAACACCAATCGGTCCGGTGCGGCGGGCGCCGATACCTCCGAGCCATCGCGTCGGTGCGTGGCGAGATGGCTGCTCACCATGGCCCGAGGTTGACGAGAAATCCGACTGAAGAAAAACGACATCAGCCGCTGCGCCAGCCGCAGCTCGTTGTGGGCTTGGGTGAGATCGTTGGTCATCGAATTCGCGAAGACATTGAAATCGCGACCCTGGCCAACGGTGTGATTCATCGCAAGAACGTCGGCTGAAGGCCCACCATCGACAAGAAGCTTGAGAGCCAGAGCAGGCGTATAGGCCGCCTTCCCCTCGACCCGCGCCACCAACGAGAGACGCACAAGCCCGGTTGCACCGCCCTGTTCGCCGCTCGCCAACAACCCGGTGAAAGGCGAGTCCGGCTCGATGCGTAGGTCGACCATGGCAACCGCCCCGCGAGCGTGGATGAGCTTCGGACGCCCGGGCTCCATGAGGTCTGACGTCCGGGTTAACGCCTTGTCGAGTTCGCTTCGTCGAAGCACGATTGCCGCTTCGTTGAGGGGCGAGGTTCTGAACGGGAGCGCAAGGGCCGGAAGTGTGGTGGGCGTGTGGGCCGTGGTGCCGATGAGGGTGCCCCACAGCCAATGGGCCTTATCGGAAGCCGTCCAGCTCTCATAGCCATCGGGCACCTCCATGTTTAGAGGGTCCCGCCCTACTCGATTCCCGCCGCGCATCATCTGGCCAGTCTGCCGAGTCTTGCGGCGCCCGGCCACTTCAGGCCCCAGTTTCACGATTTCCCGATCACCCGATTGTCGAAGAGTGGGCACGACTCGCTTAAGGGGCACCGCTCGGGCAGAATAGGATTGGTCGGGAACGAGGTGCGGGACGTAGTGGGACATCAGGACGAGCAAGGCGCGGGCACCC
>CALJDK010000178.1 GCA_938023735.1 uncultured Acidimicrobiales bacterium
GGTGACGACGATGGCACGGTCACCCAGATCGAGCCGAGCGAGCTGTAGTGATCGGGCAGGAAGAGAGCAGATAGGGGCTTGAACAGCCTGCTATCCGCCCTCTTCCTCAAACCCGCAACGATGCCTAGCCGTTGTTGGTAACGGTGACCTTCAGTACCGGGCCACGCCAGTCGAAGCGCGAAGGCAGGTCGCCGACGCCGCTAAGGGTTGGGTGGAAGTTGATCCGGTTGAAGCCATCAATCTCTGGCTGATCCTCGGCGTTGCCGCCGGGCTCGCCCTCGGGGGTGCTGCAGAACGGAGCCGGAACAATGTCGGCCCGGTTCTCGGTGTTCAGCTCGGCACCAGCGTCATAGCCCCACAGGAAGTAGGTGTAGGTGTCACCCTGCCACTGCGGAAGACGGTTCGAGTCAAGACCTGCGATGCCATCGTTGGTGCAGATGATCATCGAAACGATGGTCAGGCGGTTGCGGTCGGTCGTAAAGTCGAAGTAGCGCGATTCGCCCGGACCGATAGGTCCTGCTTCTGCGTCGCCAACACCACTCACGCCTCGTCCTTGATCGTCGATCGCGGCTTGGAGCTCAGCGGCAAGAACCGGCACCTGGCCGAGTTCAGCAACAGCGACCACGCCAGGGCTTGGCGCTTGACCGACCGAGAACACATCAGCGTCGGAGCCGTGGGCTGCGAAGTTCACCGGGGTGAAGTACTGACCACCGGTGATGTTCTCGACCGAAACGCTGTAGTTGGTCGGAGCAGCTACCCGACGGACGGTTACCGTTCCGACAGACCCGCGGCGCCAATCGAAGCGGTCGGGGAGGTCGCCAACGCCCTGAAGGGTTGGGTGACGGTTGATGATTCCGAAGCCTTCGATTTCGGGCTGGTCTTCACCGTTACCGCCGGGCGCGCCTTCGGGCGTGCTGCAGAACGGAGCCGGGACGACGTCGGCCCGGTTCTCGGTGTTCAACTCGGCGCCGGCGTCATAGTCGGCGAGGTTGTAGGTCCTGGTCTGGCCATCGAACTGTGGCAGCCAGGCGGAGTCGACTCCACCGAATCCATCGTTGGTGCAGATGATCATCGAGACCACGCTGAAGCGCCGCTCGTTGGAGGTGAAGGTAAAGGTCTCGGACTCGCCAGGAGCGATCGGAGCGTCGGCGCTAACGAGCAAGCTAACGAGCAAGGTAACGAGCAAGGTATCGATCGTCGTCGGGGAACTACTGTGGCGCCGTGACCGAGATCGACAACACCCTTCGCAGTTCCCCCATTTCCGACAAGGCACTGGGCGAGCTTGCCAGCATCGTCGGTCCGACGAACGTGCTGACGGGCGACGATGCGGCGCCGGCGCTGATCGATACCCGGACGAAGTTTCGTGGCCAGTCGTTTGCCGTGATCCGCCCGGCGAACACCCACGAAGTCGCTGCGGTTGTGGCCTGGTGCGCAGCAAAAGACATCTGCATCGTGACCCAGGGAGGCAACACCGGCCTTTCGGGCGGCGGTCAGTTCGACGACGCTCGGCCGTCGATTGTGGTGCTGCTTTCTCGTATGAACCAGATCGAAGAGGTCGACGCCGAGGGTTGGACCATGACCGTTCAGGCAGGTGTGACCATCGAAGCCATGCAGGAGGCCGCTGCCGCCGCCAACCGCAAGTTCGCCCCCGACTGGGGCGCACGCGGCAGCGCAACCATCGGTGGCGGCATCGCCACCGATGCGGGCGGAAACAATGTGGTGCGCTACGGAAATATGCGCGACCAACTCCTCGGCCTCGAAGCGGTGCTCCCCGATGGCCAGGTGTGGAACGGGTTGCGGGCGCTACGCAAGGACTCTTCCGGATACGACATGAAGCACCTGTTCATCGGCTCCGAGGGCACCTTGGGAATCATCACCCGTGCAGTGGTCAAGCTTCACCCAGCGACCCCGCACGAACAGTCGGCCCTGGCGGCACTTCGCCACCTCGACGACCTGATGGATGTCTTTGCGCTCGCCAACGACGTGGCTCCCGATTCGATCACCGCCTTCGAGCTCATGGCCGAGACCGGCATCGCTCGCGTGTGCGAAGTTTTCGACATCACCCACCCCATGGACGACCGCGCCGAGTTCTACGTGCTGGTGAAGTTCGCCAACACCCAACCGGTAACCGATCAGCTCGCCCAGTTCTTGTCGACCGGTGCCGAACGGGGCTTCATCACCGATGCCATCGTCGCCTCCAGCGCCGAGCAGGAGCAGCGGCTCTGGAAGATCCGCGAAGAGATTCCTCCGATGAGTCTGTACCCACACCAGGCCAAGGGTCTGAAGATGGACACCGCAGTCCCCATCGCCAAGATGGGCGAATATCACGATGCGGTTCGGGCCATTGCCGACGAGTTGGTACCCGACGCTGTGGCCTACGGGTTTGGCCACGTGGGCGACGGCAACCTGCACATGATGGTGCTGCCGCTGCACGACGAAGACGTCGACGATTTCCTGGCGGTGCGCGACGAACTGATCCGACGCATCGACGAAGCCACCTTTGCGTTAAACGGCACGCTCAGTGCCGAGCATGGCCTCGGGCGCGAACTCACCGAACGAGTCCGCCCGCAGAAATCCGACGTCGAGTGGACCATGATGCGCACCATCAAAGCCGCCTTCGACCCCGATGACCGTCTCAACCCGGGCGCCCTCCTGCCGCCGCTCTAGCGGTCGACGAAAACGTCTAGTGCGCCGCCGATGATGTCCCCCGGCTCCACCGGGCCGAGACACCGGCAGCAAGCTTGCGGCCGTCGGCGGTTTCGAGAACCAACGGGCAGCTCGTCACGCCGCCACCACCAGCACCCTCACCCGCTGGGTCCGGAACAACACCGGCCACCATCGACGCGGCCTTGCTGGGTCCCGCGCCAGGAGCGTGGCAGCTGAACAGGAGGAATCGGTTGTGCGCGCCTTCTGCGCCGAGCAACGCGCCACACAACTCCATCAGCTGATCGACCTGATCCCAGAACTTGAACGGCTTGCCCTTTGGGCCGTGTCCGTAGGTCGGTGGATCGGCAATGACCCCGTCGTAGTGGTTGCCCCGCTTGCACTCTCGGGCAGCGAACTTGATGGCGTCTTCCATCAGCCACCTGATGGGCAGTTCGCCCAAGCCCGATGCTTCGGCGTTCTTTCGTGCCCAGGTAACCGTCGGGCCCGATGAGTCCACATGGGATACCTCGGCCCCGGCCGCGGCGGCAGCGAGGCTGGCTCCGCCGGTGTAGGCGAACAGGTTCAGAACTCGTGGCGGCCGGGCGGGTTCGCTGTCTCGACAGCGGTCCACCTGGTCGGCAATCCAGTCCCAGTTTTCGGCCTGCTCGGGAAAAACTCCGACGTTGCCGGATGCACCGAGCTGTAGAACGAGCCGACTGTCGCCATGACGGATCGACCAGTCATCGGCGAGTCGATCAGCTTCGCTCCACTGGCCTCTGGTCCCTTTGCCGCCAGTATTCAGGTCGAAGCGAGCCGTCGCGCTCCCCCACAACTTCGGGTCGGCCTTGGTGCTGCCATCGGCAGCGGGGCTTGGCCGATCGAGCACCTCGTGGCCGAATCGCTCGAGCTTTCGCCCGGAACCGAAATCGAGCAACTGATACTGGTCGGGTTCAAACATTCGCGTTCATGGCGGCGGCGAAGGTGGAGATCTCATCGATGGCTTGCGCCATGTCGCCAGCGGGCGAGATGTTGAGCAGGCTGGCGCCAGCGTCGATGTAGGGCTCGAAGTGTTCGGCAAGCTCATCACTCCCGCCCACGGGCACATACCGCTCGAACGGTGCCGGCTCCATGCCGTAGAAGGCTCGAAGCTGGGCGTCGGCATGAGCCCGCCCATCGGCGCCAACGCCATACCAGGCTTGATAGCCCGAGATGACCGCAGGGTTGAGCTCGTGCACCCGCTCGGCGCCAGCACCGAATCGGGACGGCGAGCTAAAGGCAGCCAACCATCCATCGGC
>CALJDK010000179.1 GCA_938023735.1 uncultured Acidimicrobiales bacterium
CATCACCTGCACTTCGTTGTCGTCGACCTGCACACAGTGGGTCATCGCCACATCGGGTCCAAGGATGCCCAGCTCGGCCAGGTGCACCATCGGACGCTGTCCGAACTCTTCGACGAAACCCTCGGGGTCGAGCTTGGCGGGCGACATGTGAAAGCTCATGCCCACGTTGTTCTCGGTAGCTAGTTCTCGCGCCGCCTTCCACAACGGATCCGATGCCGTGGTGTGGCCTACCAGAAGCGACCACGCACTGATTCGTTTGTCATCGGCGGCGGGGTACTTCTGGAGCTGGTCGGCGAGCATCGCGATGGCCTGGTCGGTGTCTTGTTTGTACACGTCGGGCTCGGGCGGAAGATCCCACACCCACGAGCCCACCCGGCCACGAATGCCGACTTCTTCGAGGCCGTCGACTACTTCGTCGAGGAAGCGTATGGTGCCTGCTTCGAGGAATGTGGTGGTTCCGGACTTGAGCATCTCCACCGATGCCAGCTGGCCCGACGTGCGCTCTTCGGTGGCGTTGTACACCGAGTACAGGGGGCAGAGCCACTGGAACACGTTTTCTTCAAAAGGCGTGTCGTCGGGAACGTAACCGCGGGTGAGTGGTTCGCCAGTTACGTGGATGTGAGAGTTGATCATGCCGGGGGTGACGACAAAGCGGTCGCCGCCAACCACGTCTTTGGCCGAGTACTCGGCCTCGAGTTTGCTGGTCTTTCCAACGGCAACGATCCGGTTGCCACGGATAGCAACCGCGCCATCCCGGATGATGTCGCGAGTCGCGTTCATCGTGACCACGTACCAACCCTTTACAAGAAGGTCGATCTCTTCCTTGGTGGTTGTTGCATCGCTTGCAGTGTTCTCGGCCACGGTTCCCCCACAGAAAGTCGGTTGGTCCGACCATCAGTCCAAGGCCCGATACTAGGCAAAGGAAGAACGCCGCCGGGAATGCTAAGTCGGTGTGGCTAGTGAGAGGAAGAGTTCGGCTACTTGTGAAGCGAGATCGGTGGTGTCGCCGCTTCTGGACATGAGCATCGATCCCTCGAGAGCGGCGAAAAGCGATCGGGCCATTTCGTCTTGATCGAGGTCGGCCCGAAGTTCGCCCGACTCGATCGCTTCGCCGAATCGCGCCGATAGCCACTCGACCTGGTCGGTGAAGAACTCCTCGACCTGCGACTGGGGTGCCGGCCCGACCGAGATCCACTCGGCAGCGAGTGCGCCGCAAAGACAGAGTCGGTCAGACGAGGCGGTTCGGCGGAAGAGATCGGCATAGGCCTGGATGTTGCCGACCGCAGTATCGGCGCTGATTTGGTCGACGGTGGCGCTGAATTCCTTGCGGTATTGCTCGGCCACGACGGCCACCAGGTCTTCTTTGGTGCGGAAGTGATGGTGGATGGAGGGGGCCTTGATACCAAGACGTTTTGCCAGGTCGCCATAGCTAAACCCGTTCACGCCGCCGGATTGGATCATTTCGGTTGCCGCGTCGATGAGCTCATCGCGCACTGGGCGGCCAGTGGGTCGTGCCATGTCCAGAGTCTACTAGGTCATAGACAAACGGGAAAGGGTCTGCTACAACTCTAAGTCTACTAACTAATAGACTGTCGAAACCGGTGGTCTTTCCTCTACAGGAGATCGAAAAACATGTCATCCCAAAGTGCCCTCATCGTCGGAGGCTCAACCGGAATGGGTAAGGCAACCGCCGCCCGCCTCCTGAGTCGAGGTGCCGAGGTAACCCTTATCGCTCGCGATACCGACCGACTCGAAGCAGCCCGCGCCGAACTCGCCGAACTCGGCACCGTCACGACCCGACCGCTCGACCTTTCCGACGCTTCCGCTGTGGATGAGTTCGTTGCCGAACTCGCCGGTTCCGACTCGCTGGACTACCTCGTCAACAGTGCCGGCTACTTCAAGCCAACGCCGTTCCTCGACCACGTGGCAGCCGACTACGACATCTACCACGACCTCAACCGGGCGCTGTTCTTCATCACCCAGGCTGCTGCCGGTCGGATGGCAGCAAGCGGTGGCGGCTCGATCGTCAACATTGGTTCGATGTGGGCCAAGCAGGCCATCAAAGCCACGCCGTCGTCGGCGTACTCTATGGCCAAGGCCGGTCTGCACTCGCTCACCCAGCACCTGGCGATGGAGCTTGCCGAGCACAACATCCGCGTGAACGCCGTGGCCCCCGCCGTTGTAGTTACCCCCATCTACGGATCCTTCATCGAACCCGATGCAATCGCCGAGACCCTTCAAGGATTCAACGACTTCCACCCGATCGGCCGAGTCGGTCAACCCGAAGACGTGGCTTCGGTGGTCGACTATCTGCTCGGCGACGACTGCGGCTGGGTAACCGGCGCAGTGTGGGACGTCGATGGGGGCGTGATGGCCGGCCGCAACTAACTCTTTCCACACCGGGTGTCGTTCCTTCACGGGTCGCCTTCGATCGGCCCGTGAGGTAGACACCTTGGATGGTTTCCGCAGCTCAGAAGTTTCCGCAGAGTTTCTCGACCACCGGCGACGTGGTCGGTGAAGGCCCCAAGGGTGAGCTTGCCCACAAGACCTCGCTCGCCCACACGCCACGTCTGGCCCGCAAGCTCTGGTCGGTCTGCCCGGGGGTGTGGTGCTTGGTCGGCAATGGGCTTTCGAACCAAACATTCGTTGAAGGTCCCGCCGGCCTCATCGCTATCGATACGGGCGAGTCGACACAGGAAATGTCGGCAGCGCTCGCCGAGGTGCGGGCCCACACCGATGCACCGGTAGTAGCGGTGATGTACTCGCACTTCCACTATGTCGGCGGCACCGAAGCAGTCACCGATCAGTATCCCGGCATCGATGTGTGGGGGCACGAACGCATCGTCGAGAACCGACTGGGGTACGGGTTCGACATGAGCGCCGTCGCCGGTCGCGGACTGGTGCATCAGTTTGGAATGAGCCTGCCGGTCGAGGGGCCTGACGCCATCGCAAACGTTGGTCTTGGTCTGGCGTTTCGCGACAGCGACCATGCCCCGTTCACCGAAGGTTTCGTCGCGCCGAACAAGACCCTGACCGAGCCAATGGTGACCACCATTGCCGGGCTCGAAGTGCATATCACCCCAGCGCCGTCCGATGCCGACGACAACGTAACTATCTGGTTTCCCAGCCTCGGCGTCTGTGTGAACAACATGGTGTGGCCGACACTGTTCAACGTGTTCGCCATCCGCGGCGAAGAGTTTCGCGATCCGAGGATTCTGCTTTCCGGACTCGACCACATCGCCAGCCTGGGAGCCGAACATCTCGTTGGCGCCCACGGGCCTCCACTGTCGGGCGCCGAGATGATTGCGTCCGAGGTTGTGAGCTATCGCGACAGCATTCAGTTCATGTTCGACCAGACGGTGCGTGGCATCAATCGTGGCCTCACCATGGACGAACTCACCGAAGCGGTGCAGCTTCCTGCTCACTTCCAGGACTCGTCTCTCACCACCCAGTTCTACGGGCTCGTCGAGCACCATGTGCGACAGATCTTTGTGGGCCTCCGAGGCTGGTTTGATGGCACCGAATCGGCGCTGTTTCCCGTTGCTCATTCCGAGCGGCACGCCAAACTGATCGCCGGATTCGGGGGTGCCGACGAGGTGCGCCGCCAGTCCCGTGAAGCATTGGCGGTCGATGAGCTTCGCTGGGCACTTGAGCTTGCGACGTGGCTGGTGCGCACCGATGTCGACGAGCACGGTCGGGTCGATGCGGGCACTCCCGACGACCGAGCTCATCTGGCCGCGGTTCTGCGAACCATCGCTCAGCGAACCACTGCCGCCAACGTGCGTAGCTGGTGTCTTACCCGAGCCCTCGAGCTTGAAGGATCGCTCGATCTGAGCCGGCACCGGGTGCATCGCATGAGCGCCGGAGTGGTGATGAGTAACCCGGCCGCCGCATCGGTCGCGGCCCTTCGGATGCTGGTCGACCCGCTCCGCTCGGGCGTTGAAGATCGCGAGCTGCGTTGGGAGTTCGCCGACGCCGAGCCTGCTGGGCTTCTGCTTCGCAACGGTATCGCCGTGGCCACCGATGGCCAGGATGCAACGATGTCGATCCAGCTTGACCACGCAACCTGGGCGCAACTGCTCGGCCGCAAAGTAGCGCTCAGCGAGGCCATCGAGAGCGGTTCGGTAACCGTGAGCGACAAGGCTTTGGTTACCGACTTCTTCAGCTGCTTTGATCACCCCTCGCTGGCCGGATAGGAGCGACCGATGACCAACCCATCGACGAATATCCCGAAACCCAGCCCGCCGTTCGAAGGAACGATCAACCGGCTTATCGGCGACTCCACACCGTCGAAACTCGAGGCTCCGAAAGCGCCAGCTACCGCACCGAACGTGGTGCTCATCATGCTCGACGATGTGGGCTTCGGAACCCCGCAGGCATTTGGCGGCCCGGTGCCGATGCCCGCGGTCGACAAGGTTGCCGCCGCTGGCCTCAAGTACAACCAGTTCCACACCACGGCGTTGTGCTCGCCCACCCGCGCCTCGCTGCTCACCGGCCGAAATCACCACACCGTGCATATGGGTGGCATCACCGAAATCGCAAACAGCTTCCCCGGCTACGACAGCGCGGTGCCGCGCGAGGCGGCCACCGTGGCCGAGATCCTCCGCCAGAACGGCTACTCAACCAGCTGTTTCGGCAAGTGGCATCTCACGCCATCGTGGGAGCAAAGCCCGGCGGGTCCGTTCGATCGCTGGCCCACTGGCATGGGTTTCGACCGGTTTTACGGCATCATCGGCGCCGAGGCATCGCACTGGGAACCCGCCGCCTACGACCAAACCACGCCCGTCGAACCGCACCTTGGTCGCGACGATTATCACCTCACCGAAGACCTCGCCGACCAGGCCATCACCTGGATCCAACGGCAGAAAGCATCGGCACCCGATCGGCCGTTCTTTTGTTACTTTGCGCCGCCCGCAGTCCATGCCCCGCATCATGTGTGGCCCGAGTGGATCGAGAAGTTCAAGGGCCAGTTCGACGACGGATGGGATGCGCTCCGCGAGCAGATCTTCGCCCGCCAGATCGAGATGGGGGTCATACCCGAAGGCACCGCGCTCACGCCGCGACCCCAGCAGGTTCCGAGCTGGGACGAGTATCCCGATCGCTACAAGCCGGTTGCGTCGCGGCTCATGGAAGTGTTCTCGGCCTTCCTGGCTCACACCGACGCGCAGGTCGGCCGGGTGCTCGACGCGGTCGATCAACTTGGCTGCGGCGACGACACGCTCGTGATCTACCTCACTGGCGACAACGGCGCTTCGGCTGAAGGAACTGTGCACGGCGCGTGGTCGGCTCCGTCGTTTCAGAACGGGGTGCACGAAGACCCCGAGTGGCTGCTCGAGCATATGGATGATTTCGGCACCGCACGCTGCGAGAACCACTTCAACATCGGCTGGGCGTGGGCACTCGACGCCCCCTTCCAGTGGATGAAGCAGGTGGCGTCGCACTTTGGCGGAACCCGAAACGCGATGGCGGTGTCGTGGCCCAACCGCATCGGCGACGCCGGCGCGTTGCGCGATCAGTTTCACCACGTGGTCGATCTTGCCCCCACCATTCTCGAAGCAGCCGGCATCAGTTGGCCCCAACAGGTCGACGGCATCAACCAACTCCCGGTCGACGGCAAGCCGATGGGCTACACGTTCGACGACAACACCGCGCCCTCGACCCGAACCACGCAGTACTTCGAGATCCTCGGCAACCGCGGCATCTACCACGACGGTTGGATGGCATCGTGCTTCCACGGACGCGTGCCGTGGATTCGAATGCAGGGCTACGAATTCGATGGCGAAGAAGAGGTGTGGGAGCTGTACCGGGTCGCCGACGATTACTCCCAGAGCGAAGACCTGGCCGCCACCCATCCCGAGAAGCTGGCCGAACTACAGGCGCTGTTCGAACAAGAAGCGCAAGCCAACGGCGTCTACCCGATGCGCGATGCGAGCGGACCACGAAATGGCGAGTTCTCGGTGCCGCACTCACTGGGCGATCGCACCACGATGACCTACTCCACGGCGCATACCCGCATGCCCGAATCATCCATCATCAACCTGAAGAACTCGTCGTATGAGATCATCGGTGAAGTCACGGTTCCCGAGGGTGGAGCCGAAGGGGTTGTGGCCTGCCAGGGCGGAAACATGTCGGGCTGGAGCCTGTACCTCTCCGCCGACGGTCGACCCCACTACCTGTACAACTGTTTTGGGCAGTACCTGACCACGGTCAGCGCAACTGAACCGTTGGCGGAAGGCCACCACGTGCTTCGGGCGCACTACGAGCACGACGGCGGCTTCGGCAAAGGTGGGCAGGTAACGCTGTATGTCGACGACGAGGCGGTCGACACCGGCCGGGTCGAGCGCACCGTGCCGCTCGTGTTCTCGATGAGCGGCGAGACCTTCGACGTTGGCCGAACCACCGGTGCCCCGGTTGGCGAGTACCCGCATCACTTTCCGTTTACGGGCACCATCGCCGGGGTAACGCTCACCCGTCTGTCCACCCCCGACAACCGCACCAAGAAGAAGATGGCCGAGGGCATGGTCGAAGCCGCCAAACGCACCCAGTAGGGCCTGTGCCTTTCTGGCCTTCTTTTTGAAGAAAGAAATTCGAGGGATTTCGGCCCGCCCAATCGATGAAGGGTTAGAGACTTTCTGGCGGAAGAAAAGTTGGCGGAACAGTGCAATATCGGCGGTTGGTATGTCTGTTTTTGGTTCTCGTCTGCGCGGCCTTCGGTGTGGCGGGTTACGACCGCGTCTCCGAAGCCGAAGTCTCACAGGCGTTCCAGCGCAGCGTCGCTCTTCTCGACGTTGAACCCCGGCCGTCGCCGCCGCTTGTCTCTGTAGCTGACGTAGCTGCTGACACCGAGGCCACCAGCAACCCTCCCGCCACGGCTGTCCCGCGCACCCCCATCCGTGTGTGTGAATCGCTGGTCTACACGCCGCCAACCGCTCGGCAAGCCCTGAGCGGACAGTGGTGCGACCCGACGGAATCGGGCAAGAGCTCGGTGGTGGTGCTGGTGCACGGCGGGGGAGAGGTTGGTGGCTCGGCGAGCGACAACGATGTGTGGCGAGACATCTACCTCGACGCGGGCATCGCAACGTTCTCCATCAACTACACGCTGGGCGACGCGTTCAACCCCGAACCGCTGTGGCCGGTTCCCGAACAAAACGTGAAAGCCGCCGTGCAATTTGCACGAATGGGCGGCCCATCGTCACCGGTCGACCAGGTTGTCGTGCACGGGTTTTCGGCGGGAGCGAGGCTTGCGGCACTTGCGTTGACAACACCCGACGACCCGTGGTTTCACGG
>CALJDK010000180.1 GCA_938023735.1 uncultured Acidimicrobiales bacterium
TGAAGAAACTCCAGACGGTCGAGCGGTTCTGGCAGACATCGGTGAGGCGACGCCCCTACGACTGGTTCATCTACTCAAGTTTCGAGTGAGAGGCCGTTTGTAACGATGGAGCGCCCCGAACTGGCTGAAGAGCTCAAACGCCTAGCGGCCGCCGACCTCACGGTGCGCCAACGTCTGCTCGAAGCCGGCGAGCTGCACCGGGGCTATCACCCCGAGATGCGAGCGATACACCACCAAAACGGGAAACGCTTCGAAGCGATACTCGACGAGGTGAACCGCTGGCCCGGATACCGAATGGTCGGCACCGAAGGTTCCGAAGCGGCGTTCCTTCTAGTTCAGCACGACATTGGCAACCCAAAGCTGATCCGTCGATCTCGGCAGCTCTATGCAGAAGCCGTAAAGAAGGCTGACGCCGACCCGACATACCTGGCGAAGCTTGAGGATCGCATTCGGTACTTCGAGGGTCGGTTGCAGCGCTACGGCACCCACGTGGGTTGGAACGAAGCCGGCGAGTTTGGTCCATGGCCGCCCATCGAGAACCCCAATCGTGTCGACGAGTTCCGCGACGCGCTTGGCCTCGAACCACTCGCCGATGCGATCACAGCCGCCCAGGCTGGCAAACCAGCGTCCCGACCCGCAGCCGACGTTCTTGATGAACATCAACAAGCACGCGACTTCGCGCGCCAAGCCGGATGGCTCAACAACTGAGGCAAGATCGACGCGCCAAAAGCTAGGGTCGGGCATGCGGATCGACCCGAACAACACGTGGCGGCTTGTGGAGCAGCGGTTTCTGGCCGAGGAAGACCCGGTGGTGAAGAAGAACCTGGGGCTCGTCCTCGAGCACATGCAGGCCGAGGCTCGGGGCGACATCGAAGGCGTGGTCGCCACCCTTTGCGACAACCCCAAGTACGTCACCTATTCGAGTCTCGATGACGAGGTTCTCAACCCCAACACCGACAAGGACGCCATCCGAGCGTTCTACCACCGCACCATCGTCGCCACCGGCGCCCATCAGCTCGAACTCGACTGCGACCGTGTCGTTGCCGACCACCACTCGGTGGTCACCGAGGGCAACTACCAGCAGGCCTACCCGGGTGCGGTACTCCAGGCCATGGGAGTCGAGATCGACGACCCTGACGCGCACTACGCCTATCAGACCCGCATGAGCATCGTGTGGCCGGTCGACGCGGAGTCGGGCATGTTGCGCGGCGAGGAGGTTTACACCTCAGGCATTGGCTTCACCGATATCGGCAAACGCAAAATCACCGAAATCGTCCCACTTCAGTAACGGAGTGTTCGGCCGGACAGCTCAGCGGCAAGTACGCTGAAAGCAACGTGACAGAGATACCTGACGAGCTGACAAGTGCGCTCGACAACCACCAAACCGCCAAGAGAGCCTTCGCAGCCATGGCCCCGTCACAACAAAAATGCTACGCCGATCACGTCGCTGAAGCGAAGAAGCCTGCGACAAGAGAGAGTCGGGCTCAGAAAATGATCAAGATGATCCTCGATAGCTCTGCGTAGCCACAAAGCGAGGTCGTCTAGTTCCGGAAAGCCGATGGCCCGGTCTGTGGCGGTGCGCGAGACTGCCACGTGATCGAAATTCGCCAGGCGACTGCTTCGGACCACGGAGCGATATTTACCCTCCAGCGAGCCGCCTTTGTCGACGAAGCCAGAATCTACGGGACACCCTTTGTTCCGGCCCTTGACGAGACCCTCACCGAGTTGATCCACCGCCTCGGCAACTCCACAACTTGGGTCGCCGAAGATGATCGTCGAATCGTGGGAGCGATCAGCCTGCGGAGCTATCGACCAGGTGGTCCGGATATCGAACGCCTGATGGTGGCACCTGACCGACGGGGATCGGGCATCGCCACCGTGCTCCTGAACGAAGTAGAGACCCACGCCGCCGACAACGACGTGCCTCAGCTCCAGCTCATCGTTGGCGATCTCGCCCACAACAACCGCGCTATCTACAAGCACCTCGGTTGGGTCGAGCAATCGTCGCACCGCCTCGAAGGGTTCGACGACGTACTGCTACGAACCATGACCAAACAAATCGTCAAAAAAACATAGGGTTCCAGACACCGGATTCATATTGATAGATGTCGATCTGAATAAGGTGTCTGGAACCGTCTTCTGTTTTGGGTTTGGGGTCATGGGAAAGAAGTAGCGTTGGTGCGTGACTTCTGTGCGTGTGGTGATCTTTGACATGGGTGGCGTGTTGGTGAAGCTCGGACCCGTTAGCGACCTGCTTGGTGGCGACGAACTTGCCGCCGACGATTTCTGGGGCCGGTGGCTCTCGAGCGAGACGGTTCGTGAGTTCGAATCGGGAAAGTGCTCGGTGGAAGAGTTTGGCGACCGAGCGGTTGCCGACCTGGGGCTGACGGGAAGCGGTGCAGACTTTGTCGAACGATTCCGCACCTGGCCAAAGGGTCTGTTTGAAGGCGCCGAGGAGTTGATTGCCGACATCGCCGACGGTGTCGAAGTTGCGGTGCTCAGCAACACCAACGCGCTGCATTGGGAAACCCAGGTTGATCACGAACGAGTAAAGGCCCTGTTCGATCGCACCTTCCTCAGCTACGAACTGGGTCTCGCGAAACCTGACACCGAGATATTCGAGGCCGTCCTGGCTCAACTCGACATCGCAGCAGAGCACGTGGTGTTCCTCGACGACAACCAGGTGAATGTCGACGGTGCCCGACAAGTGGGCATCGACGCAGCACTCACCAAAGGTGTCGATGAGGCGCGCGCCGCGCTGGCCGAACGAGGCCTGCTTTCCTAGCGGTTTCGCTACGGTTGACTCGATGATTCACGAAGCGATTGGCACCGAGATTTCGGCCAGCGACCTCCACGCCGTGCTGCAACTCCGCTCGAATGTGTTCATCGTCGAACAAGACTGCGTGTACGACGACATCGATGGACTCGACATCCTCGAGACCACGCGCCATCTCTGGATCGCCAGCGCCGCCGACCAGCAACATGTTGTTGCCACATTGCGAATTCTCACCGACCCAGACAGCGAGTCTGCCCCCACGGCGATCGGTCGAGTCGCCACCAGCGCCACACATCGCAGAAACGGACTCGCCGCCCAGTTGATGCACCGAGCCCTCGAAATCATCGACGGCCCAGCCAAGCTCAGCGCGCAAGCTCACCTTCAAGGCTGGTACGAAGGATTCGGGTTCACCGCCTCCGGCTCCGAATACCTGGAGGATGGAATTCCCCACATCCTCATGACGCGTGGCAGACCAGGCCCCACTGAGGACAATCGCTAGTCGTCTCGAAGGCCGGGCTTCTGGCGTTGCGGCCACTCGAGAACCTCAGAAACGATGGTCTGTTCGGCATACGCAACAATCGATTCGGCCTCGAAGCTTGGGCGAGGTTTCTTGGCCATCTCGGTTGACCGAATCAAGCTGCCGAAAGCCTGCACGTAGTTGTCGTCGGCGGTGCGGCAAACCCGTATCTGCACAAAGGCCTCGAAGAGTTCGGGGTTGTCCTGAACGATGGTGCGAATTCTCTCCGTGTGCCGAGAGAAGACATCGTTCCTGTCGAAGGACCCGGATTTCCCGTCGAACGTCAGCTCGTCCTCGATACTGTCGAGAAGTTGTTCCACCCGGAGGCAAACCTGCTCCTCGATCGTTCCCTTTACCCGCACCTCTTCAACTCGTAGACCCGCCTCGACCGCCAGCGCCTCACTGGTTGTTCCGGCAAGGCCGCGCTGCGAGAGAAGCTTGGTCAATGCGTCGTCGATCAGCTTGCTATTGACGAGCGAATCTTCAACGGTTTGCCCCTCGGTCCAACGGCGACGAACCTCGTCGGCGAACCGTTCAGCAACCGAATCGAGCTCTTCGATTGCGTCGCCTCGAAGCCGAAAAAGCATCGGGGTAAGTGCACAGGCGATGTCGGCCAGCATGGTGTCGAACCCTTCCGGATCGTACAACCGTCGCAGCACCATGCCATCGACAAGTGCTCCGGTGAACGCTGCGAAACGCTCCGTTGTCCACGGCGGCCGGAGCTCGATATCCCAGGCTTCGAATAGGGCATCCCAAACGACCACATAATTCTGAATGGACGACTCATAGGACGCACGTGCTCTGTCGAGCACGCCGGGGCTATTGCCTGCCAACGCAAGAAGCGACACCCGAGCGATGAGCGTTTCGTTGAGCCCGATCGTGTCCCAGTACAGCTGGGACGACTCGCGCAACACATTGAACATATCGCCCAGGTCATAGGCCGGGATCTGTTCGATGTGGTGAGTAGCAGCGTCGGAGAAACTCCTCCCGAGCACCGCTTCGAACATGGCGAGCGAGTACTCGTACTTGTCGGGGAAGTACCGGTAGAAGGTACGGCGGGACACACCGGCCTCGACCGCGATCCGCTCGGGGTTGAAACCGGTCTCAAGTATGGAGCCGTCGGCGGCGGCCATCAGTTCCCACCCGGCTTCGAGGAGCTTGCTCCTCGCGTCGTCGCCGAAGGAAACGCTGGGCAGGAAACGCTCAGCCATTGAGACCGTTCCCCAGATAACCGAATGAGGGATCACCGAAGACGAGATCGACCAGCCATCGATTCGAAAGACGAGTGTGAGCAGCCATTGTCTCAAACCGTGCCACATTTCGAGCGGCTTCGCGCAAATCAGTAACCGCAGAACGGAACTCCGCCCGAATTCGTTTGCTCTCGCTGCACCCGCTTAACGTCCGAGCTTGTCCGAGAACGCTCCCCGGAGCAGGGCCGACCGCCCGACCGACCGTCAGGCGATCGCCTACCTTGCGTTCAGTGGCATCCTGCTGGCCCTCGGCATCGATGCGGCGTTGCCCGCCTATGACGACATTGCACCGTCGGTGGGTCTTGCCGCCGATTCGCCATCGATAACCCTCATCATCACGGTGTATTTCTTCGGTATGGCCGCCGGTCAGTTGCTTTGGGGCCCGCTTGCCGACCGTTTCGGACGGGTAGCCGCAATGTCGGCATCGGTTGGTCTGTATGTGGTCGCCGCGCTTGCGTCGGCCTTTGCTACAAGTATGGGATTTCTTCTCCTAGCCCGGGTCGTGTGGGGAGTCGGTGCCGCTGGCCCCGCCGGACTCCGGCCCGCGATTGCCCGCGACCTCTACACCGGCGATCAGATGGCTCGCATCATGTCGTTGGTGATGGCAATCTTCATGACCGGACCCATTTTGGCTCCCCTGGTTGGCGAGCTGGTGCTTCTGGTTGCGTCATGGCGCTGGATCTTTGTGTTCTGTGCGGCCGCCGGAGTGGTGCAACTGGTGTGGGCCAACCGGTTCGGCGAAACCCTCGACCCGGCCGATGTACGACCACTAAAGCTTGCAACCACCACCGGGGCGTTCCGCAAGGTACTCACTACCCGGGCCACGGTCAGCTACACCGCAGCGCTGGCCTTCGCGAACGGGTCGTTCTACATCTTCCTTGGCAGCACCCAACGGATCATGTCGAACATCTATGACCTCGCCGACTGGTTTGCGGTGATGTTCGCGATATCGGGCGTCATCATGGGCATCGGATTCTTTGTGGTGAACCTGCTCATCCGGCGCTTTGGTGCTCGACGGGTTTCGATCACCGGCATGTTTGGCTTCATGGCGCTCGGCACTGTGCATCTGGTGACCGTGCTGGCTGCCGGCGGCGATCCGGGATTCTGGGTATGGATCATCTTCATCACCGTGCTCAACCAACTGGTGATTGCGTTGGGGCCCAGCTGCTACACCCTGGGGCTCGAACCACTGGGTGAACTCGCCGGAACCGCAGCTGCCGTGATGGGTTTCCTTGCCACCGCAGTTGGTGCCGCGGCAGCGGCGCTGGTGGACATGCGCATCGAGAGCACGGTGACCCCGATGGCCGTTGGTTATCTGGTGTACGGGGCGATTGCCTTGGTGAGCTTGCTGGTTGCCGAACCAAGAACAGCTAACCCAAGGACTACCGACTAGCGGTTCTGAGAAAGCCAGTCGGCGAGCAGATCGATGTTGTCGTTCTCGCCCGCCACCAGCACCGACAGTTTGCCGTCGAAATCTGCGGCGTAAATCTCGGCCACGCCTTGGCGAACCTGACAGATCTGGCGGCCGGATCGGTCGCCGTCTTCCCATGGCCGCTCGGCTGGAACGCCACCTTCGGCGCAAGTACCGGTTCCGGTTTCGATCTCGCCGCGGCGGCTGTTGTACTCGTTGGTCACCCGGCGTTGGGTTTGAAACGCAAAGTAGGTAACCGACAACACGCCGTCGGTATCGGGCCGGCACTGCAGTTTCGAAGCCCACCGGTCGTTCTCGGCGTTGACCGTCTCGGCCACGCACGAATCGGCAATCGACGCCGGCACCGACTGAAGCGCCCGTCGTTCGGCTCGGTCAAAGGTACGGTCCTCGGCCGCGCCCACAACCGCATTCGAGATCCACCATTCGTAGGGCTCGACAACATCGGCATCGGCAAAGTTGGCTTGGCCGACCAGCTGGGTTCGGCTGTCGTACCAGTGCATCCAGGTGCGCCCGTCTCGCACGTAGCACGCCACTCGGCCAACGGATTCTCCGCCGACCGAGTATGAGTTGTTGCCCGGCACGCCGACCCGGCAGCCGCCCTTATCGGTGCGGGGAAGCTCGAAGGCGTTGTAGAACGCATCGATGTCGTAATCCTCTTCAAACACGTCGAGGTACACCACATCGACCACCGCGGCATCAGTGGATGAATTGGCCGGGGGTCGGCATTCCAATGAGCCGAGCGAGCCATCGGTTGGCTTTCCGATGAACCGGGTACATGTGTCGGCAAGTTCGACCGGAACGAGTTGTAGCGCCGAAGCTTCGCGAGGGGTGGGGAACGGTTGCAGAATTCGAACCGGTCCGGGCACGGCGCTGGTCTGCCACCACTCGACCAATTCGGTGGCGCTGGCATCGGTTACGTCGGAGGTGATGCTGGCCACGTTGACGATTGGTTCGGCGCCCACCGTCCACGCAAGCGATGGCCCCGCTTCGTCGGCGAAGCACACCACGCGGCCACTGAAATCGCCGCCTGTCCACAATCCGGTTGCGGTCTCGGCACAGTCGGAGTCGGCGATGTATTCGGCACCAGCGGCAGCCACCAACGAGTCGACGTGGGCGTCGCTGGTTTCCCTATCGGAGAACGAGCTCGAAACAATATCGATGGGCGGCGATTGGTTGGCGTTGCAATCGACAGTTCCCTCGGCTGAGGCCACCACATCATCGCCGACGGCTCGCTGGCACTGGAAGCCACCGGGCAAACGGTCGATAGCGCTTTGCTCGGCCGCCGAAGGGAATCCCGAACTCGACGCGGAATCGCCGGTGTCGCCAGTGTCGCCTTGTGCGCCTGCCTCGCCAGAGGTGTTGCCGGGCGACTGAGCAGTCGGGTCGGCATCATCGCCCCGCAAGAGGAAGAACCCGCCCACCACCACGGCGATGAGTAGCGCTCCCACCGCAAGGAGTTTGCCGGGGCCCTTTGATCCACCATCGAGCCGGTCGAGGCCAACCGCCTCGGGCGCCTCGTAGTCGAGTTCGGCATGGTCAAAAACGAACGGCCCACCAGGGTTCTGGTTGCCAGACGCAGGCCGGTCAGCGGGCACGCTCGGGGCTGGTTCGGGAGGAAGCGGAGGCGGCGTTGGGTTGACTGCCGCCGCCGCAGGTTCAGGTTGGCGAAACGATGGCTGGGGCGCCGATGTGGGCGGCACCGGATCGACGCCTTCAACACCGTTGTCGGCGATGCGTTCGGTCCACGCAGTGCCATCCCAGAACCGGTATTCGTGGCGGCGAAGCGGATCGGCGTGCCATTGGGGTTCGAGTGGTCTATATCCAGCCATGGCTAACTTCCCTCACCCGACCGCTTCCGAGCCTTTGGACGCAGGTCTGGCAACGAAGTGTCGTAACCGAACCGCTCGAAATCCAACGCATAGATCTCCTGAACCATCGACACGGTTTGTTCGTTATAAAACCGATCGGGACTCGGGTACGGAAGTTTGCGTTTGGCGAGCGGGAAGATCCGGTCGGGAACGCCACCGTCGACATCGTCGAGATAGTTGAGGTTGTGCGGCGAATGGCGAAGCGCTGCGTACACCTCGTTGGTCGATTCGGAGAGACCCAGCGTGGCCTCGAGAGCATGTAGTCCGGGCAGACCGTCCTCGATACGACAGAACGCGTCGAGCTCGTGCAGAACTTCCATGTAGCTCTGCTGCAGCGCAAAGTGGTTGTTGACCCTCGTTGGCCCCGTGGTCCGGATGTAGTCGAGAAACTCGACGAACGAATAGCCCTCGCCCGCCTCGTGCGATCGGCCATAGAACTGCATGATCGGACGAAAGACCGGCTCGTTCTGATTGCTGTGCAAGTACGAACTAACGGCCCGATTAAACGGATTGCGAGTGAACCGCACCATCGTGAAGTTGGTACCGGCAACGACCTCGCGGCCCCGTTGCTGGTGCCACTCCGACGGGTAAAGCACATGGGTTCGATGCTTGTGAGTCCACCCGTACTGGCTCTCCATGCTGTTGTGATGGAGGTACCACTTCACCGCAAAGGTTGACCCCGCCCGACCGGTGAGCAGCACCGCAATGTCGCGGCGGGCGAACAAGATGGGTCGGGTGTTGGCTCGCTGGTAGGTGCGGAGACAGTATCGTCCACCCTTTTCAAGAAGGTCCTGGGTGGCCTCTCGGTTGGTGTCGTCGACCCGAATCATCCCCTGCAGGCTAACCACTTTGAAGACCGATTCTGCGCCGCCGGTGCACTTGCGGGTTGCACTGGCGGGTTGAATTAGCCCTGCTAACCAAGCCTGGTCTGATGACCAGCTCGTTCGGCATCAGCAGTACCATTTTGGCACCATGCAGGGACCCAGCCCGATGCACCTGATGCATCAAATGACACGCGACTCCAAGCAGTTTCGCAACAAGTCGATCAACAAAGAGACGCGTCGCAGGGTCTGGTCGTTCGCCAAGCCCTACAAAGGCATGATCATTGGCTTCCTGCTGACCTTGGTTGCGGCATCGATTCTGTCGGTGCTTCCGCCGTTGCTGTTTCGCCAAATTATCGACGTGGCCATCATCGACCGCGACCGCGGCTACCTCGACCAGCTCGCCATCATCATCGTGGTCGCCGCGTTTGCTGCGGCCGGTCTGGCTCTGCTTGAACGCTGGTGGTCGGCTCGAATCGGCGAGGGGCTCATCTTCGATCTGCGGTCGCGGCTCTACGACCATGTGCAGCGCATGCCGCTGGCGTTCTTCACCCGCAGCCAAACAGGCACGCTCATCAGCCGCCTCAACAACGATGTCATTGGCGCTCAGCGGGCCTTTACCGGCACGCTCGGCTCGGTGGTGAGCAACCTCATCAGCCTGGGCACCACGTTGATCGCCATGTTCTACCTCGAGTGGCGCCTCACCCTTTTATCGCTGGTGCTGCTCCCGTTGTTCGTGTTGCCGGCCAAGCGGGTTGGCCGAGGGCTACAGGACATCACCCGCGAGGGCATGGAGCTCAACGCCACCATGAACAACACCATGACCGAACGCTTCAACGTAAGCGGAGCGCTGCTGGTGAAGCTCTTTGGAAACCCGGTCACCGAGCAGGGCGAGTTTGCCGACCGGGCCGGCCGAGTCCGCGATATTGGTGTTCGAAGCGCCATGTACAGCCGCACCTTTATGATCGCGCTTTCTCTTGTCGGGGCGGTTGGTACGGCGGCCGTGTACTGGATCGGCGGCCGGTTGGCCATCAGCGACGACATCTCCATTGGCACCCTCGCAGCACTCAGCCTGTATGTGGTGCGCATCTACACGCCGCTCACCAGCCTCACCGGCGCTCGAGTCGACATCATGTCGGCCTACGTTTCGTTCGAACGAGTTTTTGAGATTCTCGACACCCCCAACCCCATCGTCGATGCACCCGACGCCATCGAACTTGGTGCCGGCGGGGCTGGCGTTGAAGGCGCCATAGATATCGAGAACCTGTCGTTCGGGTACCCCGAAGATGGCAGCAACGAAGCGTTCGGATCCCTCGGCCACGACAGCGCCCCCGCCGAAATGGTGCTGCACGATCTCAACCTCGCCGTGCCAGCCGGATCAATGGTGGCTATCGTCGGGCCGTCCGGCGCCGGAAAGAGCACGCTCACGTCGCTCCTGCCGCGGCTGCACGACGCCACCGAAGGTGCCGTAAAGATCGATGGCCACGACGTGCGCAAAGTTTCCCAGCAGAGTCTTCGTGACGCCATCGGTGTGGTGAGCCAAGACCCCCACATGTTCCACGACACGGTGGCCGCCAACCTCAGGTTCAGCAGCCCAAACGCCACCGACGCCGAGATGCACGCGGCAGCCGAAGCCGCCCGCATCAGCAAAGTCATCGAGTCGCTGCCCGACGGCTACGACACCGTTGTTGGCGAGCGCGGCTACCGACTTTCCGGCGGCGAGAAGCAGCGGTTGGCCATTGCTCGTATGTTGCTGAAGGACCCCCGCATCGTCATCCTCGATGAAGCCACGAGTCACCTCGACACCGAAAACGAGGCATTGGTGCAGCAGGCGCTATCGGTTGCGCTCGAAGGCCGCACCTCGCTGGTTATCGCCCACCGATTGTCCACCATCACCAACGCCGACATCATCGTGGTACTCGACAAGGGCCGCATCGTCGAGCAGGGCACCCACGACGAACTTGTGGCCAAAGCAGGGCTCTACGCCGAGCTGTACGAAATCCTTGTTGCAACCGATCCCGGGCAGGCTGCTGTCACCGACCCTGGGCAGGGCGTCACAGCAGCGAAGTAGTTTGCGGTAGTGCTCGATCAACACACCTACTTGGTTTCAGAACTCGGCCGCGACATCGCGGTCGCGCTAGGGCACCAGTTCGACGACGTGTGGATCTCGGGCACCATTCAGGGCCTCAATCGCAGTCGCAACAACGTGTACTTCGACCTCATCGAGCCCGACGACGACCCCAGCAAACCCGCCCGGGCTCAGCTGAGTATTTCGCTTTTTGGGTCCAACAAAAACCTGGTGAACAAGCTGTTGAAGCGGGCCAATGTGGGGCGGATTCACGACGGCATGCAGGTTCGCATTCGCGGGGTTGTCGACTTCTATCCTCCCCGGGGCCGGCTGTCGGTGCGCATGACCAGCATCGACCCGACCTTCACCCTCGGCAAGATGATCGACGAGCGCGATCGCGTTTTGGAGGCACTCAAGACCGAGGGACTTCTCGACCGCAACGCATCGCTGCCCATTCCGGCCATGCCGCTACGGATCGGGTTGGTCACCGCCGCAAACAGCGCCGCCTATCACGACTTTGTCAACGAACTCGCGCAAGCCCAGTACGCCTGGCAGGTGGTGCTGGTCGATTCGCTGGTGCAAGGACCCGAGGCCCCCAGCGGCGTTGCCCGAGCAATCCGCACGCTCGACAGGCTTGCTCTCGAGGACCGGGGCGTCGACGTCATTGCCGTCGTTCGTGGCGGAGGCTCCAAAGGCGACCTGGTGGCGTTCGACCACGAACTCATCGCTCGCGCCATCGCCCAGGTAGCCACGCCGGTGCTTACCGGCATCGGGCACGACATCAACTCGAGCGTGGCCGATGTCGTGGCCCATACGGCGTACAAAACCCCTACCGCCTGCGCGGCCGCACTCGTCGACGCTGCCCGACTGTTCGATGCCATGCTTCTTCACCAGTGGGTACAGATTCGCCAGTCGGCCGAGCAGCAACTCGCCGACGCCGACACCCAACTCGAGCGACAAGCCGGTCATGTGGCGCTGCTTGCCCGGTCGACCCTCGACAACAACGAACATCGATTACTCCTGGCGGTCGAGCGAATCCTCCGCTTGTCGGCATCATCGATTCGGTCAGCAACTCATCTTGTCGACGACACCCAACGTCGACTTGCACGCGAGGCTCCTCGGCAACTGACGCTCGCCGAACAACGCGTTTCCACTATCGCCTCGCAGGTGAGCGCCTACGATCCGGCGCGCGCCTTGGCCCGTGGTTGGTCCATCACTACCACCGAATCAGGCCAGGTTGTTCGAAGCATCACTATGGTTAAGCCAGGAGAATCCCTGGTCACCCGCCTCCACGACGGCACCGTCACCAGCACAGTCACCACCACCGAAGTCACCCCCACCGAACCGTTGACCGAAGAAGACACAGAATTTCTATGACCGAAGCACAACAAGAAATCGCCTACGCCGACGCAGTGGCCGAGCTCGAGGAAATCCTCGCGGCGCTCGAGGACGACAACATCGATGTCGACGCGCTGGCCAGCAAGGTCGAGCGAGCATCGCATCTCATCAGCCTTTGCCGCGACCGAATCGGTGCCGCCAAGGTCCAAGTCGAACAGGTTGTCGCCGACCTCGATGCGCCCGACCGTTCTGGTGAAGCTACCGAAGCCCCCGCCGAAGCCGAGTAAACCCAACCCCGCTCATCGGCTCTACGCTGACAGGTAATGAGCGACCCAATGGCCGAAGCGGCCCGTCGCCGGACCTTTGCGATCATCTCGCACCCTGACGCCGGCAAAACCACCCTGACCGAGAAGTTCCTCCTGTACGGCGGCGCCCTCCACAAAGAAGCCGGGTCGGTGAAGGCCAAGGGAGAGCGCCGATCCGCTACCTCCGACTGGATGGAACTCGAGCAGCAGCGTGGCATTTCGATCACGTCAACCGTGCTGCAGTTTCCGTACCGAGATTGTGTGGTCAATCTGCTCGATACCCCAGGTCACCGCGACTTCTCGGAAGACACCTACCGGGTGCTCGCCGCAGCTGACGCTGCCGTCATGGTTCTCGACGCGGCCAAAGGCATCGAGCCTCAAACGCTGAAGCTCTTCGAGGTTTGTCGCGAACGCAACCTGCCGCTTCTGACCTTCATCAACAAGTGGGATCGGCCGGGTATCGAGGCGCTCGAACTCATCGACGACATCGAGGCGCAGATCGGCGTTACCCCCACACCTGTCACCTGGCCGGTCGGCTACGCCGGCGACTTTCGCGGCGTGATCGACCGCAACACGGGCGATTTCATTCGGTTCACCCGAACCGCCCGCGGTGCCACCGAAGCGCCAGAGGAAATCGTCGACGCCGCCCGGGCCGAGGCTGAAGAGGGCGAGGCCTGGACTACGGCCGAGTCGGATGTGGCGCTGCTGGCCGAGGTGGGCGCCGACCACGACCAAGAGACCTTCCTGGCCGGCATTACCTCGCCCACCTTCTTTGGATCGGCGCTCACCAACTTCGGCGTTCGGCTACTGCTCGACACGCTGGTCGATATCGTTCCGCCGCCCGGACCGCGTGAAGACACCTCGGGAAACGAACGCCCCATCGATGCGCCGTTCTCGGGCTACATCTTCAAGGTGCAGGCCAACATGGACCCCTCGCACCGCGACCGTATTGCCTTCTTCCGGGTGATGTCGGGCAAGTTCGAGCGCGGCATGAACGTGACCCATCAGCCCACGGGCAAGCCGTTCAACACCAAGTACGCCCACACCGTGTCGGGCCAGGATCGCAAGACGGTGGACGATGCGTTTCCGGGCGACATCGTCGGGCTGGTCAACGCTGCCGATATTCGCATCGGCGACACCGTGTTCGTGGGCGACGAGGTCGAGTTTGCCCGCATCCCACCGTTCGCTCCCGAACACTTCAGCGTGGTGCGCACTACCGACGCCGGACGATTCAAACAGTTCCGCAAGGGCGTAAGCCAGCTCGACGAAGAAGGCGTGGTCCAGGTGCTACGCGACCAGGACCGCGGCGACCAAGCCCCCGTGCTTGCCGCGGTTGGCCCTATGCAGTTCGAGGTTGCGGTGCATCGGCTCGAAAACGAGTTTGGTGCACCGGTCGAGCTTGCCCCAACCAGCTACCGCATCGCCCGACGTACCAACGAAGAAAGTGCACCCGAGCTACGAGCTATGCAGGGCGTCGATGTGTTGTTCCGGTCTGACGGCACCGCACTCGCGCTGTTCGAGAGCCCGTATTGGCTGGCGCGAATCGAGGGCGAGAAGCCCGAATTGATGCTGGACCGGCTGGTAGCCGAAGGTGGAGCTGGCTAAGCCGAGGCGAAGACCTTGGACGAAGCCAGTGCCTCTTCTTCGACCACTCGGACCAACGCGTCCATGGCCTGACCGGTTCGGGACGAGTCCCCAGTCAAGAGCCTGTCGTACACAAGTCCGTTCAGCGCTGACGCGGCAAGTGTTGCCCGGACGACGTTGGCTTCCTCGGATACTCCTCCGCTAAGCGCCGACGCAATGCGGTCGATCCGACCATTGAGTGCCTTCGATTCGAACGTGTCGAACAGAATGGGCTGGCGAGAGGTGACGGTAGCGACCTCGAGCATTACCTGGCTCCAGGCCAGACCTTCCTCGTTAACCGACTGATCCCACATATTGCGGATGATCTGGGCTGTGGTGTCGCTATCTTTGTCGAGCGCTTCAAACCGTTCGGCTTGTGACTCGTCGATATGGGTAACCGCATCGACCACCATGGCTTCTTTCGAGCCAAACTGGTAGGTGAGCGTGTAGGTGGAAGTTCCGAGTTCTTTGGCGAGCGGTCGAAGCGACAGGTCGCTCAACCCGTTTTCGAGAATGTACGAAACGATCTCGCCTAGTAGATCGACTTTCCGCTGAGGGTTCGGGCGTCGTCCCACGTCCAGACCAACTTTCTATGATTCCCGTCGGTTGGACGGGCCTTGTTCCGCTGGGGGGCGGTCGGTACCTATTGATGATCGGCACGAGTAAGCGGGATCAAAGGTGTTCCCGCTCAATTTTCGTGCAAAGCTGCGCCGGTGGAAAAGATTGATGTTGAACCCACCGGTGCATTTGTCGTAATCGACCTGCCTAACTCTAGTCGTTCTTCAGGCGTTGTCCGACGGGCTCGAAAAATTCTGCAGAGTTCCACCAAAGATCTCGCTCGATCCCTCACCTACTCCTACGCTGCCTTCGAACAGCAGGTCAGCGGTGCTTCGGCCGGTGTGAGCGTCGAGGATGAACAAAAGGACGAAGCCATCGCCACCTTCGTTGCGGCCATTGAACCTATGGTTGTCGAGGGGAAATTCTCGCCCGATCCAGGCAAGGGCATTTCCGAAGCCGACCTGTCGCCGCTACGCGCCAGCGACCAACGGCCGTCGCTTCTTTTTTCTTCTGCCGACCGAGGGCTTTTGCGTGATCAGCTGATGGCCCAGAGCATCGCAGTGACCTTGTCGGCGGCGCTCGGCGGGCTCGAAGGTCGCACCATCGCGATCGAGGGATTCAACGAATCATCAATTGCCCTGGTGGCAGAAATCACCGCGCTGGGCGGAAAAGTCACGGCGGTTGGAACCTCGGCAGGCGCCGCCTCGTCGGCCAATGGATTCCTCAGCCCGGCGCTTGCTCATGGCTTCTCCGAGTTCGGACCGGCCGTCGTGAACGAGCTCGGGGTGGAAGCCGACAAGGCCTGGTCGATCTGGGGCTCCGACGTCGACGCCATCGTGCCCTCCACCAAGATGGGCGTGGTTTCCCATGGTGTTGCCGACAACATCGCAGCGCCCGTCATTGTGCCCGGCACCACCATGCCCATCACCGCCAAGGCATTGGCCCACCTCCGACGAGCCGACAAAGCGGCGTATCCCGACTTTGTGGCGCTCGCTGGCCCGGTTGTGGCCGAGGCTTCCTCCGCAGATTCCGCCGAGGCCGTGCGCGCCGAAGTGGCCGACAAAGTGGGTGCCGTGGCGGCCGGCCTCAACGACCACGACGATGGCCCGCTTCTGGCCGGCTGCTACCAGGCCGAGAGTTTCCTCAGCACCTGGCAAGATCAGCTGCCATTCGGTCGCCCACTGGCGCCGTAGCTGCGAGCTGGCCTACCCGGTAAGTTCGGCGAACCCGGATTCGATGAGGTCGAGCGCCTGCTCGAGATAGGTAGCCAACTCGCCGACAGTCTGTGCCGACCACACGTCGTAGGCGCCCCGACATGCCGCCAGGGTTGTGCGGCCCACCACCAACGGAAGCATCTCGTTGGTTTCGAGACCGGTTCGATGGGCCACAAAGTCGCTGATGGTGCGCTCCCATGCGTCGTAGCGGAGGGCCGCGCTGGCCTGAAGAGCAGGCACGGTAGAGATGAGGTGCATTCGGGTTCGCAGCTCGGGCAGGTCTGCCGCCGTGTAGTGGTTGACGCTGAGGATTGCTTGTCGGATGGCCGGAAACCAGTCGATGTCTTCGGAGACGCTGGCAAGAGCCTCTCGGAGTTCGGCGACTTCATCGTCGAACCCCTGCCAGAGCACATCGGCCTTGGTCGTGAACTTTCGGAAGAACGTACGGCTCGTGACATTTGCGGCCGCAGCCAACTCCTCGACGGTGGTGGCGTCGAAACCCTTCTCGGCAAACAACCGCAGCGCGATGAGCTCGAGTTCGCGCGGTGTTGTGGCTGGCGGTCGCCCCCGGCGCTCTCCTCCACGCTTTACTCCTCCACCCTTTACTCCCCTACCCTTTACTCCCCTACCCTTTTCTCCTCCGGCTGCGTTGATTAATGTCACATTGTGACGATATTGTGAGAACGGGCGATGTGCAAGCAACGCCCGCCTGAATCCAGAAACAACTCTGAACACCAGAAGAGAGACATACCGTGGCCAAGAACCCGTGGTTCGAATCCGTTGCCGTCGCCGAACAGCGGGCCCAGAAGCGGCTTCCCAAGTCGGTCCATGCCGCACTGCACGCTGGGTCCGAGCGTGGACAAACCCGCTCCGACAACACCACCGCCTTCGCCGAACTCGGGTTCGCCCCCCACGTGGCCGACCTGGCCGCCGAGCGCGACCTATCGACCTCGGTCATGGGCCAGAACATCTCCCTCCCCGTGCTGATCTCACCCACCGGCGTTCAGGCCGTGCACCCCGATGCCGAGCTGGCGTCGGCCCGGGCATCAGCTGCGCGCGACACCATCATGGGACTCAGCTCATTCGGCAGTAAGCCGGTGGAA
>CALJDK010000181.1 GCA_938023735.1 uncultured Acidimicrobiales bacterium
TGGCCCGAGATGGCAAAGAGTCGGGTACCGGGCGAGGTTTCGGAGCCGTACTTCTTGTACTCGTCGGCACCGTTCACCATGATCCATGGCAGGTTCGACAGCGTTTCGACGTTGTTGACGATGGTGGGCTGGCCATAGAGGCCGATTGCGGCCGGAAAGAACGGCGGCTTGAGGCGAGGCATGCCCCGCTCGCCTTCGAGACTCTCGATGAGAGCGGTTTCTTCGCCGACGATGTAGGCGCCAGCACCCCAGTGGAGCACGACGTCGACCGAGAAGTCGGTGCCCAGGATGTTCTTTCCAACCAGGTTGGCCTCGTACGCCTCATTGAGAGCGTGCGCGATGCGCTCCTGCGCCAACGCCATCTCGCCTCGGACGTACAGGAAGCACTGCGAAAGACCAAGCGCATAGCAGGCGATAAGGCAGCCTTCGATGAGCTGATGCGGATCCACCTCCATCAGGAGACGATCTTTGTAGGTGCCGGGCTCGGACTCGTCGCCATTGACCACGAGATACATGGGCCACTTGCCAGGAGGGCAGAAACCCCACTTGATTCCGGCGGGGAATCCCGCTCCGCCACGACCGAGCAGCACGGCGTCGCGAACGATGTCGTGCACTTCGACCGGCGCCATGGTGAGCGCCTTCTTCAGGCCCTCGTAACCGCCGGTAGCCAGCGATCGTTCGAGCAGAAACGCATCGTCGTGAACGAACCGCGACGAAACAATCTTGGGGCCTTCGTTATCGACATAGCCCGCTGCGTGCGGCACATAGGCGTTGGTAGCCATTAGGCGTCACCCTTTTCATTTGCCTCGGTCGCCTCGGTTGCCTTATTTGCCGCGGCGGCTTCTTCGGCTGCTTTGGCGGCGGCCCGAGCGGCAAGGATCGGCTCGTTGCGGGCCATCCAAACCGGGGCATCGACCACGGTCTCAGGCGGTGCGATTCCGGCGAGTTTGCCGGCAGGAATGGTCTGACGAACCCGCTGCAACACACCGTGCTCGGGAATGGTGTCGGCGAGTTTGCCCGACCGGATGTCGGAGAGAACGCCGTCGACCTCGTCGTTGCTGATGCGGTGGAAGTACCGGTAGTTAACCTGCATGCAAGGGGCTTCGGTGCATGCGGCGAGGCACTCGTAATCTTCGATGGTGAACATGCCATCGGCGGTGGTGCCACCCGAGCGAATATCGAGTGTCTCTTCAAGATGCTCGAGGAGTTCTTCGCCACCGTTGAGCTGGCAGGAAATGTTGGTGCATACGTTGATGACGTACTTGCCCACCGGGTGGGTTTTGAACATCTCATAGAACGTGCAGGTACCGATGACTTCTGCCGCCGTGACCTCGGTCAACTCGGCGATATGTTCCATCGCCTCGTTGGTGACGTACCCATCTTGTTCCTGCCCAAGGTGCAACAGGGGAATGACCGCCGACTTCTTACGCGGATATCGCGAGATGATCTCGTGCGCGAGTTCGAGGTTGTCGGGGGTAAAGCGAGCCATAGCTATCGATCGACCTCGCCCATGATTGGGTCGACCGACGAGATGACGGCAACGCCATCGGCCAGCAGACCGTCGTACATAAGGTGAGGCAGGGTTTGCAGGTTGATGAAACTCGGACCGCGCACATGCATACGATACGGCTTCGGGCCGCCATCGCTCACGATGTAGACACCAAGTTCGCCGCGCGGTGATTCGACCGCTGCGTAGGCTTCGCCCTCGGGCACTTTGAAGCCTTCGGTGAAGATCTTGAAGTGGTGAATGAGCGCTTCCATCGACTCGTCTATGCGGGCACGCGGCGGCGGGGTGACCTTCTTGTCTTGCACCCGGTAGTCGCCCGACGGCATGTTGTCGAGGCACTGCTGCACGATGCGCATCGACTCGCGAATCTCGTTGAGACGAATTGCGTAGCGGTCGAAGCAATCGCCGTAGGTCCCGACGACCACATCGAAGTCGACCTGGTCGTATGCGAGGTACGGGTCGTCGCGGCGAAGATCCCAGGCAAACCCGGTTGAGCGGAGTACCGGACCCGTAGCACCGAGCGCCAGGGCCTCGGCGCTGTTGAGCACACCCACGCCCTGCAGGCGTTCGCGCCAGATTGGTTGCCCGGTCATGAGGATGTCGTATTCCTCGAGGCGGGGTGGAATCATTTCGAGCAGACGGCGAACTTCGTCGGTCCAGCCATCGGGCAGGTCGGCGGCGACGCCACCCGGCCGGATGTAGTTGTGGTTCATGCGCAGACCGGTGACCATCTCGAAGAACCGCAGCACTTCTTCGCGCTCGCGCCAGCCGTAGATCATCATCGACACGGCGCCGAGGTCCATGCCGTTGGTAGCCATGAACAGCAGGTGCGAGGACATGCGGTTGAGTTCGCACATCAGCATGCGAATCCAGGTGGCCCGTTCAGGGATCTCGACCTCGAGCAGTTTTTCTACCGCCAACGAGAACGCCAGTTCAGAGAAGAGAGGCGAGGCGTAATCCATGCGGGTGACGTTGGTGGAACCCTGCAGGTACGTGAGATCTTCGGCGGTCTTTTCCATGCCGGTATGGAGATAGCCCACAACCGGCTTCGACCGTTTGACGACTTCGCCTTCAAGTTCGAGAACCAAACGCAGCACGCCGTGGGTACTGGGGTGCGACGGCCCCATGTTCATGATGGTGCGCTCGTCGGTATTGGTGTCGAGCGCGACCTGTGGGGCGTCGACGGCAAGCTGTGCGACTTCGGCTTCGGACATGCGCAGCACAGCCGAGTCGTCGCCGCGACGAAAAACCCGTTCGGCGTCTTCGACGGCGGGGGTGGCAGTGGCCGCCGATGCGGGCGCCGAGTCAGGGGAAGTTGTGAGGTCTTCTTCAGTGGCAGTCATCGGCAAGCTCCTAGCGGCGGGTAGGGGCACCCTTGAATTGCACGGGGATACGGCCAATGCCGTAGTCCTTGCGCAGCGGGTAACCGTCCCAGTCCTCGGGCATCAGAATTCGGCAAAGGTCGGGGTGGCCGTCGAAGGTGATGCCGAACATGTCGAAGGTTTCGCGCTCGGGCGTTTCGGCACCGGGAAACAGGTCGAACAGGGTGGGGACCACCGGTTCATTGGCGTCGACCTGCACGCGGACCCGAATCATTTCGTGCTTTACGTGGGCCCGAAAGAGGTACACGACCTCAAACCGCTGCGGCGAAATGGTGACTGGCAGATCGGAGCGGTTGCCGTGGGTTAGGTAGTCGACGCCGATGACGTCGAGCAACTGCATGAAGCCATCGGCCTTGAGTGCCTCGACGGTTGCGATGAGTTCGTCGGCTGAAGGGTGGAGCACTCGTGCGCCACGAGATTCGGTAACGGCAACGCCGTAGGCCATGTCGACCGCAGGGGCCTGCTCTTCGGTTGCCTCTTGCGCGCCATCGTCGACGGAGTCGCCTTCGGCGGGCGTTTCAGTGTCGTCGTCTGCCATGGGTCAGCGACCGATCTGCAGTGGCGAGGCCTGGCCATCGCGTTGTTCGACGATGAGGCCAGCGCCGGCGCCAGTTGCTGCCCGACGTTTGGTGAGCTCGCCGCTTTCGATTTTGCCGTGCAGCGTGATGATTGCGTGCAGAAGCGTTTCGGGACCGGGCGGGCAGCCGGGGGCATAGACGTCGACCGGAACAACCTGGTCAACACCTTGCACGATTGCGTAGTTGTTGAACATGCCGCCGCTCGACGCGCACACGCCCATGGAGATAACCCACTTGGGCTCCATCATCTGGTCATAAACCTGACGAAGCACCGGGGCCATCTTCTGCGACACACGGCCGGCAACGATCATCAGGTCGGCCTGACGGGGCGATGCCCGGAAAACTTCCATGCCGAAGCGAGCCATATCGTAGTGACCCGAGCCGGTGGCCATCATCTCAATGGCGCAGCAAGCCAGACCAAAGGTGGCTGGCCAGCAGCTGCGGGCGCGAGCCCACTTCACCAGTTCTTCGATGTTGCCGGTAAGAAAGTTGTGGTCGAGGCCTTCAAGGCCTTCGTCGAGTACGTCGCCAACAATGCCCATGGTCTATGCAGCTTCTTCTGGAGCGTCCGGCATCGGCGACGTCGGCGGCACGTAACGGCCCTCGAGGCCGACCTTGCGGACGGTGCTAGTGGTGGTGCGTTCGGCACTGACCGCCGGTGACAGCAGACGGGCCTTCTTGATTGGTCCCCAATCGAGGGCGCCGTTACTGACGAGGTAGACGAACGACTCAAACACCGCGGCAGTGAAGATGAGCAGCGCAATAAGGCCGAACATGCCGAGACCGCGGTGGATGATGGCGTACGGATAGAAGAAGATGATCTCGATATCGAACACGATGAAGATCATCGCGATAAGGAAGAACCGCACCGGGAAACGCTCGGGGGTGTCCTTGGCTGGGATGATCCCGCACTCATACGGTGCAAGTTTCTTATCGTTGGGGCGGCGCGGCGCCAGCAGACGCGAAGCACCAAAGCTCAACGAGGCAAACAACGCGGCCAGTACCAAAAGCGCAAAGACCGGCAGATACTGCCCCAGCGTGGACTCCATGGGTTACGCCAGCGCTTTCTCGGCTTCGAACGCCTTCCGACGCTCGGCGGCGTCCTGGTCGCGAACGTGAAGGAGATAGCAGAGCACGAGGAAGATGATGAGCGATCCGAGAGCCAC
>CALJDK010000182.1 GCA_938023735.1 uncultured Acidimicrobiales bacterium
AAGGCTCTTCCCGGCAGAGTGCGGGCAGAGAAACAGAACGTTTGTGGTCATGGGTGTTTCTACTTTCGGTGAAGTGGATTGGATCGGGATGGCGTTACGCGAGAAGCAGTTGATAGGCGACGCCAAGAAGTGCCGCGACGCCCACCACCTGGAGGGTTGGCCGCTTGAAACGGAAGACCGCAATAGCGGAGAGTCCGGCGATAACCAGAGCTGCCCAGTTGACCGAGGAGAGGTCAGGCGCATAGAGCAGTGCTCCGAACCGTCGACGTTCGCTGACCTGGTCGAAAAGGGTGAACAGCGAGAACCAGATAGCCAGGTTGAGCACCACGCCAACCACGGCCGCCGTGATGGTGGACAACGCTGAAGTGAGCGACGGGCGACCTCGGAGGTGTTCGATGAATGGCGCACCGAGGAAGATCCAGAGGAACGACGGAATGAACGTGACCCATGTAGCGATGACCGCACCGGAGATACCGGCTTGCAGCGGCGACATCGAACCGGGCTGGCGATACGGACCCATGAATCCAACGAACTGCACAACTTGGATCAGCGGCCCGGGTGTGGTTTCTGCCATACCCAAGCCGCTGATCATCTCGCCAGATTCGAGCCAGCCGAAGGAGTTGACTGCCTCCTGGGAGATATAGGCGAGCACCGAGTACGCGCCACCAAAGGTGAGAATCGCCGCCGACGAAAAGAACCACGCCACATCGACGAACACCGAGTTCGACCCGACGATGCCGATGAGTATCGCCACGGGTCCGAACCAAAGAAGAAGACCACTGCCGAGTACCCGTAGCGCTCGCGTCAAAGTTGGGCGGGCCAACGAGATGTCGGCGTCGCCCACCAATACATCGGCGTCATCTTCGACCGAGTCTTCGTCGTGACCCTGCACGATGTTGAAGATGTCCGGGCGGGCTTTCCCGCCGAAGAATCCAATGGCACCGGCAATGGCCACGATCAGCGGAAACGGCAACTCAAAGACAAAGATCGCAACAAAGGCGGTTGCTGCGATAGCCAGCATGACGGGGTTCTTGATGACTCGACGTCCGATACGAAGCACGGCACTGGCGACGATTGCGATGACGGCGGCGGTGATTCCGAAGAACATGCCGTTCACCCAGTCGACATCGCCATAGGCGGCAAACAAGATGCTGAGCGCCATGATCGACACGAAGCCCGGAAGGATGAAGATTGCGCCCGCGAACAGGCCTCCGGCCGGGCCGCGGAGTAGCCATCCGAGGTAGGTGGCCAACTGCTGCGCCTCCGGGCCCGGCAGCAGCATGCAGTAGTTGAGCGCGTGCAGAAACCGTCGTTCGCCAACCCAGTGCCGCCGTTCGACGATCTCGTCATGCATGACCGAAATCTGTCCAGCGGGACCGCCGAAGCTGTTGGCGGCAACCGTTACCCAGGCGCGGATCCACTGACCGGTGGGGATCTCGTGGCCGGGAGGCAGATCGGCCGGTTCGGTCGGCGACGAAAACTTCGATAGATGTAACCGTGGTTGCATAAGTGAGATGATGATATGATGGTAACCATGGTTACGCAACCCGCAATGAGTTGGGTCCTGCTGAGCTACCGGATTCCCCGAGAGCCTTCGACCCCCCGAATCGCTGTTTGGCGCAAGCTCAAAGCAATCGGCGCGCTACAGATCGGCGATGGCCTGGTGGCACTTCCCAACGACCCGCGCACGCTCGAGCACTTCGAATGGCTTGCCGAATCGGTTCTCGAAGCCGACGGCGAAGCCATCGTGTGGCAGGCCACCACCACCCGCCGCGACAGCGAAAGCATGGCCCGTCGGCTCCGAGCCGAACGCACCGCCGAGTTTGAAGAACTCTTGGCCGAAGTATCCGGCGACTCAGCACCCGACGAACGGTCGATTGCCAAATGGCGCCGAGAGCTCCGCCGTATCGACCGACGCGACTACTTGCGAAGCCCCGGACACGACGAAGTTCGTATCGCTATTGCCGACGCAGCAACCCGCAAAGAATCACCCTCCAGCGCCGAGAAGGCAACGAAATGAAGTGGGCCACTCGCCGCGGCATCCACGTCGACCGGGCGGCATCCGCCTGGTTGATTGCCGGCTACATCGATCCCGACGCCGAGTTCGTCTACGTCGAAACCATCGACGATGTGCCGGTCGATGCCACGCCGTTCGACATGCGGTCGTGCGAACTCACTCACGTCGGCGACGACGTCACGTTCGAAACCATCTTGCGGCGCTACGAACTCGATGACCCAGTTCTTTGGCGCTTGGCCGAAATCGTGCACCAGGCCGATGTTGAAGACGACAAGTTCGATGCCCCCGAAGCTGCCGGGATCGACATGATTATTCGGGCGTTTCACACCGACCACGACGACGAGCAGGTGCAACGACTCACCAGCGAGATCTTCACCAGCCTCTACCAGCACCTCCGCCGCGAAACCCTAGGCGCCTGACAACGTAATGTAGTGGCCGGTGGTGGTCGACGGGTCGTCGACCCAAGTCATGCCGGCGGGCAGCACCATTCATCGGCGGTCGGCGTCATTCAGAACAAACAGATCATCGTTCACTTCTACTCAGAGGGCGTCAAAGACGGTGGAATCCACCGCCCTAAGACGAGAAGTAGCTATCGTCGCCCAACGTGGCATGGGGTAGATCGAGATCCGGGAATGAAGGCTTGCCGCCGGACGACACTGCCCAAAGTCAGGCGGTAGCAGAAACGTCGCAAACCCCCGCTCAGCGCGATGAAGTACTTGTCGCTCTCATCGCCCAAACCGAGCAACTCAACGAACGGCTCACTCAGCTCGAGGATCGATTCGACGCCGCGATGTTCACTTCCGATGAGGTCGACACCGATCTCAGTGACCTGCGGTTGAACTCGGCCCGCCTCGCCGAGCAGCTCTCGCGAGTCACCGAGGAACTCCAGGCCGATATCGACGCCCTTGGCCCCGGAAAGCCAACCGATCAAGAGGCGACGGCCCCGATCGACCTCACCGACTCGGCGCCGTCACCGGACGAGGCAAACAACCCTCCCCCACCTCCCGATCTTGCCGACTCCCCCGACACCACCCTCAGACTCCGCCGCTCCCAAGGCCAAAGCGGCTGGCTACCCCTCGACGACTAACCCGGCTACGGAGGGAGCCGTTGTTGGGCTGGTTACGCGGGTTCTGGGTCGGTGGTGGGGGGTGACGAATCGTCGTCGGCGTCGGTTGGCGGAGGAGCGGTTGTGGTGGTCGACGGCAGGTACTCTTCGGGAGCATCGATGCCCAGCTCTTCGGATCGCTCGATGATCTGCTCGGCGATACGTTCGCTGCGCTCAATGGCCGACTCAGCCCGTTGCTGCTCCTCGGCAAAGAGCTCCTCGAGCAACGTGAGAAGCTCGTCGCGATCGGGATCGGGCTGATCGAGATCTTCGCTGGGAGTACCGCTGGGACGCGCAACGGTGCCGGGCTGGCGTTCGACGACCTCGCTACCTACCTGGGTGCCGAACAGCTTGTCGATGGCCTCGCCGAGTGTGGGCGCAATCGCCACCTCGCCACCCATCGAAACAACAACGCTTCGAAGCTCGGGCACTGCGTTCTCGCCCTCGGCGCTTACATACAGCGGCCGGACATACAGGATCGAGTCGCCAAGCAGCACCAGCTGAAAATCGCCGTACTCGACGGTTGAGCCGTTGTCGTTGAGCAGCGTGTTGTCCGACGAAATCTGCGAGTCACTCGAAATGTCGATAGCAACGTTTGTGGGTCCGGGAACATTGAGGTTGCTCATCCGGTACTCGACCAGTCGCCCATAGGTTTCCGGATTCGAATCGGCCACCAGCATGGCGGTGAGCTCGGACTGCTGCGGACGCCCGGAGTTGGGCTGGGGTTTGGGCACAAAGGTTCGCACCAATCCGAAGATCTCTTCTTCTTCGCCCGGCAACGTCATCACTGCGTAGTACGGGGCGATACGCCGAACCGACGTGATTTCTCCGCCGAGCGTTGGGGTGGTGATGGTGCTATCGACCTTGGGCGAACGACCCGGATCGGCGGCGGGCACCCAACCGGCCGACTCGGACAAGAAGGCATCGGGTTGCTCGCTACTCAGCTGGTAGCTGCCCCACATGTTGCTTTGGATCGTAAACAGATCCTGCGGGTACCGGAGGTGATCGACCAAGCCCTCGGGCATGTTGGCAAACGGTTCGATGAGATCGGGGAACGCGGCCGAATACGCCTCGATGATTGGGTCCTCAACATTGGGGGTGCGGTAGTAGTTGACCGTGCCGTTGTAGGTATCGACAACCGCCTTCACCGAGCCACGGATGTAGTTGTTTCGACCACGCAAACCGCTGGCCGCCGACAGGCGATCGGTGTTGGCACGCTGAGCGTAGGGATAGCGGGCCGAAGTGGTGTAGCCGTCGATGACGTACTGGACACGACCGTCGAGAACAACCGGGTACGGATCGGAGTCGAACTGCAGGAACGGGGCGAGTTTCTTGGCTCGATCAACAACGTCGCGGTTAAACAGCACCTTGGATTCATCGGTGATGAACTCGGAAATGAGCGGGTCGATCTGGCCGAACCGCATCGAGAACGCAAGCTTGCGGAGGAACGAATTAATCGGCACGCCTCCGGTTCCCGCGTACCGGGTGGTTACCTCTTCTTCGGACGACTCAGAGAAGTCGATCTCGGCTCGAGTGGTGCCGACAACCGAGTAACCATCGAGGTTCTCCGAGTAGTAAAGCTGCGGCTGCTGGAGGCCCAGATCGAGCCGGGCGTCAGGCCGATCGACGTCATTGACCTGAAGGAAATCTGGGCGGCCTGAATCGGCAACTCGATCGCCCTGCGCCACGCCAAGACCGAAACCATGCGTGAACCTAACGTGCTCGTTCTCCCACTGGTCTTGCGCAGTGAGGTCGAGTTCGCGAGCGCCCACAACGACCGGCGTGAGTTCGCCATTGACTTCGTAGCGGTCGGTATCGAGCACCCGTGGAAACTTGTAGAAGCCCCGGTCGCCTTCGAAGCTCTGAAATGCGGGTCCGACAATAAAGGGGTCGATCAAGCGAATGTCGTCGAGGATGTCGGCGCTTTCGAGGAGGATCTCGTCGGTGAGCTCGAAGTCTTCGTCGTAGTCGAAGCTGCGCCGGTCGACTTCGAGACCCAAGGCATCTCGGGTGGCTTCGATATTGAGCGTGGTGTACTCGGCCTCTCGCGTGGACTCATTGGGATCGACCTGGAACCGCTGCACAACAGCCGGGTTGATGCCACCCATGACGATGGCCACGAAGGACCAAAGGCCAACGGCCAGCGCCGGAAGTGTCCAGCCCCGCCACCAAATGTTGGCAAGCAGTAACACCACCGCAAACAGCGAGATGAGCATGAGCAGCTTGATAGCCGGGAGCTGTGCGTTGATGTCGGTATAGGTAGCGCCGTCGACAACACCACGGGTGGAAACAGTGAGCTCGTATCGTTGCAGGTAGTAGTCGGCCGCCTTGATGGCAGCCAGGATGGCCAAAAGCACCGACAGATGCGCGGTGACCTGTGGGGTGGCCCGCGAACCGGGCGCATTGAGCCGCAATCCACCGTTGATGTAGTGCGCCATGATCGTGAGAAACAGCACAAACACAAACGCCGCAAACAGCCAGTTGACGATGAAGGTCAGAAACGGCAGCTGGAAAACATAGAACCCGATGTCGAGGCCAAACAGCGGATCGACCGTACCGAAATCGACCCGGTTGGAGAACAGCAACCATTCGTTCCACTGGTCGGAGACGCCTGACCCCGCAATGAGCGAAAACAGGAAGGCGAGCCCAACCCGCACCAAACGTTCGCGGCCGTCGACAAAGGCGTGGAAGCGCTCGAGAAGTTCCTCTTCGGGACCGGCCGGTCGGCGGGCGGGCGCGAATCGGTCGGCGATGGAAAGGTTCAGAAGCAAAAGGAGAAAGAAGAACCCGGTGAACGCTACGAAGAGACCCAGTTCGGCCCGGAGCACGCCCCACCAAACCGAGCGTTGGTCGAGCGATTCAAACCACAGGTAGTTGGTGTAGAAGTTCGAGGTTCCGCGCAACGAGAGAGCCACGATGAGGATGATGGCCGCCAGTGAGAACAGGAGGAACCGTCCGCGGCCCGCGGATCGCCCGGCGCGTTGAGGGGGCATGGCAGAGGCAGGGCGCATTGCCTCAACGATACTGCCCGACCCGAGTCGAGCGGCATCAGGTTGGCGGTTGCCTCGCGGATTTCTAGGAGATCTTTTTCGACCGCAAATCGTCTTCGGCAACGAGGAGGCACCGGCAACCAGCTGCGGCTGGCGGATGAAGGTGGCCGCTCGGGAACGCCGTACCTGCCGTGATTGGCCCACCGACCAGGTTGTCGGTGCAGTCCTGGCCACAGTCGCTGTCGGGAGCGAGCTCCCAGCGAACGGTGCGCTCGGCGGCGAGGCCGGCATGAACACCTACGTTGTAAGCCGACACGACAAGCGATGAGGCAACCGAGCTCATTCGCTGGCCCTTCACCTCGCGATACAGCGACCGAAGGTGTTCGATGACGTCGTCGGGGTCGTCACCGTCGGCCAGTACCCGCTCGATGAGCAGGCGCATGCTCGACAACCACTCGTCGGCCACCACATGCCGTGCGGCGTCGCGGTCGATGGACGGGGCCTGACCCCCCACCGAACCGGCGCCGGCGGCGGCTGCGGTTTGAAGTTGTGGGGCCACAGCATCGATATAGCGCAGGCCATGGTCTTCGTCGGCGCCAACCAACGAGTCGAGCGAGGTTCCCGCTGCTGCTTCGCCTCGACGCACCAAGTCGAGAAGCTCGTTTTGCTCTTCGGCAAGGGTACGTTTCAGTTTGCGGCCTACCGACTTTTCAAGCTCGGCCAGACTGGCCCGCCGTTCGGCGAGTGCTTGTTCGAGGTTCTGAAACCTCTCCGATGATGTTTCTTCGCCAACTTCGACCGGCGAGTCGTCGACCAGTGCGGGAACCGCTTCAAGGGTTGCTGGTTCGGGCTCGGGTTCGGGTTCGGGCTCGGGCTCGGGCTCGGGCTCGACAAGGTCTGCATCGGCGGCGGCCAAGACTGCAGCGGCGTGGGCGGTGCGCTGCTCGCGGTCAGCTCGAAGCCGGTCGAACAGCGCGTCCACATCATCGTTAGCCGGATCGTCATCGTTAGCCGGATCGTCATCGTTAGCCGGATCGTCATATGCAGGATCTTCGGCGACAGGATCGTCCGCGGCAGGGTCTTCAGCGACAGGGTCTTCAGCGACAGGGTCTTCAGCGACAGGGTCTTCGGCGACAGCTGACTCTTCTTCGATCGATTCCTCGATTTCTGGTTCCTGTTCAACCAGATCCTCGGAAACTTCAACAGGAAGCTCGG
>CALJDK010000183.1 GCA_938023735.1 uncultured Acidimicrobiales bacterium
AGAGCAAAGGAGCATGAAGCAGCAGTCAGAGAGTACAAGAAGATGGCTGAAGACAACCCTACCCTGACCACTGCCTACATGGAAACCAAGCAGCAGGTAGCTGTGGACGCCATACACAGCAAAGGGAAGCACCCCAGACACAGGAGAGACAGGAGACACAGCAGAAGTCGTTCTGGCTCTAGAGACAGAGCTAGGAAACCCTCAACCAAGTCTGGATACAGCAAGAAGCCCTGCTACAACTGTGGTTACAAGGAGCACACTAAGCCTGATGGTTCCTGCCCAGCCAAGGGACACAACTGTGGCTACTGTGGCAAGCCCAATCACTTTGAAACCGTCTGTATCAAGAAGAAGCAAGATGCAGGCAAGGGAAGACGCCCAGGGAGCCCCAGTCACTCCAGTAACACTGGTAGAGGCAGGAGAAGAGACCAGACGCCCAGGAGAGCAGCAGTTGACTCTGTGCAGATCAACACAGCCTCACTGAGTGATCAGTTCCACAGGATTCACTTTGATAGTGTCTCCACCACGCCCAGAAAGCAGCAAGTGCTTGTGGATGCCATCTCCACTCTTGACACTGACAAAGATGGCAAGACTTTCGTTTTGGCAGACATAGATGTCCATCTTCCTCACAGGGAGCACAGAGACACTATGAGAGTCAAAGTGGACATGGGGGCAGAGTCCAACATTCTCCCCATTAGGATCTATTCCAATATGTTCCCTCACCAAATGAACTTGGATGGAACTCCAGCCCTGCACTACCTCCAGCAGGCGAATCTGGAGTTCAAAGCTGCAGATACAATCATAGACAGTCCAGGATGCATCTATCTGGACATAGGACGTCCTGGACAGCAGCTTTACAGAAGTCAGTTCTTCCTTTCACCAGTGCATGACACTGTGTTACTTGGACACCCAGCAGCAGATAGACTTGATGTCTACTCTCTCAAGGTGAAGAACTTGGCACCCAAGTTCAACCAGCACCACCTGCACCTCGACAGCACTGAGACAAGCAGTTCCCAGCAACTACACTGCACTGACGACCTCAAGAGAGCCTTTCCAGAGTGTTTTGACACACTTGGGAACTTCCCAGGAGTGTACCACATCAGGATCAATGACAAGATCCAACCTGTTCAACATGCCAGGAGAAAGACACCCATTGCTCTCCAAGAGAAGATCAAGCAGAAGCTGGACGAAATGGAGCAGTTAGGTGTGATCTGCAAGGAAGAAGAACCAACAGAATGGGTAAACAGCATGACTTACCCTATGAAGCCCAATGGAGAACTGAGATTGTGTTTGGATCCCAAGGACCTTAACAAAGCAGTCATGAGAGAACACTACAAACCGCCCACACTGGAGGAAATCACCTACAGACTGTCAGGAGCAAAAGTGTTCTCCAAGCTTGATGCTAAGACTGGCTTTTGGAGCATTCACTTGGATGAAGAATCCTCCAAGCTCACCACCTTCAACACTCCCCATGGCAGATACAGATACAGAAGACTACCCTTTGGACTCAAGTGCAGTCAGGACGTTTTCCAGATGAGGATGGACCAGATCACCTCAAACTGCCCAGGAGTGATTGCCATACATGATGACGTGACTGTGTTTGGCAAGACAGAAGCAGAACATGATGCCTGCCTCATACAACTGATGAAGACAGCTCAGAAGTTTGGACTTGTGTTCAACTCAGCTAAGTGCCAGATCAGGAAGAGCAGCATTTCGTTTTTTGGAGTGATCTTTTCAGCAGAGGGAGTGAAGACTGACCCCAAGAAGATCCAAGGCATCCTTGACTTGCCTCCACCTGCAGACGAAACTGCTCTGCAGAGCTTTCTTGGCATGGTAACATACATGGCTCAGTTCATACCTCACCTCTCTACACACACAGCACCCCTCAGAGCACTCCTGACCAAGGATGCAGTCTTTGAGTGGACAGCCTCAGCCAACTCAGCTTTCCAGAAGATCAAGAGCCTGCTTGTGGACGCCAGCAGGACGAATCTACAGTACTACAACACAGACAGTGAGCTGATAGTGCAAGCAGACGCCAGCCAGTATGGTTTGGGTGCAGCAGTTATCCAGAATGGCAAGCCCATTGCCTTTGCCTCCAAGTCCTTAGAAGACACAGAGACTAGGTATGCCAACATTGAGAGAGAGCTACTAGCAGTTGTGTTTGCCTGTGAAAGGTTCCACACCTACACCTTTGGACGCCATGTGATTGTAGAGACAGATCACAAGCCTTTGGAGATGATCAGTCTGAAGAACTTAGCTGCAGCACCAAAACGCCTATCTAACATGCTCATGAGACTACTACACTATGATCTCACAATCAGGTACAGGCCTGGTAAGGAGATGCTCTTGGTAGATGCTCTATCTCGCCTACCAAGCAAGAGCAACACAGAGAAGATTCACCTGGACCTCAGAGTTGAACACCACTCCTTCACCACCTCCAGATTGGAGCAGATCAAGTCAGAAACCGCCCAGGACCCTACACTCTCAGTAGCCTACAGGTTCACACTGAATGGATGGCCAGAGAGCAGAAGGAAGATCCCTAGGATGATCAGAAGTTACTGGGACCAGAGAGATGAGCTGAGCACAGATGAAGGACTCCTGCTCAAAGGAGACAGGATAGTCATTCCAGCATCACAGAGGGAGAAGATCTTGACCAACCTGCACATTGCTCACCAAGGGACCACAGCAATGCAGCAAAACGCCAGATTGACAGTGTACTGGCCAGGCATTGATGCAGACATTGAAGACTTTGTCAGAAGATGTCCTACCTGCCTGTCAACACGCCCAAACCTGCCCAAAGAGACACTGAAGCCACATGAAGTGCCCTACGAACCTTGGGAAAGGATAGGAGCAGACTTCTTGGACCACCAAGGCAAGAAGTACTTGGCAGTTGTGGACTACTACTCAAAGTTTCCCTTCTTGGTTGAAGTCAAGAACACAGATGCAGCACACACAGTCAACCACCTTGTGAAGATTTTCGAACTGGAAGGAGCACCCAAAGTTCTAATAACTGACAATGGACCACCCTTCAACAGCAAAGAGTTTGCTCAGTTTGCACAGGAGTGGAATTTCGTCCACATTACAAGCTCACCCTTGCATCCACAGAGCAATGGCCAAGTTGAGAGCACAGTGAAAAGCATGAAGAAGATCCTAACAGCTTGTGCTGCCAGCAAGACCAGTTGGAGACAAGCTCTTCTACAAAAACGTGCAACACCACTTGGAAATGGACTCCCAAGCCCAGCAGAGCTTCTACATGGACGTCCAGCCAGAACTCTGACAGGACAAGCAGTTGCAGCACCAGTGGACCACTCAGAAGTGAGAAAGAAGCTTGTAGAACGCCAGAAGAAGCAAGCAGACCACTTCAACAGAAGACACAAAGCCAGAGACTTACCACCTCTCCATCTGCAGCAGAATGTGCTAATCCAGCACCAGGATGGAAGATGGGAACCCAGCACAGTGGTAGCAGTTGGCCCTGAGCCTAGAAGTTATCTCTGTCAAACAGCCTCTGGTAGAGCCTACAGACGAAACAGATGCATGATACAAGCATCTGGACTTCCAGATAAGCTCCCAGACGACCTGCCCACTCCACAACCTCAGAAGTCACTCCTGAAGAGACAGACGACCTCAGGAGGCAACAAGAAGTCAGTGAGATGGTCAGATGACATCTACATCACTGTGGACGCAGATACAGCCTACAGAGCAGTTTCCCAAGGGCTGGACATCTTCCAGTTGACAGACACTGAGATGATTCCAGTCAAGCTAGCTGTAGCTCCAGTTGCAGCCCCAGAACCGCCAGTAGCAGCACCAGCCTCTCCACAGCCAGAGGAACCATTACAAGTGTTCCACACCACGCCAGTAGCAGCCCCAGCAGTTGCACAGCCAGAGGAACCACTACAAGTGTTCCAATCATCACCAGAAGCAGCCCAGGACGTCCCTGATGACCCACCTCGACCTAGGAGAAGGAGAAGACCAACAGGATTCTACCAACCCTACTACAAGAGGAGGCAGAGAGCTAAGAAGCTCCAGCAGATGAACCAGGCTCAGTGACACTAAGTTCAATTATACAGCCTGATGTGCCTGCTCACTCATGAACACTCATCACACTCACTACAGCTTGTTGTCATCTCTTTCAGACTCTTCCAAATTCCGAAATTGTGCTAGACCATGTTAGACTAAGTTTAAAACATTACCTTTTGGACAGTTTACTTCATCTATCATATTGTTGTTGACTATGTTCATTCCATTTCAGGTATCTATTGCAGGTACACCAAATTCGGAATTCTAAACCCTTTGGCAACACTTGTAACATCATTGTGTATCTTCCAAATTTAGATTGTTGACAGTGACACTTGTATTCAAATGCAATGTACTACTTTGTTACAGTGTTGTGCTCACCTGCCCACTTCACCCACCATCTCCATCAACCAAAACAGCCAGTACAGGCTCCAAAATCGTTGCTATCACATTTTTTAGGCCTACAATGCTATTTAAAGCTAAATTCGCCATAGCCAGACTCTTCTTTTCCATGAAAGGGGGATGTCTCACCACCCACTCAATGTAGCTAAGCCAAATCCGCCTCTATAGCCTATACACCCTACTGTACCCCTACAGTACCCCCAGCTCGACCTCCACCATGCAGCAGCACACACACTGCAACATGATTCAATAGCTTTGAGAATAAACTATAAGCAACACCACTCAAGCCTTATTGTTATCATTGTAAGACATGGTGGCAGCAAGATTGATCACCAGAGCATAGCTACAAAAAGTTTCAAGTGGATATGTTCAGGAACAGCTTAAAAACGCCAGTTTGAAGTGGAAAACACATGTGCCAGTGAGGAGAAGTGCCTGGAAAGAAGTGGACGAAAATAGAGGAAGGAGACCTTCTGTGTTACAACCAACACACCTAGGACATCTTAGGAGGTTTATACACTGCTTCTGTGAGTTTACTTGGTGTTATACAGCAGGATAGTGACAATTTCGTCCTGTTTACATCATTCAAGAAGCAAGGAGGACTCCATTCATCTCCATTCATTCAGCACACCTTCTACCAGCGTTTTTCAACACTTCCCCTTGTTGGAACAGCTTCAAACTTCACCAGGACACCAAACAAGGAGTCTAGTTACTCCCTACGTGGTCAGTTTCCTTTAAAACACCTTCTAAATGGCTGTACGACCTGTTTTGTGGGTTTAAGTGAGAGCTGTCCTCCATGTTGGATGTGCCATATTTGGGACAAGCAGCTTCAGCAGCCAACCAATCAGCACCCAGCTCTCATACAGCTTCAGCAGCACCCCACATGTGACCTGCAGCAGCCAATCCGGATTGAAGATGGCCTCTTAGGCAGCTCTTCAGTTTCCCTCCAAAACTTGTGACAAATAAGGAGAAGAGGAACAGAAGGGAGGACTACCACAATTCCAGAACTTGTTTCCCTGCATCCAAAACGCCCAAAAACACCTGTATTTCGTCCAGAAACAGTACAGTGACACACAGGACGTTTTTCAGACAAGCAGCATGGCTCATTCCATTCCACCTCCCACCCACAACTGGGATGCACCAGACCAATTTGGCTCTTGGGACACCTTCAAAGCCAAAGCAGAACTCTGGCTAGCAGGAGAAGGAGTGGATGAAGAGTTACAGTACAACAAAATCGTCCTAATGCTAGGAGACATTGGATTAAAGAAGTGGCAGAAGTTCAACCTCTCTGCTGATGACAGGAAAGACCCTGCCAAAGTTTTCAAAGCCTACAGAGACAGTCTAGGCAATGACATCTCATTTCGTACAGCTAGGAGCACCCTGTACAGGAACTTCCAACAGGGTAAAAGTGAAACCATCCATGAGTTGGACCTCAGGTTGAGCAAACTTGTGGATGAATGTGCCTTTCCTACTGACGAAATTAAACAGCACATCAAACTTGACATCCTAGTGCACTCCACTAGGTACTACGAAGTTAAGAGATGGTGCAACACTCAAGAGGACACTGGAGAACATAAGTTGACTTATGATGGTGTCCTCAAGAGAGCAAAGGAGCATGAAGCAGCAGTCAGAGAGTACAAGAAGATGGCTGAAGACAACCCTACCCTGACCACTGCCTACATGGAAACCAAGCAGCAGGTAGCTGTGGACGCCATACACAGCAAAGGGAAGCACCCCAGACAC
>CALJDK010000184.1 GCA_938023735.1 uncultured Acidimicrobiales bacterium
GTCGCCCCAACAACGACAGTTTCGACCGTGCCGCCGTCGACCACGACGGTCCCGCCCAATCGAGCCCCAACGACGGCCGATGAGTCGGTTGGAGTCCACGAGGATGACCCGGCCGGAACTCCTGTGGTGCAGGTAAAGGTAAGTGACCCCGACGCTGGCGATTCCCATTCGTTCCTCATCGTCGGCGGAAACCCTGACACCGACGGTGACGGCATCAAGCCGTTCAGAATCGATGCCAACGGTGTGATTGAGGTCGCGGATACCGACGACGACATCGACTTTGGCGTCGATGGCCAGGACTTCGTACTGCTGGTTGGCATTGCCGATAGCGGCGGCCTGACCGCACTCTCGCAGGTCGAAGTAGCGGTACAGACTCGTCACACCCTTTCGCCTTGGGCGCATCTGGTCACGGTCAACGAGATCAACTCGACAAACACCCAGTTCGTCGAGCTCGTGAATCAGTCGGGTACCTCGGTCGACCTGTCGGGTTGGCGGATCACGGATGGCGATGTGGTCGCCAATGATCTCGACGCCGATCCCAACGTTCGCGTGGATGTGACCTTGCCAGCTAGCACGAAGTTGGCGGGCAACGGGCGCGCGCTGATCACCGATGGCCCAATCGCCAGAACCGCTGCCGAATTGCAGGTGGCGAGGGACTGGAACAGCAGATTCTCTGCCGACCATGACGACCTCTACATCTGGGATGCCGACGGAGCGTTGGTGGCCTATATGGCATGGGGAGACTCTTCAAATGCCGACCACCGGAACGACACGCCGCCGATCCGATTGTGGAACTTGTGGGACCCAACCTTCGAGTCTGCACTGTCCACGGCAATGGAGCGGCGCTCGATCTCGCTGGCGATCGATGGCGGCGATCCATCCGATAGCGCCTGCTGGGAGCCGACGACGAGTGGCGAGGCCAACGGTCGTTGCCCCGGTGTCGCACCAACCATCAGCACGTCGCCGACCACGCCGTTCAGGTACTCGCCCGGTGCGCCAAACGATGTCTACATCGGCCCGGCTCCGGCCAACCAGATCATCAACGTTCACGAGGATGAACCCAACGGTGCGGCCGTTGCCCAGATCGACTTCAACGACCCCGACTCCAGTGTCTTCACCATCGACATTCTGAGCGGCAATATCGACGCCGACGGCGATGGAACCGGACCCTTCGAGCTTGCACCTTCGGGTGATCTCATCGTTACCGATGCTGACGATATCGACTTCGGCGTGGCGGGTCAGAATCTGCTCCTACGGATTCATGTCACCGATCACACGTCGATTCGTGCGTACTTCGAGGTCCGGGTTCTCACCCAGTCGCGTCACACCAAGTCGACACTGGTCGGGTCGGTTTTGATCACCGAAGTTAACTGGCAGAGCCAGCATCTCACCCCGCTGCAGGACGAGTTCATAGAGATACAAAACGTTGGTAGTGGTCCGGTCGACCTCACCGGCTGGACATTCGCCGATCACGATTCGGTAGAGGGCGTGCCCGACGCGAACCCGATGCTGTTCACGGTCCCCGCTGGGCCGTCGAACGGCTTGTGGCCTGGCCAGAAGGCGGTTCTGTGGCTTGGCCCATCGGGCGAAGCTGACACGGACGCCGAAGGTGCCAGCTGGGTGTACCGCACCGAAGATTCAGCGTCGCTCTTTCATGTCGGTGATGACGTGTGGCTGCATGACGCCAACGGAGCGCTGGTTGCCTACATGGCGTTTGGCGACGACGCCGCCCCAAGCTCGGAAATAGATCCGCGGCCACCAATCGAGGCGTTCAGTCTCTGGGACACCGCGTATGAAGATCAGCTCGGGACCGCCCACATCACCTACACACAGTCGGTAGCACTGGCCGTCGATGGCGATGCGGCGTCGGCTACACAGAGCGCGTGTTGGGAGCCCACCGGCAGCGGGAGAGCTTCGGCACGCTGCCCCGGTTTCGTGCACCCCACCTACGATAACGATCGGTCGCCGGTACGAAAGAGCTCGGTCGGCGCCAGCAACAACAGTCCGACCTACATCGACAATCTGCTGATCAATCAGTTTGCAACGAATAACTCTGCGCCTTCCGCCGGGGATTTCATCGAGCTTCACAACCCGACAAATCACACGATCAACCTGGCCCGGTACGAGCTGGAATTGGCGTTCGACGGTGTCGAACAGCCGGCGATCCCGTTGGGTAGCGGATGGATTTCCCCGGGTCAGTTCTTCCTCATCACCACCTCGTCCTCGGCGCTCGCCACATCGGCCGACCTGGTGTTGCCGGTGGCAGCCCTCCCCCAGAACATCGGCATCCGGCTCTGGCACACCCGTGATGCATCGATCTGGTTTGAGGATTGGGAGCTGCACGTGGATCGGGTCGGCACAACCGAGCGTCACGATGGCGACCCCAGTACTCCTGCGCTGGCTCCAGCTGCGCCGGCTGATTTCCGCGAGTCCTTTGGGGTTCTTCCACTCTCGCCGAGCAACTACTACGAATTTGCCATGGGACGACGGGACAGTCGGGGCGGAAACTGCACCGATACCGACCACAACCATCTTGATTTCTCTCTGCGGATCGGGAAGCCCACTATCACGCCGAAGTCGCTGGCTTCACCACCGAAGCTTTGTGGCGTGGTAGTCGCACCAACCACGAGCAGCTCGTCGTTGGTGATCAGCGAGCTCTGGCTCTCGGGCCGCGACAACTTCGACGATGAGGGAGTCTCGATCTTCAATCCGACCTCTGCCACCCAGTCGCTCGTTGGCCTTTCCGTGAACTACGACGGACCGAACGGCGCCAGCGTCATCCATACCTTCACCAACGCCGACCCGGTGACCGAGCTCTTGCCCGGCCAGAACGTTCTGCTTCGAAGGACGATCGCGCCGGCCTTGCCAGCCAACGAATCCGCCGATATCACCTTCGGGCCGGGCCTCGGCGATGCGCATCAAGGACGAGTGCAGGTATGGCTGGCTGACGAAACCGACGCTCGTATCGATGACATCGTGCTCGACAAGATCTCCGATGGCACCACGCTTCCACCACTGGTGAGCTACGTGACTCGGTCATGGGTTCGTGCCGGTGGGGGTTGCGTCGATACCGATAGTTCGGTCGACGATTTCGAGTACCGAACGCTCCTGCGCCATCGGCATTCCCGGTACCCGCTTCGGCCTTGCCCGTAGGAACCCGATCTGTCGACGGCCCCTAAAGCGTTTCGAAATGGCCGGCCTCGATCGTTACCTCGTGACCGCAGAACTCTTCGGTCTCAAGCCGTGCGAGAAGAGCCGGATCATCGCTCGCTGCGATGGTGCGCGAGTCCTCTGGGGTGTCGGCGACAATAATGGCTGTCGTCGGGCCGCTGCGATCGTGCAGCACGGTGTAGCCGGCGACCGTTGCGCTGCCGCTGTAGTCGGGAACCAGTGGCTTGGTGATGGTTACCGCAGCGGCGCGTTCGGTGACGTCGATGAATTGGTAGCCATCGGGGTTTGGCTGGGTGCCCCAGATTGCAAACCCCTGCTTCGTAAGAAACCCCGATACTGCGCTGATAATCCCTCTGCTATCGGGCGTTTCCCGAAGGTGTTCAGCCAGTTGCGCCGTGCAGTGCAACACAAAATTGTTGAACGGCCCACCACCAAAGGGCATCGCACCGCTGAACGAAAGATTGCGTTCGGGGTTGAGGCCCAGGGCTTCGACAAAGATGGCAACCGCAATCGGAAAGCAGGTGTAGAGCTCGACGAAGTCGAGATCGTCGGGTCCACAGTGCGCCGCCACGAGCGCTGCCTGGCCGGCGATCTCGGCGCCCCGCGATCGATCGAGTTCGCCGCGGGCACTCACCACGACGGCGTGGTTGGCCTCGGTGAAAGCCTGCGGGTAAATCCGCTTGTCCGGCGCCACACCGAGACGGTCGGCCTCGGCCTCCGAGCACATGAGCAACGCCGATGCCTGATCGACACTCCAGTTGCTGACATGGTGCTTTCGATAGGGATACGCCAAGAGCGGCGCGGTGGCGATGTCGTGGGATGACACGACCTCGCCGTCCCACCCATGTGGGCTATCGGCCGCGGTCTGGCTGAACCGGGCGTAGCGCTGGGCCATGAGCTGTTCGTGGTCGGATAGCGATAGCCCGCGAGCGTATCGCCACGCTGTTTCCAGGATGGCGTAGTACCCCACGGGCATGAAGCCCAGACCACTGGCTTGTTCGGCGGCGTCGAGGATGCCCGAGTACTCCGGGGTGAAAACCTCGTCGGGCTCCGACGGCGGGTCGGTGTCGGCATTGTCCGCAAGTTCAACACCCGCAGCTTTTGCCCGGGCCATCCGGTAGCCGGCTTCGCCACCCACGATGAGCGCACTGGTGATGGACCCCTCGGCAATGGCGGAGGCGGCATCGCTTAGAACGGTCTGCTGTGAAATGCCGGCGTGCACACTCACCGTGGTGGCCCGGGGGGCGTCGATGGCCGAGGCAATCAACCCCGCCGGGTTTGGATACTTCCATCGGCCAACCGGAACCAGGATCCGCTCGACGTTCTTGAGGAGGTCGGGTGCTCCGGCGTCGGCTCCGGCGGCCAGGGCGGCATCGATCATCAACTCGATCGGCTCGGCCGCTTCCAATGGGTCGTCTTCATGTTGGGAGATGAGTCCAACGCCAACGAGCACTGGGGTATTCAAACCGCTCATGAAAACCGCTGCTCGAGTGATTCGATTTCGGGGAGTCCAATCGTGTCGGTGAAGTCGCCGAAACCCATGAGGTCTGGGGCGATTCCGGCTGGCGTTCCGTCTTGCCGGAGGCGATCGAGGAACGCCTGCATGGCGCGGGTCGCAGACAGCAGAGTTCCGATGGGTGCGATGATGACCGAGAAGCCCAGTTCGGCGATGTGGTCGTAGGTGAGAGGCGGCGTCTTTCCACCTTCAGCCCAGTTGAACAACATCGGTACGCCGGCAAATTCTGCGGCAACCTTCTCGATCTCGTCGACGCCGCTGAGTGCCTCGACAAAGAGCACATCGGCGCCAGCTTCGAGGAAGCGGTGGGCGCGCGAAATGGCCTCGTCGAGACCGTGGGGAGAGCGTGCGTCGGTGCGGGTAACGAGGACGAAGTCGGGGTCGTAACGAGCTTCGACGGCAGCCCGGATTTTTCCGACCATTTCGTCGGCGGCAATGACCTGCTTGTTCTCCATATGGCCGCACTTTTTGGGCAAGACCTGATCTTCGATGTGGATTCCGGCGACCCCGGCCCGTTCGTACTCCTGCACGGTGCGAATCACGTTGATTTGGTTGCCGTAGCCCGTGTCGGCGTCAGCCAACAGAGGGATGTCGATCGCCGACACGATCCGCCGAGCGTTGTCGACCATCTCGGCAAGACCGAGCAGACCCACGTCGGGTCGACCAAGAAGTCCGGCCGTTGTTCCGAAACCGGTCATATAGACGCCATCGAAACCAGCCTGGCCGATGAGTCGAGCGCCCAGGGCGTCGTAGCAGCCGGGCAACACCAGCGGCTTGTTGGTCTCGAGTGCTTCGCGCAATAACTCACGCAACCGTGCCGGGCCAGAAGAACTCGAACCAGATGAGCTCGGGTCAGGAGAAGGGCGCAGAAAGTCAGCCATGCGGGCGATGGTAGAGCGTGCGAGTGGCACGTACCTCGGCGAAGCGTGGCCCCCACCAGGGTTCGTGCCCTACCGTGGGCGATCATGTCTGCCAGTACTGCTCAAGAACCCGGGTTTCATGGTCGCCTCGGATTCGGAAGTTCGCCAGCAGTGATCGTGGTCGACATGTGTCAGGCGTACTTCACCGCCGGATCGCCGCTGGACCTCGGGTCCACCGTGGCCCTCGATGGTTGTGTCGCGCTTGTCGAGTCGGCCCGTCGAGCAAGCATTCCGGTGCTTTGGAGCCGGGTCGAGTTCGAAAAAGGCGGCGCCGACGGTGGGGTGTTCTACCGCAAGGTAGCGGCGCTGGCCTCGTTTGACGCGGGCAATCCACTTGGTCACTGGTTGCCAGCGTTGGTCCCTAACCCTGACGAAACGGTCATCACCAAACAGGGGGCTTCAGCGTTCTTCGGCACAAAGCTTGCCGACCACCTACAAGCTGGCGGAATCGACACGCTCATCATCGCCGGAGTATCGACAAGTGGCTGCGTGCGTGCCACAGCGGTCGATGCGTGCCAGCACAACGTGGTGCCGATTGTTGTGGCTGACGCCTGTGGCGATCGCGCCGAGGCTACGCACCAGTCGGCGTTGTTCGATGTCGACGCGAAGTACGGCGATGTCGTGGCACTTGCTGAAGTTGTTGCGCACCTCTCTGGTGGTTAGTGCTACAACATCGGTACGAACAAACACCCACACAAACACAGATTGAGGTAGCGCCATGGACGTCGGCATTTTCATTCCCATCGGGAACAACGGGTGGATGATGTCAAAAAACGCTCCGCAGTACATGCCGAGCTTCGCCCTCAACCAGAAGACCGCCATCGAGGCCGAGGCGCAGGGTTTCGAGTTTCTCCTCTCCATGGTGAAGCTCCGAGGATTCGGCGGCGATACCGAGTTCTGGGACCACAACCTTGAGTCGTTCACCCTCATGGCCGGACTTGCTGCGGCGACCCAGAAGATCAACCTGTTTGCCTCGGTGGCGCTGCCAACGATGAACCCGGCGATGGTGGCCCGTATGGCGTCGACCATCGACGACATCAGCGACGGACGATTCGGTATCAATATCGTGTCGGGTTGGAACCAGATCGAGTACAGCCAGATGGGCGAGTGGCCGGGCGACTGGTACTACGAGAAGCGCTACGACTACGGCAGCGAGTACGTCCAGATCATGCAAGAGCTCTGGTCCGATGGCGTTAGCGACCTCAAGGGCGAGTACTTCCAGATGGACGATTGCCGGCTGTCGCCGCCGCCGAAAGATGGCAAAGTGCCGTTGGTCTGTGCCGGACAAAGCGACCGGGGTATGGAGTTCTGTGCCACCTACGGCGACTACCAGTTCATTATCGGTACCGAGGACCTCGACGTGGTTCGCGCTGATGCTGCCCGCCTGGTGGCCGCAGCCGAGAAAACCGGCCGCGATGTAGGGGTCTACGTGTTGTTCCAGATCACGATGGGCGACACCGACGAAGAGGCCCAAGCTAAGTGGCAGCACTATAAGGACGGCGCCGACCTCGAGGCCATCAAGTTCCTCATCGGTGCCGCCGAGATGGACACTGCTGGCGCCACCGCCGACAAGATCGCCGAAATGCAGCAGGCGTTCAACCTCAACATCGGCGCCATTGCCGGCAGCCACGCCACCATCGCCGCCCGCCTCGACGAGGTTTCGCAGATTCCGGGGGTGAAGGGCACGATGTGTGTTTTTGACGACTACCCGGTAGCGACCAAAGAGTTCGGCGAGAGGGTTATGCCCCTCATGGAGTCGCGGAAGTAGCCCCGCTCACGGCTCTGCGCATCCGCCGTCATGTCGACGAGGGAAAGCGGGCCGTAAGCTGGAGCGGTGAACTCCGAGCCCAGCAACGACAGCGAACCCGAAGCATCGGACTTTCTTCGCGAACAGATTCGGGCCGATCTGGCGGCCAACACCTACAGCGGCCGCGTGAAGACGCGGTTCCCACCCGAGCCCAATGGCTTTCTTCATATCGGCCACGCCATGTCGATCTGCCTCAACTTCGGGTTGGCACAGGAGTTTGGTGGCGAATGCAATCTTCGGTTCGACGACACCAACCCCGAGTCCGAGAGCGAAGAGTTTGTTCGCGCCATCATCGAAGATGTCGAATGGCTTGGGTTCGAATCGTCCGACCGGATCTACTTCGCTTCGGACTACTTCGATCAGATGTATTCGTGGGCCGAAGATCTCATCGAAAAGGGCCTCGCCTACGTTGACGATCTCGACTCGGAGACCATGTCGGAAATGCGCGGGGGTTTCACCACGCCGGGCACCGATAGTCCGTTTCGTGATCGGTCGATTGAGGAAAACCTCGACCTGTTCCGGCGGATGAAAGCGGGCGAGTTTGCCGACGGCGAGAGAGTGCTGCGGGCCAAAATCGACATGAACCACGAGAACATGCAGATGCGTGACCCGGTGATGTACCGCATTCGCAACACACCGCATCATCGCACCGGCGACACCTGGCATATTTACCCCAACTACGACTGGGCCCATGGTCAGGAAGACGCGATCGAAGGGGTTACCCACAGTGTTTGTACCCTCGAGTTCGACAACAACCGCGAGCTCTACGATTGGTACCACGACCACATCGATCTACCGTTCGAAAAGCCCAACCAGTACGAGTTTGCTCGGCTCAACCTCACCCATGTTGTTGCGTCGAAACGCAAGCTCGCTCAACTGGTGGCTGACGGGGTGGTGACCGGATGGGACGACGCCGCGATGCCGACTATCTCTGGCATTCGCCGTCGTGGCTACCCGGCCAAAGCCATCCGTGACTTCTGCGCCCACATCGGCGTGGCGAAGACCAACAGCGTTCGCGAGATCGAGCTGCTCGAGTCGTTTGTTCGCAACGAACACAACGAGAACGCTGTTCGGCGTAGTGGCGTGCTTCGCCCGCTCAAGGTGGTTCTCGAGAACTACCCCGAGGGGAAGGTCGAGATGCTCGAAGCGGCAAACCATCCGAACGATGAGTCGATGGGTACCCGCCAGGTTCCTTTCACCCGCGAGCTATACATCGAGCAGGATGACTTTGAGGAAGACCCGCCGCCCAAGTACTACCGGCTCACGGTGGGCCGTGAGGTTCGTCTTCGCTACGGGTACTTCATCACCGCCACCGATGTGGTGAAAGATGCCGATGGCAACGTGATTGAGGTTCGGGCCACCTATGACCCTGAAACCAGTGGTGGTCAGGCACCCGATGGTCGCAAGGTGAAGTCGACGATTCACTGGGTTTCGGCGTCGGAGGCGGTGGACGCCAGCGTGGTGCTCTATGACCGCCTCTTTACCGCCGAGCATCCTGCCGCCGATGGTGCCGATCCGCTGGATTCGCTAAATCCGAACGCGAAAGAGCTGGTGGTTGGCGCCAAGCTCGAACCATCGATGGCCAACATGGCTCCAGGCCAGGTGGTGCAGTTCGAACGCCTCGGCTACTTCGCTCACGACGTCGACACCCCAATGCTGTTCCACCGCACCGTCGGACTTCGCGACGAGTGGGCCCGGCTACAAAAGACCAAACAAAAGCAAGGGAACCAGAAAACCAAGTAACGCTGCCTGGAACGGATGCCGTTGGGAGCGTTCTCAACAGTCTTATGCCGCTGAGCCGTCGCAGTTCTTGCGGATGAAGTTGGTGCCCGCGGCGGCTGCTGGCTGATTCTTCCATTTGCCAATCTCCACCTGGCCACAGACCAGCGGTTTTCCATTGGCCTTGAATGGCCCGCGGGCATCGCCCCAGTCGACGAAGCGTGCGTCGGCGGTGCATGAGCCACCGAAGTCGCAGGCCTGGATGCCTCGCTTGGTATCAAGGATCGACCCTCGGAAGCGAAGCCCGCCATCGGTAACGGAGAGTCCGGTTGTGGCGTTCTCAATTGTGGTTCGCTGGAATGCGGCTTTGGTGTTGGGCTGGTCGATCTGTACGGCGAAGTACTGGGCGTCATGAATGGAGGCATTCTTCAAGTCGATGACGGCTGGCGCAGCGCTCGTGGCTTTGCCGTCGGCGATGCCCACTCGGCTGTAGCCGATGTCGACGTTGTTTCCGGCGAACGTTGCTCCGGAGCCAACGGTAACTGCGGTGCGATAGTTGCCAATCTTTGCGGTGGTGGCGGTTCCGTCGCCATTGGAGTCGCCGGCGTGCTTATCGTCGACCACCGAGGTGAAGACCACAGGCTTCGATGAAGTTCCGTCGGCTTTGAGGGTGCCGCCTGCGCTTACCCGGAATCCGGCTTGGCGCGAGTTGGAGCTAATCTTGGCGACGGTACCGGCCTTGAGCGTTGCATCGCCGAGGATGTCGAACGATCGGGCCTTCTCGAGCGAAAGGTGTGCGCCGATCGCCGGATCGAAGGTCCATGCCCGGTTCTGGGGGAGCACGGCACCCGCCAGCCAAAGCTGACGGCTTTGAGCGTCACCAACGAAAGTGTTTGCGTCGGCGCCGTTGGTGACGATTCCTGCAACCGAGCTTCCAGCCGCTACTCGCAGGCCTCCGAGGCCGTTGTTGCGGAAGGTGGTGGTTTCGATCGTGGCGTTGAATCGGGTCTGGTTGAGGTGCACACCGAAGTAGCGGTTGGCCGCAACGACACTGTCGGTAAGGATGAGCCGGGCAACGTTGGTGCTGCTGTCGGCGTTGGTGCGTTCGCCGGCAATGCCGTTTTCGGCAAAGCGAATCGTGGTGTTGGTGGCGGCCACGGACGAAGTGGATGCGATCGAGATACCGGTGCTGTAGCTGCCTACTCGTGGGGTCGAGGCCGAGCCATCACCGTTGGTGTCGCCGGCGACGGTGTCGTCGGTGATCGAGGTGATGGCAACTGGTGCGTTGGCCGAACCGGCGATGAGGATGGCTCCGCCCGGGTTGCTGTAGAGGCCTGCGGTTGGCGACTTGGAGCCAACCTTGATCGTCGAGCCCGCCCTAATCGAGAGGCGGCCGTCGACCGAGAGCGAGCGATCGCCCTCAAGAACAGCGACTGCACCGCGTTCGGGGCCGAATACCCAGGCGTTGCCGGCGGGAATGGTTACGCCGCTGAGGTAGAAGGCACGTGCGGCGGCGTTTCCTCGGAAGGTGTTGCCCGAGGCGCCAGTTACGGGGATCTTGCTGACCGAAGCGCCGTCGCCGATTCGGATTGCGCCGAGGATGTTGTCGACGAAGGTGGTGGTCCCGATGACCGGTTGGCTTTGTGGCTCGTCGAGGTTCACGCCGAGGTAGAGACTGTTTTGAATCGTTGTGCGGGCGATGGTGAGCAGTGCCGGGTCGGTCACCGGTGATCCAAGGTCGCCGACGCCAACCGAGGCGTAGTCGATGAGGGCGTGTTGGACTCGGGTGGTTGATCCGGGGCTGATGGTGATGGCCGTTCCGTAGCGGCCCGGCCGAAGTGTGGAGTTGGAGCGGTGGCCGTTGGTGTCGCCGCCGCGTGCGTCGTCGAAGTTGGAGGTGAAGATGACCGGATTGGCTTCAGAGCCACGAACGTCGAGCGAGGCGCCGTTGGCCACGATGATTCCCGCGCCGCTTTCTTCTGGTTCGTACTTGACGATCGACCCGGCGCCAATGGTGAGAGCACTTCCGTCAGCGACGGTCACCGGACAGGTGACTACGTGGACAACGTTGGGTGACCAAACCTCATCGGTGGCGATTTCGCCGCAGTGTTCGATGACACCTTCGATGGTTGGTCCGCCGCCATTGCCGCCGTTGTTGCCGCCGACTTGAACGTCGTAAACAAACTGTCCCTGGCAGGACAACAGCTCGGAGCGTTTGAAGCCGTCCTTGCACCCGTCGCCGGGGTTGTAGCTACCGGTGGACAAGACGGTTTGTTCTTCGGTCTCGTACTGGATGCCGTCGACGACGATGTAGTCGACCAGCAGGTTGCGGTCATAGGGCGGGCGGTAGGCATCGTTGATGAACCGCACGGCGATGGCCGATGACTCAGGAGGCGAGTCGAACGTGGCGGTGTAGCTGGCGAGTTCGGTGCCGACATCCCACGTGGCGATCGACTGGTCGCCAACGGCGAGTTCCATCCGTTCGTCGCCGGTTTGTCCGAGCGCTCGGATCTCGATGGTGTGGGTCTCCGGTGTGGATTGTGCGCTTGCCGAGCCGACGAACAGCGAGCTGAAAGTAACGGTGAGAATCAGTACCGTGACAAGTGCTGCGACAAGTGCTGCCACTAGTACCGCAATAGGGCGCAGGAGGGATCGAAATGAAGCCATAACCTTCAGTCGATCGCTTCAGCACCGTCTTGAGGTTTTGCCTGCGCAAAGGCCCCTTTTAGCAGTTCACTCGTGCAAAATACGTCGAGGTCTACGACCCAGCGAGCACTGCTCCCAAGGCTTCGAGTTGCTGCTCGGCGTTGCCCAGCGTGAGCTCGAGTTGTCGGCTCATCAGGAAGTGTCGATGAAGCGGATAGTCGCGATCGACACCCACGCCGCCGTGGATATGAGTCGATGCGTGAACCACCCGATGTCCGGCTTCGGCCGCCCACCAGCGAGCGATGGCAAGAGGGCCAGTTGCGGTATCGGGATCGTGATCGAGGGTGAATGCGGCCGAGCGGGCTGTGAGCCGGACTGCCTCGGTATCGATATAGCTGTCGCCAGCCCGCTGGCTAACCGCCTGGAACGAGGCGATGACCCGGTTGAACTGCTCGCGCTGGTTCGCGTACGACCCAAGAAGTTCGAGCGCCCCGTCGCAGATGCCGGTCGTGAGTGCGCAGATAGCGGCATCGGCGCGGGCTTGGATCCAGCCAAGCTGCGCTGGGTCGGCAGCGCCGCCAAGAAGTTCGCCGACGCTCAGTTGCATGCCATCAAACACCAACTTTGCTTCGCTGTATCCGGTGGTCGTCTCGACCTCTTCAACCGTTACGCCTGCTCCAGCTGGATCGACCAGGTAGATGCCACCGCTTGCGGCAACGAGGATGACGTCGGCGTCGAGCCCCGCAGGAACAAAGTTGGCTACGCCACTCAGTTGGTGGTCGGCCGAAGCGGACACGCCATCCGGATCCGCAATTGCTGCGGTAAGAATCTTGCTGCCGTCGCCGACGTTGGCGAGTAGGCCTTGTTGCTCGGCGGTGCCGAACTCGGCGATGGCAAGGGCGCCCAGAACAATCGATGGATAGATCGGAACCGGCGCGGCATGTTTGCCGACCACTTCCAACACCGCGCCTACACCGGTCACGCCCACCCCGGCGCCGCCGTGAGTCTCGGGCAGAAGCGCCGAAAGCACGCCGGCATCGGCCAACGCCTTCCAGCTTGCACGGTGAACCCGCTCGCCGCTTGCTTCAAGCGAGCGCAGTTCGGCGTGGTCGATTTGGTCGGCCAGGATCTGCTCGGTGAGATCGGCGAGGGCCTGTTGTTCTTCGGTGTATTGAAAATCCATTGGATGTGTCGTCTCGTGTTGTCGTGGTTGCTGCGGCTATCGGTCGGCCCGGGGGAACCCCATGCCGAACATGCTGATCAGATCTCGCTGCATCTCGTTGGTGCCGCCGCCGAAGGTGAGGATCACCATCGACCGGTACATCTGCTCGAGGGCGGCGGTGGCCCGCGGTTCATCGTCGACAACGTATGCCGCTTGACCGCGCACCTGCATGAGGAGTCGGAATGCCTCGATGAAGAACTCGGTGCCGTAGACCTTGATCGAGCTGGAGAGCGGAATGTCGAGCCCGGTGTTATCGACCGACCAGGCCGACTTCCAGTTGAGCAGCTTGAGCGCTTCAACCTTGGCTGCCACCACCGCCAGGTTGCGACGCACCCACGGCTGATCGATGACCGCCTTGCCGTCGCTGGTGTGTGCTTCTTGTGCCCACTGCACCGCTTCGACCAGGTTGCGTTCGACCAGCGCCGACGAGCAGAGGGTGACCCGCTCACGGTTGAGTTGGCCGGTGATGAGCCGCCAACCTTCGTTCTCGCCGCCCACGATGCACGATGCCGGAACCCGAACATCGTCGAAGAAGGTGTGGTTGATGTCGTGGGTCGAGAGCAGATGACGCGGTTCAAGGCTCAGGCCTGGCGTATTCATCGGGATGGCAAACAGCGAGATGCCCTTGTGCTTCTTTACGTCGGGGTTCGTTCGTGCGGCGAGCCAGATGTAGTCGGCGCCGGTGGCAAGACTCGTCCAGGTTTTCTGGCCGTTGATGATGTATTCATCGCCGTCGCGAACGGCCCGTGTGGCTAGCGATGCCAGGTCGGTTCCGGCATCGGGTTCGCTGTAACCGATGCAGAAGTGCAGTTGTCCGGCGGCGATCTTTGGTAGGAAGTGCTGCTTTTGCTCGTCGGTTCCGAAGTCCATGATGGTCGGGCCAACCGTGTTGATGGTGAGCATGGGGGCGGGGGAACCGACGCGCATCGACTCGTCGTAGAAGAGGAACTGGTAGACGGCGCCTTTGTTTTTGCCGCCGAACTCCTCGGGCCAGCCCATGGCGATCCAACCATCGGTCCCGAGCTGTTCCACAAACTTGCGGTGTGCCGGGCCGGTGCCGACTTCGGCGGTGAGTTCGGCCCGCACCTCCTTGGTCATCATGGCGGCGTAGTAGGCCTCAAGATCGGCGCGAAACGCAGCCTGTTCGTCGTCTAGGTCGATATACACGGCGTCTCCGAGTGTTCTGTCGTGCTCTGAGATTGCTGTGCCTACCCGGTCCAGCGCAAACTCTTGCCATGTCGAATTCACAGCGTCCTTCGTGGGGCGAGCAGCAGATCCGCCTTACCGACAATGTTTCCGTGCTTGTCGGCGCGGAAGGCGGACGATATCCGTCAGGTAATTCGTTGCTGATCGAGGGAACGGCTGAGGCTGCGATCATCGATCCGTCGGTGACGGTTGTGGCAAAGGGTGGTGCCCCGGTCCCGGTCGACATCGTGGTGAACTCCCACGGCCACGAGGATCACCTGGCTGGCAACGGAGCGTTTCCCGATGCCCGCGTCCATATCCATGACGCTGACCTCTTAGCTGCCCATTCGATCGAGGGTCTTTTGCAGGTCTATGGACTCGATGAGGCCACGGGCGCAGCTTTCCGCGAGGAGATCCTCGAAGAGTTCCATTACACGGCTCGACCTGACGCCACCGGTTTCACCGATGGCCACCGGTTCGACCTTGGCGGCCTTGGTGTTGAGGCCGTGCATCTGCCCGGCCATACCCGTGGGCATAGCGGCTTTCGAATCGACGGCGGGGTGTTTTTCCTCAGCGATATCGATCTCACGGGTTTTGGTCCGTACTACGGCGATACGTGGAGCGATCTGGATCAGTTCGACGAGAGCCTCCGACAGGTCCGCGACGAGGAAGCCGACTGGTACGTGACCTTTCACCACAAGGGCATCATCGAAGGGCGCGAGGCATTTCTCGAATTGCTCGATGGTTTTCATGCGGTCATCGATCGCCGGCATCAGGCAATGCTCGAGTTCTTGTCCGAGCCAAAGACTCTGGCCGACATGGTGGCCACCCGCTTCATCTATCGGCCACATGTTGAGCATGTCTTTGCCGACTCGGTCGAAGCCCGCAGCGCCGAAATGCACTTGGCCCGAATGGTCGATCGTGGCGAAGCCGAAGAGGTAGAGCCCGGCCGGTATAAGGTGTCGTAGTCGAGGCTATGGACTTCCAAGCGGACAGTGTCGATACCACCGAATCCAAAGGATCCCAGGCGATGCTGGTGGTCGGCGTGGTTTGGCTGGGTGTGCTGTTTCTGCCGTGGTTGCTCCTTCTTTTCATCACGATGCTAAGCGTGACGGCAGAGGATGAACCCCTGTTGTGGATTGCGTTGGGCCTGTTCCTACCTGCGGTGGTGCTCGGCGCAGTGTCCCTGGCAATTGGTTACGCCAAGAACAAAAAGCTCTTGATGCTAGTGTCGCCGGTCCTACCAACAGCCGCGGTCGGCTTGGCCTGGATTCAGGCTTATGCAGTCGGTTAGCTGAGGGCCGAAGCCTGCGACCTGGAACCTTTAATCTGGTGCCTGGAACCTTTAGACGCTGAGGTACCTGGCACCAGGGGGCTGGAAGGTACCTGGCACCAGGGGGCTGGAAGGTACCTGGCACCAGGGGGCTGGAAGGTACCTGGCACCTTTTGGGGGGTTTGGTGCCAGGTATGTTTGTTCATTTGGGCGAAATGGGTTCGCTGGTGCCTCGGAATTGGGCGGTGTGGAGACCTTTGTAGAAGCCGTCCATGGCGAGGAGTTCATCGTGGGTGCCTCGCTCGGTGATCTTGCCGTCCTGGAGCACCAAGATCTGGTCGGCGTCGCGGACCGTGGAGAGACGATGGGCGATGACGAAGCTGGTTCGGCCGTCCATGAGGCTGATCAGTGCCGATTGGATTGCCCGTTCGGTTCGGGTGTCGACCGAACTGGTGGCTTCGTCGAGCACCAGTAGCGACGGATTCGACAAGGCTGCCCGGGCGATGGCGATGAGCTGACGCTGGCCGAGCGACAGGTTGTTGCCGCCTTCGGACACCACGGTGTCGTAGCCGCGGGGGAGGGCCCGGATGAAGTGGTGCGCGTTGGCGAGTTGAGCGGCGTCCTCGACCTCGGCGTCGGTGGCGTCGAGACGTCCGAAGCGGATGTTCTCGCGCACCGTCTCGGTGAACAGGAACGTGTGCTGAAGGACAATGCCGAGGTGACCGCGCAACGAGTCCTTTCGAATTTCGCGCAGATCGTGATCGTCGATGGTGACCGCACCCGACTCGATGTCATAGAAGCGGTTGAGGACGTTGATGATGGTCGACTTGCCTGCCCCCGTCGGCCCGACGAGTCCGATCATCTGCCCGGGTGTTGCCGCAAAGTCGACATCGGACAACACGTGCTCGCCGGCGAGGTAGGCGAAGTCAACGTCGTCGAACTCGACGAGACCGTCAACGTGCTCAAGTGCTGGAGCGCCGTCGTTGTCGACGACGTCAGACTCCTCGTCGAGTAGGTCGAACACGCGGGTCGCTCCGGCGAGCGCTGCGAAGAGGGAGGTGACCGTGTTGGCGATGGTTCCGAGAGGTCGACCCAGCCGGTTGGAGTAGGTAACAAACGATGCGATGAGCCCAACGGTGACACCATTGCCGTCGCCGGTCACGGCCAGCCATGCGCCGACGCCCACTACCGACACGGTGCTGAGGTTTCCCAGCCCAAACATGAGCGGCATCATCAACACGGTGAGGGTTTGGGCCCGGATGCCTCGGGCTCGGGTGGCTTCATTTGCCTCGGCGAACTCGGCCCGGGTTTCGGTCTGACGATCGAGAGAGATGACGGCTCGTTGGCTGCTGAGCCGTTCCTGCGCGACCGAATTGAGCGTGCCAAGGCTGCGCTGATAGTCGGCAAAGGCCGGTCGGGACAACGCGCCGATTCGGCCAACGAGCATCAGCACCAGCGGCACGGGCAGCAGAACGGCGAGCGTCATCCGCCAGTCGAGGAACAGCATGATCCCAAGCAGGCTCACAATCTGGATCGACGAGTTCAAGAGGTTGAGCAGGTTCTGGCTGAGTAGTTGGTCGACGGCGTCGACATCGTTGGTGACCCGACTCATCAGGTCGCCCGTGCGGTTACTGTCGAAGAACCGCATCGAGAGCGTTTGCAGGCGGGCAAACAGATCGCGTCGCAGCTGCGCCATCACCCGCTGCGCCACGCTGGCAATGGTGCGGCCGAAGATGATTCCGGCAAGCCACGCGGTTGCGTAGATGATCACCAGGATCGTGATGATCCGGCGGAGGCCGTCGCGGTCGCGGGTTGCGATGAAGTCGTCGATGGCCACGCCCTGAAGCCAGGGAGCGATGAGGCTCAGCGTCGCGGCAACGAACACCAGCACCACGCTGAGGAGGACCCGCAGCTTGTAGGGCTTCAGGTAGCTGAGGAGTCGCCGAAGCGATTCGATTGAGCTGGCGTTTCGCTCGATTGGTTGCCCTACTCGCGGGCCGGTGTAGCTCGGTCGTGCACTGGTCATGCCACCGGCTCCCCAAGCTGGGATCGATAGATCTCCTGGTACACGTCGCTCGTGGCCAGAAGTTCGTCGTGATTGCCGACGGCAACCACGCAGCCCCGCTCCAACACCACGATCATGTCGGCGGTAAGGGCGGTACTGATTCGTTGGGCGACAAGCACCACCGTTTGGTCGGCATAGACCTCGAGCGCGGCTTGGATACGGGCCTCGGTCTCAAGGTCGACCGCGCTGGTCGAGTCATCGAGGATGAGGATGGCCGGGTCGACCACCAGGGTTCGAGCGATGGCCAACCGTTGGCGCTGCCCACCCGACAGGTTTGCCCCGCCCTGTTCGATTCGTGACTCGTATCCCTCGGGCATTGCCGTCACGAAGTCGTGCGCTTGGGCCGCTTTCGCGGCGGTGATGATCTCGTCGTCGGTTGCCGAGGGTCGGCCGAATCGAAGGTTCTCCATCACCGATCCGCCGAAGAGTTCGGGCTCTTGGAGGGCGATACCGACCTGCTGGCGGAGCGACGACTTTGAGAGCATCCGAACATCGATGCCGCCAACCTTCACGACACCTTCGGTTGCGTCATAAAAACGCGGAATCAGGTGCACCAGGGTGGACTTGCCGGATCCGGTGGCACCGAGGATGGCGGCAGTGGTTCCTTGGGGAATGTGCAGGTCGATGGAGGTGAGGGCTTCGTCGAGATTGTTGTCGGGATCCCGAGCGTCGTAGCGGAAGCTGACCCCCTCGAACCGGATATCGCCCGGATGGGTTTGGCTGGCGAGGTCGATGCCGTTTTCCACTTCGGTGACTTCGGGCTTCTCATCAAGCACCTGGTTGATGCGGGCCATCGATGCGCCAGCGGCAGAGAGCATCGGCTGGATGAAGGCGAACATCATCATCGGCAGCGCCACCATCGACAGGTACGAGATGAAGGCAACCAGGTTGCCCTCGCTGAGGGTGTCGTCGATGACGTTGTTGCCGCCGAGCCACAGCACCGCAGCAACACCGAGCGACGAAACCAGAATCAGCGTGGGCATCATCGACGCCACGAGTTGGTTGACGATGATCGACTGGTCGGCCAGATCATCGGCCACGCCATTGAAGCGCTTGGTTTCGTGATCTTGGCGAACGAACGCCTTGATGACCTCGACGCCCTGAATGTTCTCCTGCAGCACGGTGTTGAGTCGGTCGAGTCGAGATTGCACGGCGTCGTACAGCACCCCCGAACGGGTCAGCATGTACCAGACCACCACACCGATGGCCGGCACCATGCACAGCACCACCACTGCCAGCGATGCGTCGAGCGCAACGATTGCCAGGAGGGCTCCGGTGAACATAAGCGGCGTTTGGGCAATGAACGAGAGGCCCATCGTAAGAATGAGCGTGATTTTGGTGATGTCGCTGGTGAGTCGAGTGAGTACCTCGCCCGAAGAAAGGTGGTCGAGGTTGCCGAACGAGAATCCCTGGGCATGGCCGTACAGGTCGCCGCGCAGATCGGTGACGGTATGGAACGCGAGTCGCACGGCCATGGCGCGGGTGACTCCGGCCATCACCATGCCGCAGAGAATCAAACCGATCATGAGCAACACGGTGTTGCGAACCAGGCCGCTGTCGCCTTCAAGGATTCCCCGGTCGATAATCCGAGCGGTTTGCAGGGGGATGAGGAGGTTGATGATGACCTCGATGACCGTGCCGACCAGGGCGGCGATGGCAAACCGCTTGTAGGGCTTTACCCATGGCCAAATGGTGAGGAGTGCCTTCACCCGTCGATTTGGCCCTCGATGATTTGGCTGCGGACGGACTTGAGCCAATTGTCGGCGGCGTCCCAGGCTTGGGCTGCTTCGTTGCGGCTTCCGTCGCCTTCGCCGAGCGCGGGGTAGCTACCGAGCACCTTCACCTCGCCGTGCTTCATCTGAATGTCGCGGAGGGTATCGCCCACTACTTCGTCGGCGATATGGCCTTCCATATCGATGATGAACGCATACTCGCCCAGCCGGGTTTTGGCCGGACGGCTCACCAGGGTTGAGAGGTTGATGCTTCGGCCAGCGAACTCCTGGAGGATGCCCACCAGACTTCCGGGTCGATCTTCGCGCTGGTGGATAACGATGGACGTTTTGTCGTGACCTGTTGGCGCCGGTACTCCCGAGGCAGCGACGAGAAGGAAGCGGGTTTGGTTCTCGGAATGATCTTCGATGTGGGGCGCCAGAATCTCGAGGTCGTACACCTCGGCGGACCGGGCTGGAGCGATAGCCACCGTCGCGGCGTCGCCCGCTTCTGCGACAAGGCGTGCCGCTTCGGCTGTTGAGCTCGCGACCTCGGTGCGTACCCCAGCCATGTGGTTGTCGAGCCATACCCGACACTGCGCGGTGGCCACCGGATGCGACATCACGAGTTCGGCGTTGGCGAGGTCGGCGCCTGCGATACCCATGAGGTTCATTTGAATGGGCAGCACGACCTCGCGCTGAATGGACAGGTCGAGATCGAAGGCCAGGGTGTCGAGGGCGATGTTTACGGTGCCCTCGATGGCGTTCTCGATGGCCACAAACCCGTAGTCGGCATCGCCACGTGCGGTGGTTCGGAGAACCTCGGCCATGTTGTTGAGCCGCAGCAGTTGAGCGTCGGCCAGGTCGGTCTGTGTGAACAGTGCTTGCTCGGTAAAGGTGCCGACCGGCCCTAGATAGGCGATGATCGGCGGTTCCCTGCGTTGTGCGTGCTGTTCCACACTGAGTGAGGATAGTGACGTGAACGAGGAGACACTCAAGCAGTTACTGGTCGATGTGCAGACTGGCCAGCGCACACCCGACGACGCGGTGCGTGAAATTCGGCGACTTCCGTTTGCCGATCTGGGCCACACCAAGGTCGATCACCACCGAGAACTTCGCAACGGCACTGCCGAAGCTATTTATGGTCCCGGTAAAACTCCCGAAGCGGTTGCCGCGATTTTGAGCGAGCTGCTCGACGGAGGAACTGGACCCATCATCCTTACCCGGGCCGATGCCGCGCAGTTAAAGGCCGCCCTTGCGGTTGAGGGCGACGCAGTTGTGCAGGGTACGACTGCGGTGTGGCGGGCCAAGGTGCCGGCTGCGGCCGACGCGGCGCCACGTGTGGTGGTTGCGTCGGGCGGCACCGCTGATCAGCCCGTGGTGGAAGAGTGTGCGGCAACGCTGATGGCTCACGGGGTGCAGCCTCTGGTGCTCACCGATATCGGTGTTGCCGGGCTTCATCGATTGCTTGCGCACTTCGATGATTTCGCCGATGCCGATGCGATCGTGGCGGTAGCTGGAATGGAAGGGGCGCTCGCCAGTGTGGTGACGGGCTTGTCGTCGGCTCCGGTGATAGCGGTGCCAACGAGCACCGGGTATGGGGCCGGCCTTGAGGGGGTGACGGCGTTGCTTTCGATGATGGCGTCGTGCGCTTCGGGCATGTCGGTGGTTGGTATCGACAACGGCTTTGGCGCTGCGTTGGCCGTGATCCGCATGCTCAACACGGGTGCGAAGTGAGTACTTCCCCCGCCCCCGAACGGATCGCCTGGTTTCATGCGTTCTCCGGCATTGCGGGCGATATGGCGCTCGGCGCGCTTATCGATGCCGGCGCCTCGGTCGACGACCTCCGGTCGATGCTCGAGTCACTTCCCTTTGATGGGTGGAGCATGAGTGTCGAGCCGACCATGCGGGGTGGAATCGCCGCCGCCAACCTGACGGTGAACGTTTCAGATCACTCGCATCACCGCACCGCCCGAACGATTATCGACATGATCGAAGGGTCGGGTTTACCCGGCCGAGTTCGCAGCCGCTCGATCGCCACCTTTACCGCGTTGGCAACCGCCGAGGCATCGCTGCATGGTTCGAACGTTGACGATGTGCACTTTCATGAAGTGGGTGGGCACGATGCCATCGTCGATGTTGTAGGCGTGGCGTGCGCGCTTGAACTGCTGGGCGTTGACCGGGTCGCTGCAAGTCCGATTGCCCAGGGCATCGGCATGGTGCGTAGCGCTCACGGGGCCATCCCCAATCCGGCGCCCGCCACCGTTCGGCTTCTTGAAGGCGTGGCCACCTACGGGGTCGACATCAACCTGGAACTCACCACACCGACCGGGGCAGCGTTGGTGCGGGCGCTCTGCGAACAGATCGGTCCGATGCCGACGATGACAATCGCGGCAAGCGGTTTCGGTTCTGGCGACGCCGTGCTCGATAACCGACCCAATCTGTTGCAGGTGGTCATTGGCGACTCGGTCGCTTCGACGGTGGAAGGCCAGCCGGTGGCGCTGGTAGAAGCAAATGTCGATGATGTCACCGGTGAAGTCTTGGCCGACACCGTCGCGGCGCTGCTGCAGGGAGGCGCCCACGACGCGTGGCTCACGCCAATCGTGGGCAAGAAAGGCCGCCCAGCCAGCGTTGTTTGTGCGTTGGCTTCGCCGGCCCATGTTGGGACGATGCGCGACATCATCGTGCACCACACCGGCACGTTCGGGGTCCGAGCTCAGCAGCTCAGCCGCTGGCCGGCCGAGCGGTCCTTCACTGAAGTCGACGTGCAGGGCGAGATGATCAGGATGAAGGTTGGGTCGCACCGGGCGAAGGTGGAGCACGACGACGCAGTGCAGGCCGCCAAGCGCACTGGACTGTCGGTTCGCGAGGTCACGTCTCGTGCCGAGGCGGCGTATCGCATAGGTTTGGACGATGACTGACGCCACCACCGAAGACCGGCTCTACTTTCGTCAACTGCTCGCCGGACGAGATGTTGCTGCCGATGATCCATTGGCCCGCCAGATGGTGAATTTCATCTACCTCATCGGCGACCGCGAAACCGGCGAGGCTGTTGTGGTGGATCCGGCGTATGACCCGGCCGGAATCGTCGCCGTTGCCGAAGCCGATGGCATGACCCTCACTGGCGCGTTGGCTACCCACTATCACCCCGATCACGTTGGGGGTCACATGATGGGATACGACCTGTCCGGTGTGGCCGACTTGCTCGAGCAGGTGTCGATTCCGATCCATGTGCAGCAGCCCGAAGCCGAGTTGGTTCGGAAAGTCACCGGCATCACCGACGCCGATCTGGTTACCCATAGTTCGGGCGACAAGGTCACGGTGGGCGAGATCGAAATCGAACTCATCCATACGCCCGGTCACACCCCAGGAAGTCAGTGCTTCCTGGTCGAGAACCGACTGGTCGCCGGCGACACGCTGTTCCTGGAAGGATGCGGCCGCACCGACCTGCCGGGTGGCGATCCGAAAGAGCTGTATCTAAGCCTTACCCAGCGTTTGGCCAAGGTGCCCGACGATGCCGTGTTGTTTCCCGGACATCTCTACTCGCCAGAACCTTGCGCAAGCATGGGCGCGACCCGAGAGCACAACTTTGTGTTCAAGCCAACGTCCGAGCAGCAGTGGCTCGCAATGTTTGGACAGTAGAGCTTGGACAGTAGAGCTTGGGCTCTACCGGCTTTGGTAGTGCAGCTAGTGGAGTGCGTCGGCGTTGTTGTCGGTCGCTTCGGTCCACATTTTTGCGCACTTTGGGCAGCTGAGGTGGCGAACACCTAGTGATGGGTTGTCGATGTCGACGCGCGCCGGCACATCACACGTCCCGCACATAACCCGGGCCACTGGCTCGGGCTCTTCCTTGCGGCTGAGAATTCGTTTGAAGAACGAGGAGCGGGGGGCGTTGTCGCCCATGTCGCCCTTGTTACCGTTCTCGCCATTCTCGCCTGCTGTCTCCATGCCGGCTTCTGCTTCGACTGCGCCGTCGAGAAAATCGTCACCCGTTTCACCCGGATCGTCGTTGCCACGAAATCCGAGATCTCCAGGGGTTCCGAGATCGGTTGGTCGGGCGAGGAGGGGGTCAGACGCAACCGGTGTGGTCGCTGGCCAATCGGCGGCAGTAGCGGTGGGAACAGGAACTGCGGGCGATTGTGGTTGCGCCGATGGCCAATCGCCGCCGAGGGCGTTGGGCCAGGACTCGAGGGGCTCAACCTGTGGATCAGGGTTGGTCAGGCTGGAAGGCCGACCGAAGAGCGAGACCCCTTCATGGGCTGGGTCGCTCTGGGGGGTGTGAAACTCGGCTGCCGGTGCCGTGGCCCCGGGAAAGGCCGGTTCGTTGGTTGACGAGAGCCATGCGCCGGTGTCGACGTTGGGTTCCTCAACGGAAGGAAAGGGCATGGGATCGGTTGGTTCCAACGAGTAGGTCGTGGTTGGTTCGACCGTGGTAGGGAACGGCGTATCGAAGGCGCCCTCGGGTTGGTTGACCGGAGCGGGATTGCTGAAGAGGCCGGGACGGCTCGGGTTCTCGGCGGCCGCTGGTGTGGCGATTGGGGTATCCCAAGCGGGTGGTGCTGGTAGATCGAGCGAGTTGTCGAGTGGAGCTGGCGGCGGCGGAGGAAGCGGCAGATCAGCTGGGGCATTGCTCGTTTCGAACATCGAAAGGTCGCTGGGTTCTTCGAGCGGTGCTGGCGGCGGGGGTGGAAGCGGCGGCAATGACGAAACAGGTTCTGCTGGGGGTGGGGGAGGCGGCGGTGGAAGAACGGCCTCGGTGATAGGAAGCGGTGCTTCGTTGAGTGCTTCTTCGACTGCTGGTTCTTCGAGTCCCGGTGTTGGGGAGTCGGGAAGTGAGTGAGCCTCGACGAGTCGTGCGAGTTCTTGTTCGCTCGGAAGCGGTTCGGTCTCGGCGACGGGATCAACGGGATCGAGCTCGTCAAACGTGCCGAACGCGTCAACCGGGTTGTCGAGGGCATCAATTGGGGCTGCGGCGGTTTCGATGGGCGACTCGGCCGGAGTGGCAAGGTTCGCAAACAACGGGGCTTCAGGTGCTTTCGGTGCTTCGGGGGCTTCGGTTGTGGCGAATACCGGAGGAACAGGGGGAATTGGAAGGGCGGGGAGTCCGAGACTGCTCGGCGGCTCTGGAGGGGCTGGCAGCGGCGATAGCGGAGCAAGCGGCGCATCAGTTGGCTCGATGGCGGCGACTGCGAGTGTGTCCACTGGGTCGAGTGACGACGGTTCCTCGACTGCTGGGCCGTCGACCTGGTTGGGGTGGTCGGCGACTAGCGCGTCTACCGATTCACGGAGCGCTCGGGCGCGAGCGGTGGCCGTCGACCAGGTCAATTGACCTTGTGGCTCGATGGTTGAGGAATCAGCAGGTGTGTGCTCGGAGAGAGTCATTGAAATTCGTTCCGTACTTCTGTGACGTACTTGGCAGTGGCCAACCTGATGCAGTCACGAGTACGCAACCGGGCACAGGTAGTTCGTTTGTCCTATCGGCCGAGCTGGTGTCTTTTTTGAGCGTTTCTTGAACGAGCTTCGAAGAACCGTCCGTAGTGGTTGGGCAAAGACAAGTGGCCGGAAAATTACCGATTTGAGTCCTCAACTCGGTCGCTGATGGGCCGAATGAACCACATACCCCGAATCCTCTGTAGGAGCCTCCCGTGGCCAAGCCCACCAACAGAAAAAAGTCTGCGCGAAAGTCGAAGACGGCCGATGCCTTTCAGGTAGATAAGACTGCTGCCTCAAAGGCAGACGCTCCATCGACCAAGAAGGTAAGCCGAATTGGTCGAGCGATTCGTGGCTATGACCGCAAAGCGGTCGATGCGCTTCTCCGCCAGAAGGAGAACGAAATCGCCGAGGTGCAGAGCCAGCTTCATCGCAACAAGGTTTTGCTTGAGCAGGCACAGTCCGAGCGAGTCGCGTTCCTGAACTCGCTCGATGTTGCCGCTCGCGGCGCAGACGAACTGGTGCAGGAGGCGACCGAGCGGGCGGTCGCGATTCGCATCGAAGCCGAGGAAGATGCCGAACAGGTCCGCCAGGTTGCCGAGGGCGAAGCGAACGAGCTGATTGCCGCGTCGAAGCTCGACCTCGAGGACATTGAGAAGGACAAGGCGGCCCTCTCGAACTACCAGAACGAGCTCAGTGCCTACCTGTACAAGCTGGGTCAGTACCTGATGGAAACGTCGGTCGACCCAACCATTGCTCTGCCTATCGACGAGCAGCCAGCGATCACGGGTGCCCCCCGGGTCGACTCGGAAGAGACCATTGTTCTTGCCGAGATCGAGGCGTCTGCCGAAGAGGACTTTGCCGAGTTCTTCTCCGACGACATTGCGCAGGACAAGAGCCGGGACTGGATTCTTAAAGACTGACGTGCGGTGCTAGTTCTGGATGGGGTACGGCCATCCATTTGCCTGGCAGCCGTCCAAACCCTTGGTTTGTTGCATCATCACCGGCGCCAACTGATCGGCGCCCGGGCACCCCACATGTGGCCGGGCCAGGTAGTGGCCAACCTCATGGTTGATCACGTAGTTGCGGTACTCGCTGAGATCGGCGTTCCACGTGTCGGTGGCCAGTAGCCATCGATTGAGGTTGAGCGCGACCCAGCCGTTGCGAGCACACGAGAAGAAGCCGTTGGTGCGCAATGGCGCGCACAGCTTGTCGACGGTGTCTGCGGTGGCGACGACCAGGGTGAAGAGGCCGCCGGTTTCGATTCGACGGAATCCAATGTTGCCCTCGGCAATCCAACTTCTGTTGTCGCTGAGGACCCGGTCGACGGTGGCCGCAAGTTCGTCGGGGTCGATTCCGCTGCCCTGCTCGGCAGCTACCGAGAAGTCGATGACGTTGCCGCTTCCAACCGTGATTCCCGACGTGGTCCGGGCAGGGATGAACGCCCCGGTTCCCGACTGCGGAACCTGGTCGATCGATGTGGGCGGGTCGGGGAGTTCCGCTTCTGACGGTCCGGTGTCTGGGGCCTGCGCGGATTGGTCGGAGGCCTCGGCAACTGGTGCTGTTTCCGGCGGAGCGGTGTCGGTTGCGGTTGCTGGGAGCGTCGTGCCAGTCGACGATGGTGCCTCGGCCGCGGTGGGGTTTGGTTCGGAGACAACGGAGCGGTTCAGAGCCCGGGTATCGGACACCAAGAACCCAATCACCGCAATGGAGGCCACCACGATGAAGGCAGAAAGCGACCGAACGAGCACAACAAATGTTGGCATGTGCCAGCGAGAACTTCGGGGATAACGGCGAACGCCGGACCCGAAGGCCCGGCGTTCACGCACGATGTTTCTGGGTTCGTCCAGAGCCGGTTTAGGACTCGGTTCCGACGAATTCGATGCGTCGGTTCTGACGCTTACCTTCGGGGGTATCGTTGTCGGCTACCGGTTCGGCCTCGCCCTTACCGATTGCGGTGAGGCGGTTCTGGTCGACACCGTTGGCGGTGAAGTAGCTGAGCACAGCATTGGCTCGGGCGTCGCTTAGCTCAAGGTTGAGCGCATCGGAACCGTCGCTGTCGGTGTGACCCTCGATGGTGACATTGAGGTTCGGATCCCGGTCGAGGATAACGATTGCCTGGTCGAGGATTTCCGTGGCCTCGGGGGTGAGCTCGGCGCTAGCAGGTGCGAACAGAACGTCGCCGCCGGTTGCGAAGAGCTCGTTGAGCTCGGCGAGCAACGACTCGTCGGTTGCCACAACCGTAAGGCCGTCGTTGACGGTCATGTTCACGGTGCCGGCAACAGCTTCGGCGTTGGAGACGATGGTGGAACGAGTTGCCGGGTCGGGAACTTCGCCAACCAGGTTGAGCACGCCGCCATCGAGGGTGGTGTTCTCGTTAATGGTGAGCGCATCGATCACGGTGATTCCGGCAGGAGCGTACTGCTGGCTGAATCCGTCGATCACTGCCGAGCGGGTTGCCTCATCGGGCACTTCACCGGCGATGGTGACTTCACCGTCGCTGTAGGTTCCTTCAAACGCTACGGCTTCGAGCGGTGCCGGAGCTGCGGTGGTTGGAGGTGGTGCAGCGGTGGTGGTAGGTGCCGGTGCGGCGGTGGTGGTGGGTGCCGCGGTCGTTGCCGGGGCAGCTGTGGTTGCCGGTGCGGCGGTGGTGGCGGGTGCGGCAACGGTGAGGTTGTTGTTGACCCGAGAGACACCGTCGACATCGGCGGCGGTCTCGCCAGCCTGGTCTTTCAGGGCCTGGGTGGCGACGACACCGGTAAGGGTGATGACACCAGCGCGTTCTGACACGTCGACCTGTTCGTCGTTGGTGCCGATCTCGAAGGCGTCGTCTTCGAGTGCGTCTTCGGTGCGTTCGAGCAGGTTGTCGTCGTCAGACGATGTGATTCCAATGTCTTCGGCGGCGTCGGAAATGGCTCCGCACTGGCTGAGTCCGAGTGAACCTAAGAGGAAGAGGAGAAGGATTCCGAGGCCGAGCGCAAGGTTTTGGTCGTCGCTTGACCACGACCAGCCGCGAAATGGCTTCTTGCGGTCGTCGTCGTCGTGAACGGCTGGGTCGTTGTCAGTCATGTTTCGCCCTAAGTGAAAGGTGTCTTCGGGAAGTAGACGTCCAAGGTCCGAAAAAGTCGCGGATCCCCAGATGAGTCATACCCGGTAAGACCCTAGTCAACGCTACAGTCGAGCGTTGTGAGCTTTAAGAATCTTCTGCCCGATTTAGGCTCAGTACCAGCCTGTACGTCGTTTACCCGTGAGCTCGAGGTCGATCCGGTTGGCTCAGCGTTTCATGCTCAGCTGGTGATTCTCGTCGAGACGCCGCTGCCATGGCCCAAGCCTGTGTTCGAACATCGGTTACTGGCTGGGGTGAACCAACTCATGCGGTCGGCGTCGGTTCCTACTCGGATCTTGGCGTGCGAACCGTTTCGACCAGCCGACGAAGCCGGGGTTGGTTTGGTCACGTTCCGATTCGATGGTGCCAGCTACCAACGTTCGACCCGGGTGGTGGCCGCCGAGGATGTCCGCCATGCTGTTGCTGCCGAATGTGCGGATGAAACGGTTGCAAGCGGTGAAGCCAACGATCGACGATCACTGCTTGTTTGCACGCAGGGTTCCCACGATGTGTGTTGTGGCGAGTTGGGTGTGGCTCTCGCCGACGACACCGCAGCCCGCCACCCCGACGTTGACGTGTTTCGGGTAAGTCACACCGGTGGCCACCGGTTTGCGCCCACTGCGCTGTCGATGCCCGACGGCCGAATGTGGGCGTTCCTATCGGCCGACGATGTCGACACCATCCTCACTCACCGCGGCAGGCCTTCTGCCGTTGCCGCAAAGTGTCGGGGCTGGATCGGAGCCAAACAGGGAGCAGCCCAAACGGGCGAACGGGCTGCGTTTGCCGATGCGGAATGGCACTGGGATGCCACGCCCCGGTCGGCGGTTGCCACCGTTTCTCCTAACCTTGCCGAGGGTGCACCGCAGCAGTGGGATGTGGTGATCGATGCCGACGGTCAGACGCAGGCCCTCACGGTGGCGATAGGTCGCGAAGTGCCCTCTATTTCGTGCATGCAGCCCGGAGGTCTCCCGGCCAAGCCCGGTCGCGAATACACGGTGCTTGTAGATAACTAGGTCGAGTACAGGTCGGCGTTGTCGCGTCTTAGTGCCACCTTTTGCACCTTGCTCATGGCGTTTCGAGGAAGCTCGTCGATGAACACGTACCGCTTGGGTTGTTTGAACCGCGCCAGCCGTGACCCGATGGCTTCTTCGATGGATTCGGCGTTGGCGCTGCCCTCGCTGGTGAGCACGACAAACGCGGTGACACCTTCGCCCAGATCATCGTGAGGCAGGCCCACGACTGCGGATTCAAACACCCCTTCGGCTTCGTTGATGCACAGTTCGACTTCGCGCGGGTACACGTTGAATCCGCCCGAGATGATCATGTCGCCAGAGCGGCCATCGAGGGTGAGTCGGCCCTCGGCGTCGAGTCGGCCGATATCGCCGGTGATAAAGAAGCCATCGTCGGTGAACTCTGACGCCGTCTTTTCGGGCAGCTGCCAGTAGCCGGCGAAGAGGGTGTCGCCTTTGATCTGCACCATGCCGGGTTCGCCTTCGGGCATCGGCTGGTTTGTGTCGTCGACCACACGAAGCTCAAGCCCGGGCATGGCGAACCCAACGGTTCCGGCGGGGCGCTCGCCATCGAGCGGGCTCGAGGTGATGATGCCCGCCTCGGTCATGCCATATCGGTTGAGAACCACATGGCCTGACTTGCGGGCGAAGTCTTCGTGTTTGTCGGCGGCCAGTGGTGCCGAGCCCGACGTGAATACCCGCATCGACGCGCATTGCTCGGGTGTAAATTGATCTGCTTGCAGCAGCCGGTTGTAGATGGTGGGAACCGCCATCATCACCGTGGCATCGGGCAGGGCGGCCAGGGTTGCGTCGAGTTCGAACTTGGGGTGAAACAGCACCGACGAACCACCGAGCATGGCCGGGTGCAGGGCCACGAAGAGGCCGTGTACGTGAAAGATTGGCAGTACGTGCAGTAGTACGTCGTCGCGCTGCCAACCCCACACTTCATGAAGGCCTTTGGCGGTGGCGGCCAATCCGTCGTGGGTGAGCATGGCACCCTTTGATCGACCAGTGGTGCCCGAGGTGTAGAGCATGCACGCAATGTCGGTGCCTTTGGAATCGACGATGTCGACGATCTTGGGCGCAGTGTCGGTGGCTTCGGCGAGCGTGCCGTCGGCATCGACCCCCAGCGTCACAAGCTTGGCACCGGCCTCGTCGGCAAACGGTTGCAGCGTGGCGGCATCGGCGGGGCGGCACACGAACACCGTCGGCTGGGCATCGCCCAGAAAGAAGGCCACTTCGTCGGGCGTGTAGGCCGTGTTGAGGGTGACAAAGACGACACCCATACGTAGGCACGCCAGGTAAAGGGCCACGCCGTCGGACGATTTGTCGATCTGCACCACCACGTGGTCGCCGGTTGCTACGCCGAGCATGGTGAGCGCGCCGGCCATGTGCATCGCCCGGGTTTCGACATCGCCGTAGGTGAGCGTTGCGCCGCCTGGAATGATGAGGAACGGATGGTCGAGCCGGTCGGCGAAACCGGACCGAAAAAGGGCGTAGAGGTTGCGGTTGGTTGGCTCGATAGCATTCGATGTCACGGCTAGATCCTACGTGTGTTCGGGCAGGCGACACCGCGCCACCCTGCGTGAGATTTACCGTTACGCTTCTCTGTTGTTGTGTTCGTCGGTGGTGGAACCTGTTGGTGACATGTCGTTGTTTCGATTGATTGAAAGCTCGTGGCGAGGTTTCCGCCACTTTGGTGTGCTTTTGCTTATCGCCGCGCTTGTTGCCACGGCCTGTTCCAGTTCCGATAGCGACCTCAACGCCGGCGAAGTTATCGAGATCGAGAAGGATGAGGCCGGGAACGACACACCCCGCAATGCCGTGTCGGTTCCGAGCGGCGGTGGACGCCTCGATGCAAATGTCGTGCCGCCCAAACTCGAGCCCGGCCCTCTTCCTTCCGGCGACGATTCAGACGACGAAACATCTGAGGCTTCTGAAGACGTCGACGGCACCCAACCTGCTGCGGTCGACCAGTCGGGGGTCACCGCCGACTTCAACACCCCGTCGGGTTCGTCGGAACGCTACGTCGATGGCGTGAACGGCGACGACAACGCCAGCGGAGCGTCCGAAGCCGAGGCGTGGCGAACCTTAGGCAAGGGCATCGCCTCGCTCGAGGTCGGTATGACCCTCTGGGTGATGGACGGCACCTATAACGAACACCTCGGAGGCCGGCAAGGGCACTATGTGGTGAACGGCTTCAACGGCGGCCCCGAGCAATGGACCCGTATCTTGGCCTTGCCCGGCCACCGCCCCCGTATCGAAGTCACCAAAGCCACCGGCATCGAGTTCAAAGACAGCTCGTACGTAGAATTTGGCGGATTCGAGATTGCCGGCGTGGGTTTTGATGAGTCGTCGCCGACCGACGAGGAGCAGCGACGGAAACCGCGTGGCGTTCTGGGTGTCGATGGCCATCACTTCTACTTTCATGATCTCGAGGTGCATGGCCTGCCCCATAGCGGCATCGCCGGCGGCGAAAACTCGTCGCATTTCCGAATCGAAAACAACCGGGTCTACGACAATGCGCTCTGGAGCGACGAGGGCGGCTCGGGTATCTCGCTTTGGCGCCTCAACAATGTGGCCGGTGGCGACGACTCCGGCGGCTACTCGAACTACATCATCGGTAACACCCTCTACCGAAACGAGAACCGCGAGAAGTGCGGCTGTGTAGGGTTTCGGGCAATCACCGATGGCAACGGCATCATCATCGACGATTCGCTTCTCAACGACTACCAGGGCCGCACCCTCATCGCGTCGAATGTGGCGTACAACAACGGCGGCCGGGCCATCAACGTCCACAAGTCGTCGCGGGTTGATATCTTCAACAACACCACGTATGAGAACTCATTCACCTCGGATCTCGACGGGCCTCGCGCCGAGCTGGCCGCCTACAACAGCTGGGATGTTCGCATTCAGAACAACCTGCTGTGGCCCATGAACGATCTGCCTCCGGTGTACACCAACAGCGAGATCGAAATTTCGAGCAACCTCTTTGTGGGTTCCGAGGACGGCGTTGAAGGCGCGAACACCTTGGTGAGTGACCCCGGTGTCGTGTCGCCCTCGACCGATCCAGCCAGCGCCGACTTCCGCCCCGTGAATGGATCTCCGGCACTCGGAGCCGGAACCGAGGGCCGCACCGTCGGTGCGTATCAGCAGTAGCTCGGCTGGTAGCGTCAGCCCTCCTTCGGAAAGTTGATGAGAGGCAGCAGCGGTGCGATCAAGCTTGGGAGTTCGACATCGCATGTCGGCCCTTGTCTTGGTTGCGATCATCGGCGTGCTGGCCAGCGTGCTGTCGTTGTCGCCACCGCCAGCTGATGCCCAAACCCCGGCTGACGCCCCGCCATCGATAAACGAATACCCCTGTCCGTTCGAGACCATCGGCGACCGGGTCGTGCAGTGCGGCGAGATCGAGGTTCCCCTCGACCGCTCCCTTCCTGACGGAACGATGGTCACCGTTCCTTTCGCGATCTATAAGAGCCCATCGCCGAACCGACATGCCGATCCGGTGGTGTATGTCGACGGTGGCCCTGGCGGCAGCACGCTCGGGTCGATTGGTCGCACCGCAGAGCAGACCTTTGGCGACCTGGCTGAAGGTCGCGACCTGGTGCTATTCGATCAGCGAGGCACCGGCTTTTCTCAGCCTTCGATTCGGTGCCCCGAGACCATCAGCGCCTTCACCGATGAAGACCTCATCGATGCGATGGCCGAATGCGGCACCCGGTTGGCCGACGAAGGTATCGATGTTTCCAAGTTTGCGACCGACGATGTTGTCCAGGATCTCGACGACCTTCGGCGAGCGCTTGGGTACGGCCCGTGGAACGTGTACGGCATCTCCTATGGCACAACGGTTGCGTTAGCTACCGTCCGCGATCTGCCCGAGTCGGCGCGAACCATCGTGCTTGACTCTACCTATCCGCAAGGTCTCAACACCGACCAGCTTGTATCGAGCGCGGCCAACGGTTTCGAGGTGCTCGCCGCTGGTTGCCGCGGCCAACGAGGCTGCCAGGTCAACCACGCCGGTGTTGCTGACGGTTTCGTCGACGTCGTGGCGCAACTCAACGAAACGCCTGCCATGGTGCCGGTGTATGACGATCGCAACCGGCGGCAGGAGGTGCCCGTTACTGGTACCCAGTTTGCGAGCTTGGTGTTTCAGCTCATGTATTCGGCCGAGATTCTGGCCCTGCTGCCGCGGATGATCGACGAGACGGCGTTGGGCGATTTCACGATGCTCTCCTATGCCTACGAAGTGCTTGGTCGCGACGAACCGATTGGAGACCCCGAGGAGATCGACGCAGGAGCGTTTGTCGAGGAGCGCTACCTGGCCACCGAGTGCAACGAGCGGTACGCCTTTCTGAGCCGCGACGACATGGCCGCTGCCAACGAGCCATTCCCGAATCTTTGGCCGTCGTTCTACAGCAGCATCGATGACGATCGCACGTTCTCGATTTGTGAGGTATTTGGCGCCGGAACTGCGCCGGCCACGGAGAACGATCAGATCTTCAGCGATGTCCCAGCGCTTGTTCTGGCCGGAACCTACGACCCCATCACGCCGCCTTCGTGGGGCGAGTTCGCCGCGTCGGGGCTTTCGGCATCGGCGTTCTATGAACTCCCGGCATCGAGTCATGGTGTAGGTCCGAGCTCGGGCTGCGCTGCGGCGATCATGGTCGACTTTCTTAACGAACCTGCCGGCTCGGGGTTCGGTGATGACTGTGTCGCCGACGAGCCGGACGTGAAGTTTCAAACCAGTCGCGCCGCCCGTCGGGTAAAGGTTCGCAACACCACCTTTACGGTTGGGCCATACCGCATCCGTTCGAAGGCGCCTCGCAACTGGAAGGCGTTCTCCGACGACGCCCGGATTCGCGACAACGGCGCGCTCGATGCTGGCACCGGGCTCATCGTTCAGTCGCTGAATGCGGCCAATCGGAACCAGGCGATTCGCCAGATCAAGCGCGATGCGGGTCGTGGATCGGAATTCCTAAACCGCGGAACACGTACGACCACCGCCGGCGAGTGGGAGCTGTTTGGGTCCTCAGTGGGTCCGACTGCGCTCGACCACGCGCTCATCGAGATCGACGGCAACTGGTTTGTGGTGTTGCTGGTGAGCGAACTCGACGAACGGAAACGCCTTCGGCGAGTGGTGCTCAACCAGGCGCTCAAGCGGTTCAAGGTGCGGCGGGTTGATGACGCTCCCCCAACAGCTCAGACGTTCGAGCTTGCGGATCTGGCCGATAGTCGATCGGATTTTGCCGAATTGTGGGCCGAGATCCAACGCGTACCCGGCCCCGTTCTCGAGAACCGATTCGGCTCGAGCTAGAACACCACGGTGATGGCCCAAAGGCCCCACACCAACACCATCGCGACACCAAGCACGATGTCGATGAGCACGCTTTTGCCGAAGCCCCGGGCGACGGCCTTGGTGGCCCGCCACGCTGCTTCGCTTTCGTCGAGGCGCAGGTACTCGCCGATGAACACGCCAAAGAGCGCGCCGACGAAGAGTCCGATAACCGGAATCACGAAGAACCCGACGATGCCGAACACCAGGCCGAGAATCTGCGACTGTCCGCTTGCCCCAAACTCTGATGCCGCGGCCTTGGGAATGACCACACTGGTGACCAGGCTGGCCACAACCCCGACGGTCATCACGATCATGGTAATCCACCCGAGCACGCCGAACCCCACAGCGAACCCGTAGACCAGCGCAGCCGCCCACACCACCAGGAGCCCGGGAAGTACGGGCACGACCACACCGGCGAGGCCGAGAGCCATGGCCACCGCCACCAAAATTGTCCACCCGACGTCACCCATCGCCCGAGAGCGTATGCGAAACATTCTCGAAACCTGATGCTCACGGTTTGGTAACGGCGAGCGAACAATCGAGAAACAATCGATTCTTACCGTGGTTCTTGTTCGGCCAGATCGGCCGAAGAATCGATGTCGGCAAGCCATATCGAGAACAGACCGAGAACAGATAAGGACCAGAATCGTGAAGAAGAAAGTACTGCTGGCGGTGATTGCTACAGGAGCGCTAGGCGTTGCTCTTGCGTCACCGGCGCTCGCTCAGGACGCAGATGCTGCGGCCGCCAATAAGTTCATCCTCGACAACATCTGGGTGTTCATCGCCGGAGTCATGGTGTTTCTCATGCAGGCTGGCTTCGGGCTCGTCGAGGCGGGTCTGACCCGCTCGAAGAACGTCGCCAACATCATGGCGAAGAACATGGCCGACATGGTTATCGGTGTCCTTGCGTTCTTCTGCATTGGATTCGGTATTGCGTTCGGTGGAGGAAACGACTGGTTCGGTACGTCGTTGTTCTTCCTCGATGGTGCCAACCTCACCGGACCTGGCGTAGTCCTCGAAGGCCTAACCGACAGCACCACCTTCTTCTTCCAGGCGGTGTTTGCTGCGACGGCGGTAACGATTGCGTCGGGTGCCATGGCCGAGCGCACGAAGTTTACGACCTACCTCATCTTTGCGGCCGTAATGACCGGACTCATCTACCCCGTGGTGGTGCACTGGACGTGGGGCGGAGGTTTCATTGCCAACCTTTCGATCGGCGATGCGGTGTACAGCGACTTTGCCGGCTCGACGATCGTGCATTCCACAGGTGGTTGGGCGGCGCTAATGGGCGCCATGATCCTTGGTCCGCGGCTCGGCCGATACGGCAAGAACGGGGAGCCTCGAGCGTTACCCGGTCACAACATCGTGTTCACCGCCATTGGTGTGTTCATCCTGTGGTTCGGTTGGTTTGGGTTTAACCCGGGCTCCGAACTTGCCGCCGATGAGTTCGTGTCGTTCATCGCCCTCAACACCATGATCGCTGCGGCCGCCGGTGCTGTCGGCGCCACCATCGTGATCTGGACGAAATCGGGCGTGCCCGACGTGGCGATGGTTGCCAACGGCGTCCTTGCCGGACTTGTAAGCATCACCGCTGGCACCGGAACCATGACTCCGCTCGGATCGCTCATCACCGGATTCATCGGCGGCGTGATTGTGGTGTTCGCCGTGCTCGGCTTCGACAAGATCCGAATCGACGACCCGGTGGGTGCTATCTCGGTGCACGGCGTCTGCGGTGTCTGGGGAACATTGGCCATCGGCTTCTTTGCCAAGCACGACGATGCGTTCCTCGGCCGAGAAGACGCTGGCTTGTTCTACGGCGGTGGGTTCGACCAGCTTGCCGTGCAGGCAACGATGGTGGCCATCGTGGCGGTGTGGGTTCTTGGAACCACCGGTGCGCTGTTTAGCCTTCTGAAGGCCACGATTGGCCTGCGGGTCAGCGCCGAAGAAGAGCTGGCTGGCCTCGACGTGATGGAACATGGTGGCCCCGGCTACCACACCGAAACCCACGGAGGAATCGGTGCCGCATCGGCTCCTGCTCCGGTTACCGCTGATCTCCGTCAGTCGACCCCTGTAACCGAACCCAACCTGGGAACGGTATAGACCGCAAAGCTCTGGCCCCGCCTGGGGGAGAGCTCTGGGGAACCCAAGACAGGTAGTGCTCCGGCGATGTTGCCGGGGCACTACCGCGTGCGGGCTCGCCTACAGCAACCGCCACGACCACCTGTGGGTGTGGCCATGGATTTGGTAGGGCGGGAGTACGTCGGGTCCGCACGCTCCGGTTCCGAGGCCGCGGATTGCGGTGTCGATATGCACTTCGGCGCGGTCGTTTCGCACGAGGTCGGCCAGGGTGGTGGCGTTGCCGAGGTCGGAGTCGTGATGGAAGCGGGCGGTAAAGACGAACGGCTCGTCGGCGTCGATCTGAAGCGCTGGCCGGTCGCGGCGACTGCCTCGCAGCGAGGCGTGGCGGGTGTCGATATGGGCACCGTGTTCCTGGGGCACCACGTACGGGTGGTACTGCTGGTCGATCGATGTTGACCAACTGCCGGCCGTGGCGGCCGATGCTCGGTCGGGGTAGGTCTCGTCGGGGCCCAGCCCAAACCAATCGACGTGAGTGAGGGAGGCATCGGCCTCAAAGCGAACACCGACTCGGGGCAGGTCTTCCCAAGTCTTGGGCAGCTTGATCGACTCGCCGAAATCGATGATGCCGTCGGGGTGGAGTTGGATCTCCTGTTCATGGATGGCCGCGTCGTCGGTTCCGCTGAGCGAGCGTTTACGCCGAATTCGTACGCTGCCACCTTTGGTTGCAGTTACCGAGAGCGCTTCGAGGTTGACGGCGAGGTCGTGCAGACCCCACGCCATCCACTTGAGTCGAGCACCCGCGACGGCACTCATCCAGCCCTGCTTCACCCCGTCGTTGTCGGTGGGGGCCCGCCATAGCGAGGCGGTGATATCGCCTACGATGACCGGCTTGTTTCGCAGGGTGATTTGGGTGATGGTGCCGCTGGCGGAATCGATACTGAGGGTGGTTGTGCCGGCGCCGACGTGGATGAGTGAGCCGTCGGTTTTGGTGACGACGGGTTCGGTGGTTTGGCGGGGTTTGGGCCGAGCGGCGGGCCGGGCTTTGCGGAGCTCGAGTTGATCCCACGCGACGCAGTGGCCTGATCTTGCCCACGAGGTAGCCGACTTGAGTCGCCACTGGATGGTGAGGTGTTGCTCGCCCGATGCTGGGAGCTTTCCGAGCTTGAGCTGAATATCGCGATGGCTGCCGGCCGTGAGCCCGGCGACAGTACGGGTGCCGGATCGGGTTTCGAGACCGTCGACCAGCAGTGTCCAGTGCATCTCGAGGTCGTCGATGTTGCGGTGATGTCGCCGGTTCTCGATCCGGATGGTCGAGCCCGATCTCCTGGTAGTGGCGACGGGTCGGGCGCACCACGCCAGTTCTCGCAGTGCTGGATGCGGCGTGCCGTCGGGGCCGACCAACCCGTTGATGTTGAAGTTGACGTCGTTGGGTTCGTCGCCGAAGTGTCCGCCGTATGCCCAGTACGCGCGGCCGTCATTATCGACTTCGGCCAAGCCCTGATCGCGCCAGTCCCAGACGAAACCGCCTCCGAGGGCGGGCTGGGTACGAAACGCGTCGAAGTAGTCGCTGAGCGAGCCGTTGGAATTGCCCATGGCGTGGGAGTACTCGCAAAGGATGAGCGGTCGGTCGTCCTGCTTGGTCTTCTCGGCCCAGGCTGCCCACTCGACGCAGATATCGATGGGCGAGTACATGGGGCACACGATGTCGGTGGCGAGCCGTTCGCTGGCGCTGGGAGGGCCAAGGTCGAGCACCGGATTGTTCACCGAGAACCGCTCCTGCACCGCGCCCTCGTACTGCACAAAGCGGGTGGGGTCGACGCGCTTTACCCAGGCCGCGGCGGCGTCGTGGCTTGGGCCATGTCCGGCTTCGTTGCCCAGAGACCAGCCGATGATGCTCGGATGGTTGCGGTCGCGAAGCACCATGCGGCGGGTGCGTTCGATGATGGCGTGGCCGAACCGTTCGTCGAGCGCCAATGAGGCAAGGCGGGCGTGGCTTTCGACGTTGGCTTCGTCGACCACGTACAGCCCGAGCTCGTCGCACAGGTCGAGCAGGCGGTGATCGTTGGGGTAGTGGGCGGTACGCACTGCGTTGATGTTGTTGCGCTTCATCGTGAGCAGGTCGTCGCGCAGTTCGTCGACGGTAAGGGTCTTGCCCGTGTCGTGATGGTGATCGTGGCGGTTGACGCCAGCGACAAGAATCGGCTGGCCGTTGATGAGAAGGCGCCGATCGCGTACCTCGACCCGACGGAACCCGGTCCACACCAGGTGGGCTTCGGTGACCTTGCCAGTTGGGTTGAGGAGTTCGACGACTACTCGATATCGGGTGGGGGTTTCGGCAGTCCACGGGTCGACGGTGGCGAGAGCATCGGCGCCGATCTCAACTCGGGCCTGGGTGCCGGTGAACGCGTAGGCGCCAAGCAGTTGTTCGAACGCACCGGTGTGGTGTTGCCACGCGTCGACCTTGGCGGTGACCGGTTTGAACAGGTTCTTCCTACCGGTTGCTTTGCGAGCCGATACCCGCACCGACCAGCCATCAGCGTTGGGAACATCGACGGTTACCGTCAGGCTGCCCGCAGCGGTGGTGTGGTCGTAGTCGGCAACCACCGCAATGTCCCGAACGTGCACCTTCGGCCGTGCTTCCAGGTGTACCGAGCGGTGCAGGCCGGCATGCCACCAGTGGTCCTGATCCTCGATCCAGGTGACATCGCCGTAGCGAATCACCATCACCGCCAGGGTGTTGGTTCCGCTGGTGAGGTGCGGGGTTATGTCGAACTCTGAGGGCAGGCGCGAATCTTTGCCCATGCCGACAAACGAGCCGTTGCACCACACCACCACAATGCTCTCGGCGCCGCCGAGGTGCAGCACAACCTGGTGGTTCTTCCATGACTTGGGTGGGTCGAAGGTGGTGACATGGAGCCCGGTTGGGTTGTGCGCAGGAGCCGCTGGCGGGTCGAGCGGCCACGGCATGATGATGTTGGTGTAGTGCGGATGGTCACCGGTGTCTTGGCGAGTCCAACAACCCGGCACCGCAACGGTGCGCCAACCCTTGCGTGAGCCGCTGGGCTTCATCCAACCGTTCGGTGCCTGCTCGGGATGGTCGACCAGCCGAAACATCCAGTCGCCGTCGAGCGACATCCGTTTCGGCGCGTCGTTGCCGGCGAACGCGTCGGCTGCGGTGGCCACGGGAACCAACGGTGCTCGCATCGGCAACCGATTGAGCTCGGTGAGCTCAGGCTGCAGGAGCCCGGCGATGTCGATCATTCGGGAGCGATTTCGTGCAGCAGCTCAACCTCGAAGGTGATATCAGCGTTGAGGCTGCTGGCCACCGAGCAGTACTTGTTGGTAGCCAGGTCGACAAAGCGTTCGGCCATCTCTGGGGCCAAGCCAGGAGCATCGATGACGTGTTTTGCGTTGATGGTTGTGTAGAACGCTGGCACGCCGTCGTCGCGAACCCCGGTGACTTCAACCCGGTAGCTCAACAGATCGAGTCGGCGTTTGCCGATCATGGTCACCACATCGAACGCCGAGCACGCACCGAAGGCATTGAGCAGAACCTCCATAGGGTTCATGCCGGTTTTGGCGTGTTCTTCGCCGTCGATCATGAACCGCTGACCGTCGGGTGTTTCGGCCAAGAACCTCTTGCCGACGAGGTGGTGAACGGTCGAAGACTTGATGTTGGCCATGCCCCAGCATTGCCGCCCTAGCGGGTCGATTCCACCTGAAGACTCAGTCGGCAGATGTCGCGTCAGATGATGAAATCCACGGGGCCGGGGTGCGGTCGCGAAATGCCTGAATTCCGTCCTGTGCTTCGGGCAGCGTGAACAGTCGAGCCGAGAGCTCGGCGGTCCAGGCATAGGCGTCGTCTTCGCTCATGTCGGGAACCTTGTTGATCAGTTCTTTCGAGGCAGCCAGCGCGTTGGGTCCGCCCTTCATGATCTTCTGGACGAAGCCATCGACGGCTCCGTCGAGGTACTCGCCGGGAACCGCCTTGTTGATGAGCCCGACCTCGGTGGCGCGTTCGGGCGAGATCCGCTCGCCGGTAAGGAACAGTTCGGCAGCATCGGCCCGTCGCATCTTTGGCAGGCACACCACCGAGATGATGGCTGGAGCAACGCCGATGCGAACTTCGGTGAAGCCGATCTTTGCGTCGTCGCGCATGACGGAGATATCGCATGCTGCGGCGAGCCCCACCCCGCCGCCGGTGGCGTGACCATCGATTCTGCCGATCACCGGCTTCGGCGATTGCTGAATCATGCGGCACAGGTCGACAAACGAGTGCTTGCCGGGGTTACCTGCTCCGGGTTGGGTCGACTTCAGGTCGGCGCCGGCACAGAACGTGGTGCCCGCGTTGGTGAGCACGATGACTCGAACGTCGTCGTCGGTTGCGCCTGCCTGCAGCAGCTCGCAAACCTGGTCGACCAGCTCGGGCGACAAACTGTTCTTCCGGTCGGGCACGTTCAACGTGATGGTGCAGATGCCGTCGGCGATCTCGGAAAGAACAGGAGCGGGATCAGGTTCAGCCATGTCCGAGTATCGCATCGCTACAACTGCTTCCAAACAACCGGGCCAGCGTCAGCTCCGCTACAGGACCCCTCGCACGATGAGTCGGATTGCGAGGATGGTGAGCACCGTGGTGAACACATAGTTGAGCGCTTTGTCGTCGGAGCGGTGAAGGAGGCGGCCACCGATGCGGGTTCCGATGAAGGTGCCAAGGGCGCCGACCACCATCAACGAAAGATGCTCGCCGATGTCGAACCCGTCGACGATGAATGCCCAGATCTTTGACACGTGCGCCAGAATTTGCGAGGTCGCGGCGGTAGCCACGAATGCCACGTGGGATGCGGTGGCCGCCTTAAAGAACGGCGAGGTGAAGGGGCCACTTGCTCCGACCGTGGAGTTGAGGAAACCCGACGCTGCGCCCACGCCGACCAACGCGCCACGAGGAAGTTGTCCGTCGGAGCTCCAGCGCAACCACCTGGGTCGCCAGGTGACGATGAGGAGAAACACGCCGAGAAGAATGCGGGTGGCATCTTCGGGAATCGATGTGGCCACGGCGACGCCGAGGAAGCTTGCGGGCAGCATAAGGATCGACGCCTGCATCACCACCGGCCAGTTGATGTCTCGGCGCAGCATTGCGGCTCGAGAGGTGTTGGACACCAGTTGGATTCCGCCCTGAATAGGGATGGCGGTAGTGGGTGCGAAGAACTGGGCCAGAACACCAAGGAGGATGACTCCGCCTCCGAGTCCGGCCACCGCGCTCAGGATGCCGGTAAGAACCGCAACAATCCCGATGACCACATGAACCATTCACCCAACGTACCACAAGCAATACAAGTATGTAACAAGTGTAATACAAGTGGGTCCGAGGAAGTCTGCCCTCCGGGCCGACGTAGGTGATTCACACTGCGACTCGACCAGCCATCTGACGTGCGAGCCCTTTCAGGAACGGACCGGTAAATGAAGGATGGGATTCTTGGAGGGCCGACAGGTCGGCCTTATCCCATGCCTGAACTCGAGCGTTTCGCGTGACGACGGTTGCCGAGGCATCCCGGTCGTCAGCGCTGAGCGTCGAGATCTCACCGACGACGATCGGGGCTGGCCGTTCGATGGTCGATCCATCCGAGCGCGTCACCGAAGTGGCACCCTCGAGTACCACATACAGATGGCTCGAGGGTTCGCCAAGAGTTGCCAGCTCTCGGTGATTGAACGTCAGGGTCTCGCCGAGTTGCCAGAACCGTTTGAGGTCGCTTCGGGACATATCGGGGAAGAACGTTGTGCCGTAGACCGCCGCATCCTCGGGAAGTTCGACGGGGCGACGTTCCTCATAGGCTCGAATCATCTGGCGCAGGCTGATCACACAGAACATTGCGTTGGCCACCACCACTGGCCAGCTGCCTATCCAGAATCCCCACAGCGCAAAGCCAAAGCTGTTGAAGAAGAGCGCGGTGCGCAACCACAGCTCGTCTCGAATGGCCGGAGCCACCACGTACAGCGTGTAGACGATACTGACAAAGACATCAGAATTGCTCACGACTTCCCCCGTGTCGTCCGGCGCCGCTCCCACCGAGCGACTCCGAGATCCACATATTCGGCCATCGAGCAATGGTTGTCTGTCGGCTTGGTGACAGTAGCGAGCATCAGCTCAAAAGAGCACGTGATGCGTCGTCTTTTTGCAGTGTGAGTCCCTACGGGAGAATGCGGCGAAGGATGTGTGGTTGGAAGAACCGGCCGTACTTGGCTTGCACCTCGGCCAGTTGCCAATCGTCGCCGGTCACGGTGCCGCGGCAGTCGGTGGCACCGCAAAGACACTCGAGCTCATAGGGAGTGGTGCGCATCATGGCGTAGTCGTGGCAGAGCTCTTCGTCGGCCGCCACCGGCTTGATCGTGACGTAAGTGACCTGGCCTTCGAAACCAACGTTGGCATCACATGAGTGGTTGATCATCACGACCATGTCGGCCACCTCGTCGGCGGTGCGTGGGGTAAGGAACACGTCGTCGTGAATCTGCAGACCGAAGTCGCCGACCTCGGCGGTGAGTCGAGCCATCTCTTCGGTGTCGACCACGTGACCCACCTTCACCGCAACAATCTCGCCGGCGGGCAGCGCCTCTTTCGCGAAGACTCCTCGGCCGCCAAGTTCGCTTTCGCGCACCTCGATCTTCGGCGATCGCCAAACCTTTGGATTGTTCTGCATGAATGAAGAGTACGTTGGCCGGATGGATTCTTGGAAGACGTTTGCGGCGAGCGATATGGAAGTTGTCGACACCTACAAACTGCTCACCGGTTTGGTGGTTCCGCGGCCGATTGGGTGGATTGGTTCAACCTCGGCTGAGGGGCGCCACAACCTTGCGCCATTCTCGTTCTTTAACGCGATGGGCCACAATCCACCGGTGGTGGCCTTTTCGGTAGGTGTGGCGCCTCGTCTCAAGGACACGGCGGCCAACGTGGCCGAGACCCAGGCGTTTACCGTCAACATCGTCACCGCCGAAACGGTCGAGGCCATGAATGCGTCAGCCGAGGAGTTTGGCCCCGAGGTCGACGAGTTTGAGGCGGCTGGCCTTACCGCAGTGCCGGGTACGACGGTCGATGCCCCGATGGTGGCCGAAGCAACCGCAACGCTCGAGTGTCGCTTGTTCGACACGACCGATCTTTCGCCCGATGGCGAGGAGGTCACGTACCGTATGTTCTTTGGGCGGGTCGAGGCGTTCCATGTCGACGAGCGGGTGCTCGATGGCACCCGGGTGTTGGCCGACGAGTTGCGGGCCATTGGGCGCCTTGCCGGTTCGGGGTACGCCACCACAACCGATGGCGCCTTCGAACTTCAGCGGCCATAGGGAGTTGTCATGACCGAAGGTGTGGGTGCCGACCTTGACCTTGCGTACCTGTCGGCTGGCGATCAGGCCCGACTCGTTGCCTCGGGCGAGCTTTCGCCGGTCGAGCTGGTCGAGAACGCTCTTACTCGAATCGACGAGGTGAACGACACGCTCAACTGTTTCTGTTTCGTGTGGGGCGACGATGCACGCTCGCAGGCGGAGGAAGCTGCAGCTGCGGTCGCTGCTGGCGACGACCTGGGCATCCTGCACGGGGTACCGATCGCGCTGAAAGACACCACGCCGACCGCCGGTCACACCACCACGCTTGGTTCGGTGAGCCACGAGAACTGGGTGCCGGAGGCCGATGGCGCGATCGCTGCGGCGTTGCGTCGCGCCGGTGCCATCGTCGTCGGCAAGACGACGACCCCAGAGTTTGCCCACAGCCTGGTAACCGAGAGTCCGTTGTGGGGCGTCACCCGAAACCCGTGGAATCTCGACCGAAGTACCGGTGGTTCATCGGGTGGATCTGGCGCAGCGGTTGCTTCGGGATGTGTGGCGCTGGCCGAGGGCTCGGACATGGGCGGCTCGGTGCGGATACCCGCCGCCTGGTGTGGCGTGGTGGGTCTCAAGCCTGGCTTGGGTCGGATTCCCATGGACGTTTTGCCGGGGTTGTTCGACAACATTTCGCATCACGGACCCTTGGCGCGTCATGTCGATGATGCTCGGCTTTTCCTGGCCGCCACCCAAGGTCCCGATGACGCCGACATCTTGTCGGTCACCACACCGCTCGACCTCGACCAACCTCAAGGTGTCGATGTGCGGGGCATGAAGATTGGCGTGAGCATCGATCTCGATGTGTGGCACGTCGAGCCCGACATAGCCGCCGCGGTTCGCAGCGCCGCCGATGCGCTAAGCGATGCTGGCGCTGAGGTTACCGAGGTGCATCCGCAGTTCGCCGGCGACGAAGAGCACGAGTGGACCAAGCTCTGGCAGGTGTTCATGGCCACGTACTACGGGCACACGGTCGACGAGTTCGGCGACCGCTTGGACCCGAATGTGCTTCGCCTCATCGAGGCCGGAAACGCCATGAGTGCGGTCGACTACAAGTCGGTCGAGTTGGTGCGCACCACCTTGTGGAACCGGATGCGACCCATCCTGACCGAGAACGAGGCAATGCTGTGTCCCACCATGGCCACCGAGCCCATCACCGCTTCGATGGCCGACTACGTGCCCAATGATGCCGACGATGGCCGTTATCACTCGCCCGATATGACTGCCGTTTGGAACCTCATCTCGCCGTGCCCGGCCCTGTCTGTGCCGTGCGGCCTTACCTCTGGTGGTCTCCCGGTGGGGGCCCAGATCATTGGTCGGCGGTGGCGGAGCGATACGGTACTTCGCATCGGCGGGGCCATCGAATCCGATGTTGGTCCGCTGGGCCGGCCAACAGCTCTTTAGGACCAGCACGTGCACCTCGAACAGTTCTCGCTACTCGTCGACGACTACGACGATGCCATTTCCTTCTTCACCGACGTTCTTCACTTCGAGCTGGTTGCCGACCAACCGTCGACCACCAACGACGGCCGCCCGAAACGTTGGGTGGTGGTACGGCCACCGGGTGCCGTCACCGGTTTTCTGCTGGCCAAAGCTGATGGCGCGCAGCAGGAGAAGAGGGTCGGCGATCAGTTTGCCGGCCGGGTTGGGTTGTTCCTGCGGGTCGATGATTTCGAGTCGACGTACGCCCACCTGCTGTCCCGTGGTGTCGAGTTCACGTCGGAACCCCGGCACGAGCCGTACGGGTCGGTGGTGGTTTTCGTCGACCCGTGGGGAAACAAATGGGACCTTCTCGGTCCAGCCGAGAGCGCGGCCCCCGCTTGCTAGTTTCGCCTAGCCCCGCCCTACAAAGGGCATGCCGTTGGCCATGATGGTCATCGTCAAGATGTTCACATCGGGTGGCAGGTTGGCCATATGAACGACGGCCTTGGCCACGTTGTCGAGCGACATGGTGGCTTCGCTCTTCATGGAGCCGTCGGGCTGTGGCACGCCTTTGGCCATCTGTTCCACCATCTCGGTTGCGGCGTTGCCAATGTCGATCTGGCCGCACGTGATACCGATGTCGCGGCCGTCGAGCGACAGTGATTTCGTGAGTCCGGTGATGGCGTGTTTCGAGGTGGTGTAGGGCGCCGAGAACGGCCGGGGAGTGGTGGCCGAGATCGACCCGTTGTTGATGATGCGGCCACCGGCGGGGTTTTGGTGGCGCATCTGTTTGAACGCGGCCCGGGCGCACAGAAACGACCCGGTCACGTTCACCCCGATCAGTTGCTCCCAGGCCTCGACCGACAACTCATCGATGGGCACTGGCGGCGCCGAGATACCTGCGTTGTTGAACAGCAGATCTACTCGACCGAATCGATTGACGGTGCTGGTAAAGAGGTTCTCGACATCGTCGCCGTTGCTGACGTCGGCGACCACGGCCAAGCCGTCGCCCGACAGTGCACCGAGGGTGTCGTCGAGGGACGACTGGGTGCGGCCGGCGATGGCTACCGACCATCCGTCGGCGCTGAGCGCTTCGGCTGCTGCTCGGCCAATTCCTCGGCCACCTCCGGTGACGACTGCTACTCGATTCATGGGGTGTCTCCCGATGCTGATTGCGATGGTGATTGTGGTGAAGCCCGGTCCGCGTCCGGGAGTCGTTTGCGAAGGTCGGCGAGCCAATGAATGCCATCGTCGATGTCGCCCGCCGGATGGTATTCAGCCCCGAAGGCGCCGGTGTAGCCCATCGCCGCGAACGTGGGAAGAACGTGGCCGTAATCGACCACCCCCTGGTCGGGTTCATGGCGGTCGGGAAGCGATGCGAACTGCACGTGGCCGATGTGCGCACCCGCTTCGCCAATGGCAGCGAGGAGATCGGGTTCGTTGTGCCAGGCGTGAAAGCAGTCGAAGAGCAGTTTGAGGTTGGGTGCGGCAACCGTGGCGATGGTTTGAAGACCTTGGTCCACACTGCGCAGGTGGTAGTGCGGGTCCGACAACGGTTCGATGAGGATTGTCATATCGTGGCGGGCTGCTTGGTTGGCGGCGTAGGACAAGTTGGCGCAGTAAGTGGCCTCCGCTTCGTCGGAACGCTCGGTGCGACCAGCAGTCACGTGCACCGCGGGGCACCCGACGACCGCGGCATAGGCAATCGCTTCATCGATGAAGTCCCGAGCTTGCGACTCACGGCCTCCGATCGCAGCAATCCCGAAATCGCCGTCTTGATCACCGAAGCGGGTGTTGATGCTCACGGCATCGATCGATGCGTCGGCCACTGCTCTGGCTAACTCGGCCGACGGCAGGTGATAGGGCGCATGAAACTCGACGGCATCGAACCCGGCGCCACGAGCCGCAGCGATTGCCGCTGGCAGCGGAAGGTTGGTCCATAGGAACCCAAGGTTGGCCGAGAACTTCACGGCCCGACCGTAGCGCTTCTGCGTCAACCCCGAGTTTGGTTGAAAGCCCACCCGACTTTCGGGTTGTAGCATTCGCAGCGTGACTTTGCAGCCGGGACCTCGCAATCCGTTTCTTGCCGACTCGAGCAACCCCATTGGTCATGGCCGACCCGATCAGCAGGACAATGTGCCATGGCGGGGCCCCGAGGGGCCTTCCGAGGTGCTCGACGACGCGTCGATCCAGTACCAGTGGACGGGCGCGGGCAACTTTGGGCAGCTGATCTCGGCGCCATACGCCGACGGCAAACGCGTGCTGTGGAACAACGGTCGCAACCGCATGTTCAAGCTCGACTACGACACCCTCGAGATCCTTACGACCTTGCAGTTCGGTGACGAAGCCGACCCGCCGGTGGAAGAGATGAAGGAACTCACCGACGGACTCGACGAGCTCGAAGACTGGCCGGCCATCGAGCACGCCATCGGCATTTCCATGCGCTTCCTCACGGGCCTCGACGGCGTGTATGCGTTACTCGACAACACCAACACGTTGTTCCTCGGGCGCAAAGACCATGCGGCTGCTTACATCGAGACCGACTCCAACGACCGGGCGTCCGACATCGTCGAGCGTGACCGCTGGAATCGTCCCGACCACATCGACGGCTACTTCGTCGGCATGGGCATGACCTTCGATGGTCGCCTGGTTCTCACCACCGATCACGGCTGGGTGATCTCCCTGGCTCGCGACTTCAGCGACTACGACGCTCTGCAACTTCCGAGAGCCGCCGAGGAAGCCGCCGACTACTGCGCAATGCGCGAAGCTGAACGAGGCAACACCGGGTACGGGTGGCTCCGGACATCGCTGTGCATCGGTGACGACAACGCCATCTACACGTCGTCCAATGACCACATCCACAAGGTCATCTGGACCGGCGAGAAGCTGTCGCTCGACGAAGCCGACGGCGCCTGGTCGATGCAATACCGCAACGGCGGCGGCTACGGCTCGGGTACCACCCCATCGCTCATGGGCTTTGGCCCTGACGAAGATCGGTTTGTGGTGTTTGGTGACGGCGACGAGGTGGTCAACATCACCTATGCGTGGCGCGACGAGATTCCTGACGATTGGGAGCAGCTGCCCAACGCCCCCGACCGCCGTATCGCGGGTATCGGCCCCGCCAACATGGGCAACCCCGATCTTGAGGAGATCAAGACCGAGCAGTCGATCACGGTGTCGGGGTATGGCGCGATGACGGTGAACAACGAACCGGCTTCAATCCCCGAAGGATTCCCGGCCCAGGCGGCTCGAATGTTGTGCTTCCAGCTACCGCACAAACCCGAATACACACCCTTTGGCCTGCACAAATACGAGTGGGACCCCGAGGTGCGCCAGCTCAAAGAGGCGTGGGTCAACACCGAGGTTTCGTCGCCCAACTCGGTGCCGTTTGTGTCGCGGGAATCCGACATCGTCTACACATGCGGCGTGCGCGACCGGCAGTTCACCATCGAAGGGCTCGACTGGACCACTGGCGAATCGCGCTTTCACTACGTCCTCGGTGGCGCCAAGTTCAACACCCTGGGTGCCGGCGTGACGCTCGATGAAGAGGGGCGCCTGCTCTTCGGAAACATCTTCGGTAAAACCCGTGTGCTGAAGGATCCACCGTCCGGTGACTGAGTTCGACCTGGGCGAAGGCGTGGTGATGATCACCGGCGGGACACGAGGGATTGGCCTCGGTATCGCAAAGTACCTCGCCGAACTGGGAGCCTCGGTCGTCATAACCGGTCGTAAGCAGGAACGGGTCGATGAAGCATCGGCAACGCTCGATCGGATGGGGTTCGATCACCTCGCCCGTGCGCTCGATGTCCGTGATGTCGAGGGAACCAAAGCCTTGGTTGCCGACATCGTCGACGAATGGGGCGCCATCAGCGGATTGGTTGCCAATGCGCAGAGCTTTTGCCCAATCACTCCGCTGGCCGAGGTCACCGAGGACGACATGGACCTGTTGTTCGACACCGGACCCAAGGGAACCCTCATCGCCATGCAGGCCGTGTTGCCTCACATGGCGGCTGCGGGATGGGGCCGGATCGTAACGATGGCCACCTCATTGGGACTTACCGGAGCGGCTGGATACGGGCCGTACGCAGCATCGAATGAGGCCATCCGATCGCTCACCCGAACCGCCGCCAACGAGTGGGGTCGCGACGGAATCACTGTGAACTGTGTGCTGCCCGCATCGGCCGGGCATCGGGTCGACCCGAGCGCCGATCCCAAACGCAAGGCGGTGTTCGATGCGATGTATGAAGACCATCCGATTGGGCGCGATGGTCACCCCGAGCACGACATTGCTCCGGCGGTTGCGTTTCTTCTGAGCGAAGCAAGTCGGTATGTGACCGGCCAATCGATCAGCGTCGACGGTGGTGGCGTGATGCGTCCGTAGCGAGATCTCGGAAGCTAGCTGGTCGGGCGACGGCTAGCGGCCCGAACATTGCAGCGAACGCAGACGCCAGAGATGGCTGACGATTCATCCGATGCCAACCACGCAACGGTGGCCGCTACCTCTTCCGGTTCGGTGAGGCGGGCCAGGTTGAGATCGGCAACATGGGCGTCGACGCCTCCGGACCGTTGCTCGACATACGCCACCAAAGGAGCGGTAGCGGTGGGCCCTGGGGTCACCGCGTTTGCTCGGATGCCGTGCCGGCCGTATTCGGTAGCCACCGTTTCCATAAGGTTGATCACGCCGGCTTTTGCCGCTGCGTAGCCGCCCAAATTGTAGTTGCCGCCGATTCTGGCACCCGATGACATCGCCACGATGCTGCCCCCGCCAGCTTCGACCATGTGGGGGATGACCGCACGTGTGGCGAAGAATACCGAGTCGAGGGTGAGTCGTTGCTGGAAGCGCCAGTCGTCGTCAGTGAGTTCGCCGACGAGCCCGGACCTCGACACCCCGACATTGCAGTAGAGGGCATCAACCCGGCCGAACTTGTCGATGCCCGCCCCAAGCCACTCATTTACAAACGATGAGTCCGACGCATCTCCCGCCAGGCCCTCGGCCGTGCTGCCAGTGGCATTGATCGAGTCGACGATGGCGGCGAGCGAGTCGGCGTTGCGATCGTTGAGCCACAAGGTGGCCCCCTCATCAGCAAATCGCTGGGCCGCGGCGGCACCAATTCCGGCACCAGCGCCCGTGATGAACGCAACCTTGTTCGTGAGAAGGACCATCAATCCAACGTAGTAAACGCCAGCACGTGAGGTTCTTTGCGTTGGTCTCCGTGAAAGACTCGACGCCATGAGTTCCTCCGAGCCGCCCTTCGCCGCGCAGCGCTTTCCCGATCCTCCTTCACCCGAGGAGCGATGTGTTCATTGCGAGGGTTCGCTGTCGCCGGGTTTTCTCGAGGACTCAGGCCAGAGCGCTCCGGGATCGGTGCGTTGGATCCCCGGCCCGCTCGAACGTGGTCTGCTCGGAGGGGTAAAGCGATTCGGCAAGGATCGCTACGACGTCGATGCTTTGCGCTGCGACACGTGTGGTCGGCTCGAGCTGCGAGTGAGATAGCAGTCGACTTCGACGATGGTGTAACCGGTAAGCGAGGATGGGGCATCGATGTCGGATCCGTGACATTCGACACAGCCCGGGGGAAGTTGTTGACCTGAGGGTCGATTGAGCTTGCCGATGGTCTTAACTGAACAGATGACTTTCCTTCTGTCTTCGCGAAAAAACCTCGTGCTGCTGATTGCGGCGTTTGCCCTGCTGGCTGCGGCTTGTGGTTCTTCCACCGACATCGCCACCGGTAGCAGCGGTGAGCCAGCCGACGATACGTCTGACAGTGCTGCTAGTGCGAGCGAGATCACCGAGATCAACCTTGGCGCTATCCCCGACCAGGACCCCGAGCTTCTGGCCCGAAACTACGGCCTCTTGGCCGATTACCTGTCTGAAGAACTTGGCGTGACCGTCAACTTCGAGCCGGTAACCGCCTACGAAGCAGCGGTGTCGCAGTTCCGTGTTGGCGATCTCGACCTGGTGTGGTTTGGCGGGCTCACTGGAGTGCAGGCTCGCTTGCAGGTTGATGGCGCCGAGGCCATCGCCCAGCGCGATATCGATGCCGAATTCACTTCGGTGTTCATCGCAACCACCGATAGCGGCATCGAACCAATCTCTGATGTGTCGGGTCTTTCGGCGGTCGCCGGTCGCTCGCTAACCTTTGGATCCGAGTCATCCACATCTGGTCGTCTCATGCCGCAGTCGTTCCTCGATCAGGCGGGCGTTGCGCTCGATGATCTCGAAGGCGAAGCAGGCTTCTCGGGCGCTCATGACAAAACCATCGCCCTCGTCGAAGCGGGCACGTACGAAGTCGGAGCCCTCAACAGCCAGGTTTGGAAGTCCAAGGTCGAGGCCGGCGAAGTCGATCTCGACAAGGTTCAGCTCATCTTCGAAACGCCCACCTACTTCGACTACCACTGGGTTGCTCGCCCCGAACTCGACGACGACATCCAGCAGCAGATCGTCGATGCGCTAGCCAACCTTGATCCGTCCAACCCCGACCACGCTACGATTCTGGAGTTCTTTGGTGCCGAGTCATTCATCGGTACCGAAAGCGCGAACTACGCAGACATCGAAAGTGTTGGCCGGGAAAGCGGACTGATTGAAGAATAACTCTGACGTCCTTTCTTTCCAGGACGTTTCTGTCCAGTACTCACCATCAGGCCCCTTTGCGCTGCGCAACGTCACCTTTCAGGTCAGTGCGGGCGAAAGAGTCGCCTTGGTGGGGCCTTCGGGTTCGGGAAAAACCACTGTTCTTTCGGTAGCGAATGGACTTGTGCTTCCCACGTCGGGGCACGTGGTTGTCAATGATGTCGATACCAGCGCGCTCGGTGCGCGGAAGCACCGGGCAACCCGAAGTCTGATCGGTTCGATTCCGCAAGGCAACGCTCTCGTTGGCCCGCTGCGCGTTGCCCACAATGTGGCCTCGGGCCGGCTGGGTCGTTGGGGTCCGGTCGAGACGATCCGCACACTCGTACGTCCACGCGACACCGACGAGATTCTCGCGGTGCTCGAACAGGTTGGTATCGGCGACAAGCTTTGGGAGCGCGCCGACAAACTGTCGGGCGGTCAGCAACAACGGGTGGCTATTGCTCGAACCCTTTATCAAGGTGCCAACCTGCTTCTGGCCGACGAGCCGGTGAGCGCGCTCGACCCGGCACGATCCGAGGCGATTCTCGACATTCTTGCCGACGTGGTGACGAGCCAACCCGATCGGGCGTTGGTGACGAGCATGCACGATGCACCGTTGGCCCTGAAGTACTGCACCCGCATCATTGGCTTGCGGTTGGGCGAGATGATGTTCGACCTGCCGTCGGCCGAGGTGGCCGAAGACCAGCTGGCCGGTCTGTACGAGATCGACGACTAATGGCGGGCTCGTGACCGTCGCTGCCGGCAATCGGGTTTCGGGGTTCGCTCCATCGCCGCCGGCTCGATGGAATCGTCGCGTCTGGTGGCTGGTGAGCCTGGCGCTGGTCGCTTGGTCATTGCAGCGGGCAGGTGTCGACGTCCGCCGGATCTTCAATTCCCGCGGTGCCAGTCAATTCGCCGACTTCTTCAAGGCGATGGTGCAGCCCGACCTTGGCTTCGAGTTTGTGAAGCTCGCGGCTCGCGAAGCCATGGTTACCCTTGGGTTCGCGATTCTGGGCACCGCGCTGTCGGTGGCAATCGGCATGGTCGGCGGACTTCTATTGACCGAGCGCATCTGGCTGAGTGTGGCGGGAACCAGCACCGCCGCCAGCTGGGTCTGGCGTTCGTTGCGGGTGCTGTTTGCCATTCCCCGAGCCATTCACGAAGTGGTTTTTGGGCTCCTACTGGTGAACGTTCTCGGCCTCGATCCGCTGGTGGCGATCCTGGCAATCGGTATTCCCTTCGGAGCGGTTACTGCCAAAGTGTTCGCCGAGCTCCTCGACGAGGCGCCCCGCGATGCCGAGCGGGCTCTGCGTGCCGCAGGGGCTGGCCGGCTGTCGGCTGTGGTGTTCGGCGCCGTGCCGTATGCGCTTGGCGACATCCTCAGCTACGGGTTCTACCGATTCGAGTGCGCCATTCGAAGTGCGGCAGTACTTGGCTTGGTCGGTGCCGGCGGGTTGGGTTTCCAGTTGGCGCTGTCGTTCCAGACGCTGCGATACAACGAGATGTGGACGTTGCTGTGGGCATTGATCTTGCTGTCGGGATTCGCCGACCGCTGGTCGTCGGTTGTGCGACGTCGCCGGAGTTTAAGCACCGGCGAGATGCACGCCGAGCTGTCCACATCGGCGCCCGATCGCGATCCGGTGTTGCGAGCAAGTGCCTTGTTGTTCTTGGCGGCGATTCCTTTTGCGTGGTGGCGCCTTGAGGTACAGATCTCGTCGCTATGGTCGTCGCGTTCGCGCACCTTGGCGGCCGAGTTGGCTACCGATTCGTGGCCGCCTGAGTTGGGTGACGAGGGTTGGTCGGGACTGTTCGGCGACACGGTCGACACGTTGGCGCTTGCGGTGCTTTCGCTGGTTCTGGCGTGGTCGCTCGCGTCGTTGGTGTCGTTCATTGCCAGCCGAATCGAGAATCCTTGGTCGACCACGGGCAATGTCGCTCGCTCGGTCGCAGGGTTGGTGACTCGCTTCTTCCTGCTGATTTCGCGATCGGTGCCGCCACCGGTTTGGGCGTTTCTTACCGTGTTCATTCTGAAGCCGGGTTTGTGGCCGGGCGTGCTGGCGTTGGCCATCTACAACCTGGGGGTTCTGGGTCGGCTGCAATCTGAGGTGGTCGAGAATCTTGACGACCAACCGGGCAAGGCGCTGGCAGCAGCCGGAGCTTCACCGGTTGGGGTTGCCGCGTTTGCCACGGTTCCAGCGGTTTCGGGTCGGTTTGTGGCGTTGGGGCTCTACCGGTGGGAGGTGGCGATCCGCGAAACCGTAACGGTCGGAGTAGTCGGCGCCGCGGGTCTGGGCAGAACCATCTCCGAGCAGGTGGTGCGCTTCGACTACGACGGAATTCTCACCAGCATCCTCGCTCTCATCGCCGTAACCCTCCTCGTCGACGTCATCTCCACCAGCATCAGAAAGACCATCCGCTAAACCGGTGTCAGACCAGGGGTCAGACGAAGGGTCAGACCAAG
>CALJDK010000185.1 GCA_938023735.1 uncultured Acidimicrobiales bacterium
ATCTCGTTGTTGGCATTCACCACATCTTCGTGAAGCGGCGGCAGGGTGAATCCCCACAACGGCAGAGTGAACCCGCTGAACTGCTGGGCACCAAGCGGCCGACCGAGAAACCACACATGAAAGTGGCTCCCACCGTCGCCCCACCGATTGAAGTGAACTCGCCCGATGGAACCGATCGACTTGATCGCTCGTTCCATCCGGATCGTCATGATCCCCAACTCGGCGGCGTACTGATCGTCGAAGTCCTCGATGTCCATATGCGCAACCGTTTCGAGCATGTAGGCCGGGAACGGCGCGGGCGTCCGTTCGGCAAGGTGGAAGTGAATCGGGCGCACTTGCCAGCGGTCGTTCGACCACACCAGCGGCCATTCCTCGCCACCACCCTCGCGTTCGCAGTGACACGGATCGGCGCCCGGCTCACCACTTCTCGGGTATGGCTCGTCGGCAAACGGCCGAACGGTGCGCACTGACAGATCTCCCTTGAAGGGGAAGATCGGCCAATTCACAACATCAGGTACCGGCAGACCGGAAAGGTATTCGTGACCAAGGCCAGTTGTTTCCATGCTCGAGCCTGACACGCGGAGCGTGCAAGGCGAACTCGATGTAGAGAAACGGTTCTGCGGAAGCTGGAGAATTCGCCAGCTGCTTAGCTTTCGCTACAGGCTTCTTCCAAGGCCGCACGTCGCGCTTCCATCCGCGCGAGCTTTGCCTCGTGCTTCGCTGCTTTCGCCTCGAGACGCTCAATCCGGCGTTCGGCTTTTTCTACTCGGGCCTCATCAGCCGGGTCGATCTCAGCGAGTCGTTCGGTTGCACGAACGATGCGAGCCTCGATGCGCTCGGCTTTCTTGGCAATCTTTGCTGCCTTGCGTTCGAAACGGTCCTCGATCTTGTCGAGACGTTCGCAGCGATCTCCTTTTGCCGAATCACTTGCTTCGGCCGAAGCGGCCGGCGCGAATCCAATCAACGCCAGCAGTGCGACCAGGGTGATAACCAACGAACGCTTCATAGATCCTACTTTTTTGGATGGAAGAATGGCTTTGTAAACCCAACGGTAGAGACAGTCGACGGAAATGAAAAGTGTCGAATACAAGGTTTTACAAAGTTCTTACAGAACCTTTACAAACGATCTGGGGCGCACTGGCGCAGTGGGTGACGCCATAAGCGGTTCCGCGGGACCGTGTACTTCGTTCGCAGGCGGGTGGGCGCGATTTCGGGGCTAGTTCGTCCCGACGAGCCGGTCGATCTCATCGCGGTCGCGACCGCTCGCCATACACAGCTGGTGGGCGACGTCGGCCTCGGCAAGCTTGCGAGCAAAAACTCGGCCCGCAATCCAACCGATTAGGCCGTACGCAGCTGCAACGAACAACATCGCGCTGACGAAAAGGGTTGACCATCCTTCGCCATCGGACAACATCCGCGGCCCGATCGCGAACGGAATGACGCCGATCACTGGCGCGACGAACTGCGCCAATCCTTCCGAGCGGGTTACCCCAAAGACAAACCCAGCAACGGCACCGGCAACGGATCCGATGACGCCACCGACCAACGATCCGATCAGCCCGTAGATCAAGAGAAAAACAACGACCCCATCGTCGCCCGCGGTATCTGCAAGCCCCTCGACTGCGACGATCGAGCCGAAGAGGACCATCACAAAAACCCATGCAGCAATGACACCGGAACCAGCACCAATGACCGACCCCCATCCGAGCCCAAGGCTTGGTCTGCGAATCGTCGTCAACCTGACGGTTTCAGGTGCCATAGGTTGAGCATCGACCGGAAGCGCGACCGAGTTGAGCAGTGCAAAGTACTTGGTGTCATCAGTTGGCTGCGTCGTAGGCTCGAAACTCGGTTTCGGTGGGAGGCTCGAAGAGGGCAGCCCACTTTTCGAGCTCCTCGCGCCGAATCGAGCGAGCGCCCCACCGGCCCTCCAGATCTCGCTGCACAATCCGCTGCCACAACTCATCGATAGGGGCAGTCAGGTACCGCAACTCAACAACCGCCCCGACCGATCGTCCAGAATCTCGAAGCGTGTCGCGCTCGGCCCGCGTCCACAACCCCCATTCGATGATGACGTTGCGGCCATTGCGAAGCAGATCCAGGGCAAGATCGCCTTGGGTTGCCTCTATCTGCGCTCGAGCGCCCCCATCCCAAAGATCGATCCCGGATGCCATCAACCAGTCGTCGGGGCACATCCGCACCGCGTTCATCGCAAGAGCGAGCTCTTTCGCAAGAGTCGTCTTGCCGCTCCCGGGGAGGCCGGTGATGATGATCAAACGCGCCTGCTCTGAGATGTCGTTGGCCATCATCACTCCAGCAAAATACTATGCGGTTCCGCGGAACCGCCCTTGATTTCTCGGCGCCATGCCTGCAATGACAGGCGGGCTTGCCGTTTACAGCCAGAAGGCCTCCCCGTAGCCTGGCCCTGGGTTTGCTGTCGATCAGTCGGCGAACCAGGTGCCGTGAAAGCCGTAGGGGATTCGTCGGGGAAGCTGCACGGTTGCCACCGCTTCGGTCGAAGGGTCGCGGGCGTCGAGTACCACAAACGAGCTCGTGTCGGAGCTCTTGTCATACACGTACTGCAGCAGCCAACCATCGTCTTCAGCACTGCCGTGTTCGGCAGCCACAAACACCGGTTCGCCCGGCACCACGGCATCTCCAAAGTCGTGCACCACGCTCGTGTCTTGCTCCAGGTCGTACTTCACGGTGGCGTTGGTATCGCCAAAGGTCGACACGGCGTACCCGAAACGGTTGGCCAGCCCAACCCGACTGTCGGCGAGTCGAGGGAATTCAATGGGCCTATCGTCGAGACCGCGTTCGCTCACCTTGCCGGTTTCGAGGTCGAGCTCCCACCGGTGCAGCGCAGCTACATCGTGAAACTTGGCCGATGTTTGGCGCCACATCTCGGGGTAGCGGGCGGTGTCGATGATGACCTTTGATCCCGACTCGAAAGAGTTGAGCGGATGAAAGACATAGCAGGGGTCGACATCGAACCATCGCACATCGGCGCTCTCGCCCGAGGAACCGCTTCCACCTCGGGGCATGATGCCCACCCGGGCGCCGTAGTCGTCGTCCCAGCGGTAGGGCATGGAGCCCTGCATCGCCAGCTCGAAATCGAAGATGATCGGCAGATCCATGAACACCACATGGTTCTCGGTGATCGAGAAATCGTGGATCATCGTGGGCCCAGAAACATCGATCGACTCGCTCTGCACCAGCACGCCGTCGGCGTCGACCCGGTGATAGCGCAGGTACGGCGGCGCAAAGCTGTACCCGAAGAAATGAAGCTCGCCGGTAACCGGGCAGGTCTTGGGATGTGCGGTCATTGCCGAGTCGAGACGGCCGTCGAAATCGTGCACCCCAACCGTTTCGAGCTCGCGGTCAAGTTCGCAAGGAAAGCTCGACTCCACCAGTGCCAAGATCTTGCCAGCGTGGCCAACGATGTGGGTGTTGTTTACCCCGATGGTGAGGTCGACCGAGCCGTCATCGCCGATATACGACACACCTTCGGTGAACGACCGGGTCTTTACGTAGCGATTGCGATACCACTCGGCGTTGCCATCGCGAAGACGGATGCCGTGGATCATTCCATCGCCAGCAAACCAGTGGGGCGACTTGCCGGTATGCGGGTTGGCTCCGTTGCGAAAGTAGCGACCTGAGAGTTCGGCGGGCAGCTCGCCTACCACCTCGAGGTCGGTGGCATCGATCTCATCAAGAACTGGTGCGTAGTTATCGCGAAGGTGAAAGGGAAGATCCGAGGTGGTTGCGCTCATGGGCCGAGCCTAGGAGAAGTCGTGCTAGTCGGCGCCATCCTCGTACTGCATGGCGAGGGCTGGGTTGCCACCTGGGTCTTCGAAGGCGATGAGGTGCCCCACACCCGGGATCGTGAACTTGTCCATGAGGATCTTTCCGCCCGCATCCAGAACCCGTTCTCGCACAACGTCGACGTCATCGACGCCAAAAGTGCACTCAAACCCTTTCGTAGGAAAATCCTCGAGTAATTGACGCCGCTCCTGAATCGCACCCATCGGAGCCTCGCCCGTCTCGTCCATGATCTGCAGGAAACCCGGCGGGCCGTACTCGCGGAACTGCCAGCCAAACACCGACCCGTAGAACGCTTGGGTGGCAGCAACGTCGTCGGTATTGATTGCGAAGTGGGTGAGTCGTGGGGTCATGCCA
>CALJDK010000186.1 GCA_938023735.1 uncultured Acidimicrobiales bacterium
CTCGCGGTCCAGACCGACGATCAGGAGCTGTTCCTCTTCTCCTCGTGGAGCTACACCGACAGTCCTTGGGACGGCACCAATCAACCAGTGGTTGGTCAAGGTCAGTCGTGTGCGCCGTACTCAGGAGGTGCGTGGGACCTCGACGAACTCGTAGGCGATGGCGCATTGACCAGTACCGGCTGGTGCGCCAAACGATTCCTCGACGACGGTATCGACTCGTTCGACACTACCGACACCGTGAACTTCGACAACGCGTCGACGAATCACCAAGACAATAACAACACTGACACCGACGCATCTGCCGATCTGGTGTCGATCACGAGCGCAACGTTGAACCTGACCAAAGAGAACCTCAATGGTCTCAACGACATCAAGAACAACGGCGAGCTCGTGCAGTTCCGCATTGAACCAACCGTGACGGGAGCGACCGTCGAGGCCATTACAAACGTTCGAGTCACCGACTACCTGCCCGCGAACTATGAGTTCGTCCGCTTCATTTCCACCCCGACCACTCCGGGGTCGACCTGTGCGTTCAACGCGTCGAACAACCGGATCACCTGTCAATACTCCGAACCCAACCCGTTGGTGGACACCGGCGCGTTGCCGCAAGGCTTGCCCGGAGGTTGGCCAACCGCAAGTGACGGCACATCAGCGTTCGAGATCGAAGTACGAGTCGTTGGCGCAGTCGCAAATCCGACGAACCCAACCGTCATCACGAACCAGGCTCGCGGCCAGGCCGACGGCGTTGGCCCCTGGGACGGGACCAGCAACGATTTCAGTTCGGACCCGGTGCCGTCGAGCATCGACATCAGCCGGTTCGCCTCGTCGTTCATGCCACTTCCGGCCGATGAAGGTGCCATTATCAAGGCGGTCGACACCCTTGAGGGGCCGTGCGAGCTGCACCCGACCGTCGATCCGCCCAGCGCCGATTGGGCCGACCGGTGCTCGATGATCGACTTCAACGGCAACATGTCTTTCGTGCTGAGCCTTACCAACGAAGGCAACACGGGATTCACCAACATCCGTCTTGTCGATGTGTTCCCTCACAACGGCGACTCGGCTGAAGAGCTCTCAAACACGCCGAACCAGACCGGCTCGCCCGCCACGATCGGTGACGGACGAACCCCACCATCAGACTTTGCTCTCGGAACTCTTGGGTTCGTGAGCCAGACCGGGGCCGACACCGTCTGGGTGAGTGGCGACGATCCGCTCACGATCTCCCGTGACCCTGACCGCGCGATCGCCGAGACCACCTGGTGCGATGCGCCAAGCGGAACCATCATGAACCCCGGCAACACCGGCTCGGGTAGCTGCCCAGCAGGCAGCACCGACGTAAGGGCCACCTACACAACCGTCGCTGGCCCCCTCAATCCTGGCCAGACCCTTGAGCAGCAGCTCACGCTTGACTCCGAGGGTGTCGAGTGCGACGACATTTGGACCAACACCTTCGGTGCACGGGTCGACGAGATCCTTCTGCCGATCCGCTCCAACGACGTGTCGATCATGGTCAACTGCGAATACGACCTGGCGCTCGAGAAGACCATCGATCCGGCGTTCGTGCCGGGAGCCGATTGGCTCACCGAGGGCACATCGACCGTGACCTTCCTCATGGAGGTCACCAACCAGGGTGATCCCATCGAGGACTTCCACGTCACGGACTACGTCGATACGGCCGTGTTTACCTTCGACGTGGCCGACAACCCCGATGGTTCCACCACCGGCACGGTTCTTCCGTTCACCTGGGATGCCACCGACCCGGCAGCACCTGTAGCGATGGTCGACGGCCCCCTCGACACCGGTGAGACGGTTTCGATTCCGGTGACCCTGATCATCGAGGATGCCGCTGGCACACTCGAGAACTGGGCGGAGATCTCCTACTTTGACTCCGACGGCGACCCGTCGAACGGCGATTCGGACCCGACCAACGCCAACAACCCCTCAACCGGCGCGCTCACCGATGAGGACTCAACTCCCGACGACGACCAGGCCGACGACGCCCAACCAGGCGCCGCTGGCGACCCTGGCGACGGTGCGATTGACGGCGACGGCTCCGGTTCGGACCCCGTCGACGGTGATGAGGACGACCACGACGTCGCCGGAATCCCCATCTATGACCTTGAGCTCATCAAGACCCTCGGTTCGCCAGCGCTCGACACTTCGGTGTCGCCGCCCACCGCCAGCTACCTGCTTACGGTTACCAACCAAGGCAATGCTCCGGTGTACTGGACCGATGTAACCGACTACGGCGCCGCCGGCCTCACCTACAACGCGACCGCCACCGCTGCTGCGTGGACGGCCGCTGGCCTCACCGGTGTGGCTGATGCGAACCCAACCTTCACCATCGAGGGTCCTATCGCCCCCGGTGCGAGTGTTGTTGTTCCGGTCGTCTACGACATCACCGATTTCACACAGGCTCCGTTTGTGAACTCGGCGGAGATCTCGGCGTTCGATGATGATGCAGACGACACCAACGCTCCCAATCCGTTGGCGGTGGATGTTGACTCGACCCCAGACGCTTCCGATGGCGACGAGGTCATCAACCACAACGACCTCAACAACGACCCCGATGGCGACGGCAACCTCAACGAGGCAACCCTGGGCGACGAGGACGACCACGACATCGAGGTCTTTGCCCCCTACGACCTTGCGTTGACCAAGACCTTTGGTTCGGTCGATACGCCACTGATTCCCGATGGCAGCATCACGATGTTGCTCACCGTCGAGAACCAGGCGTCACCGGTTGCGACCATCGACATCACCGATTACATCGACGCCACGATGTGGCAGCCGTTCAACCCGACGCTCAATGCTTCGGGCCCGATGGATGCCACCTCGACCGCGGCGAACGACTTCTCGTTCAGCTGGGATGGCGCCGATCCGCTGAACCCGGTGGCCACGATCTTCGCTGATACCGCCGGTGACCTTCTTCTGGCTGGCGAGACCGTGGTGATACCCATCACGCTCCAGCCCGTAGCTGATGTCGCCGCGGTTGCTCCGCTCACCAACACCGCCGAGATCAGCAACTTCGACAACGACGAGGATCCCGACAACGGCGATGCCTTCGACGGCACCTTGACCGATCTTGACTCGACTCCCGACGCCACCAACGGCAACGGTCCGGGCGAGGACCCGGCGGCCGACATGGTCGACGACGAAACCGGCGAAGACGGAACGGCCGGTGGCGACGAAGACGACCACGACGGCATCTCGTTCCCGATCTATGACCTTGAGTTGGTAAAGATCCAAGCTTCGCCAACCTTCGACTTCACGGTTTCGCCTCCTACGGTTTCCTATGAGTTGACGGTCACGAACCAGGGCACCGATCCGGTGTGGACCGTCGATGTCACCGATTACGGCGCCGCCGGCCTCACCTATGACCCGGCTGCAACCGCGGCGGCGTGGACCGCTGCCGGACTGACCGGTGTCACCGATGCGAACCCGACATTCACTATCGCTGGACCGGTGGCTCCGGGTGCCAGTGTGGTGATTCCGGTCGTGTACCAGATCACCGACTTCTCCATGGCGCCGTTCACCAACACGGCCGAGATCTCGGCGTTCGATTCCGACGACGATCCGACCAACCCGGCCGATCCCTTCGCCTTCGACGTCGACTCGACCCCTGACGCCGTCGATGACGACGATGTACTCGATCACAACACGGTCAACAACGACCCCGATGGCGACGGAAACCTCAACGAGGCAACGCCTGGTGACGAGGACGACCATGGCATCGAGACCGTTGCCCCGTATGACCTTGCGCTCGCCAAAACCTTCGACAGCATGGACACGCCGTTGCTTCCTGATGGCAGCGTCACGATGCTTATCGAGGTAACCAACCAGGCTGCCCCGGTTGCAACCATCGACATCACCGACTACATCGACGCAACGATGTGGCAACCGTTCAACCCGGCGCTGAACCCCGACGCCGCAGTCGATGCGGCAAGCACCGCCGCCTCGGCGTTCAGCTTTGCATGGGATGCCAGCGATCCGCTGAACCCGGTTACCACGGTTACTGCCGATACAAGCGGCGACGTGATCGGCTTCGGTGAGACCATCGTGATTCCGATCACGCTGCAGCCGGTTCCCGAGTTCGTGTCGGTTGCTCCTCTTGTGAACACGGCGGAGATCAGCAACTTCGATAACGACGAGGATCCGACCAACGGCGATGCGTCCGACGGAACCCTTGTCGATCTTGACTCGACTCCCGATGCCGACAATGGCAACGGTCCGGGTGAGGATCCAGCGGCCGACATGGTCGACGACGAGACGGGCCAGGACGGAACCGCTGGTGGTGACGAAGACGACCACGACAGTGTCCAGATTCCGTTCTATGACCTCGAACTGATCAAGACGCTCGGAACCCCAACCTATGACTTCACCGTCAACCCGCCGACCGTTACGTTCGAACTGACGGTCACCAACCAGGGCTCCGAACCGGTCTACTGGACCGACGTGACCGACTACGGTGCACCCGGCCTGACCTACGACGACGCGGCCACCGCTGCTGCATTCACCGCTGCTGGCGTTTCCGGCGTCATCGAGGCCGCTCCGGTGTTCACGGTTCGTGGCCCACTGGCTCCAGGCGACAGCATTGCCTGGCCCGTGGTGTACGAGATGGACATGGCGCAGGCACCGTTTACCAACGCGGCCGAGATTTCGAAGTTCGACGCCGACGACGATCCGGTGAACCCGGCCGACCCGTTTGCGGTGGATGTCGACTCGAACCCCGATAACACCAATGACGACGACGTCATCAACCACAACGAGCAGAACAGCGACCCCGACGGCGACGGAAACCTCAACGAGGCAACGCCTGGTGACGAGGATGACCACGACATTGAAGTGGCCGCCCCGTATGACCTTGCGCTCGCCAAGACGTTCGACTCGATCGTGACGCCGCTGATTCCAGACGGCAACGTCACGATGCTCATCGAGGTAACCAACCAGGCTGCCCCGGTCGCGACGATCGACGTTACCGACTACATCGACCCGGCAATGTGGGAGGCGTTCAACGCAACGCTGAACCCTGACGGTCCGGTACATGCAACCTCGACCGCAGCCGCTGGCTTCTCGTTTGTTTGGGATGCTACCGATCCGATGAATCCGGTTGCGATGGTTACCGCCGACACGAGCGGCGACGTGATCGCCTTTGGTGAGACCGTCGTGATTCCGATCACGCTCGAGCCGCTTCCGGACTTCGCCGATGGCGAGCCGCTGTCGAACCACGCCGAGATCAGCAACTTCGATAACGACGAGGACCCGACCAACGGCGATGCCTCTGACGGAACCCTTGTCGATCTCGACTCGACTCCCGATGCTGAGAACGGCAACGGTCCGGGTGAGGATCCAGCGGCCGACATGGTCGACGACGAAACCGGCGAAGACGGAACTGCCGGTGGCGACGAAGACGACCACGACGTGGTGTTCGTGCCGCTGTATGACCTTGAGCTCATCAAGACCGCCAGCGACCCGACCTATGACTTCGCCGCTTCCCCAGCGACGGTCAGCTACGACCTGACGGTCACCAACCAGGGTTATGTTCCAGTCTGGACCGTTGATGTTACCGACTACGGCGCTCCTGGCTTGGCCTACAACACCACCGCTACCGCGGCGGCGTGGGCTGGTGCTGGTCTGACCGGTGTCACCGACGCCAACCCGACCTTCACCATCGCAGGCCCACTCGCGGCCGGCGATAGTGTTGTCATCACCGTTGTGTACGACATCGTCGACTACGCCGA
>CALJDK010000187.1 GCA_938023735.1 uncultured Acidimicrobiales bacterium
TTTGGCTTCGCGATCGGAACCGTCCTCGCCGAACAGATCCGCGATTTCGTCGACAGCGCCCCCAGCACGATCGACCGCATCGAGGCGTGGCTCCAACGCAACGTCAGCGAAGACGTCACCCTCGAAGACACGCGCGACCGCTTTATCGACGGCGGCGACCTCGGCGGAACCCTTACCGACGCGGCCGGCGACCTGGCCTCGTTCAGCACCACCGTGCTCAACACCTTGCTCCAAGCGTTCACCATCGCGCTCTTCACGTTCTACCTGGTGGCTGAAGGACCCCGCTTCCGTCGGGTCATCTGCTCGGCGCTTGCCCCCGAACGCCAGCGAGTTGTTCTTCAGGTATGGGATCTAGCCATCGAAAAAACCGGCGGCTACATCATCTCCCGAGCAATCCTGGCGTTCGTCGCAACGTTGGTGCATTGGGCTGCCTTCACCATGATCGATGTGCCATTCCCGCTCCCGATGGCCCTGTGGGTCGGCGTGGTCAGCCAGTTCATTCCCGTGGTCGGTACCTACCTCGCCGGATTTCTCCCCGTGGTCATCGCGCTCATCGACGATCTCCAGGTGGGCATTTGGGCCATCGTGATCATCGTTGTGTACCAACAGCTCGAGAACTACGTGTTCGCACCAAAGATCACCGCCCAGACCATGGAAATCCACGTCGCGGTTGCGTTCGCCTCGGTTCTCATCGGCGCCGCAGTCCTCGGACCCGTAGGAGCGTTGCTGTCGCTACCGTTTGCCGCAACCATGCAGGCGTTCATTAGCACCTACATAGAACGACACGAACTAGTAGAAGAAGTAGCCGGAGGCCACGCCCCGCAGTAACCCCTATTCCGAACCAGTACCGCCAGCGCAGGGCACAACCGCCAGATCCGGTACTGGTTGGTTAGGGCAAAACGGCAAGAGCCTGGGCCGAAGCCCAGGCTCTTGGTATCTCGTGCTTGCCGAAACTCGGCAGAGTTTCTCGCTACTGGATCTTGATCTCGATATCTACGCCGGCTGGAAGATCGAGACGCTGGAGCGAATCGACCGTCTTGGCTGACGGTTGGATGATGTCGAGGAGCCGCTTGTGTACACGCATCTCAAAATGTTCCCGAGAGTCTTTGTACTTATGCGGGGACCGGATCACCGTGTAACGGTGCTTTTCGGTCGGCAGCGGAATAGGTCCGCGGATGTCTGCCTGCGTGCGCTTGACCGTCTCGACGATCTTCTTCGTCGACTGGTCAATGACCTCATGGTCATAGGCCTTCAGCCGGATACGGATCTTTGATGATGCTGCCATTATGACCAGTCTGCTACTTAATGATCTTCGTTACCGAACCGGCGCCGACGGTACGGCCACCTTCACGGATAGCGAACCGCAGACCTTCGTCCATGGCGATCGGGTTAATGAGCTCTACGGTCATCTCGGTGTTGTCACCGGGAACGCACATCTCAACACCGTCGGGCAGCGTGATGGTGCCGGTGATGTCGGTGGTGCGGAAGTAGAACTGTGGACGGTAGTTGGAGAAGAACGGCTTGTGACGGCCACCCTCGTCCTTACCGAGCACGTAGACCTGAGCTTCGAAGTCGGTGTGAGGCGTGATGGAGCCAGGAGCCGAAAGCACCTGGCCGCGCTGCACGTCGTCCTTCTCAATTCCACGAAGCAGGGCGCCGATGTTGTCGCCAGCTTGACCCTCGTCGAGGAGCTTGCGGAACATTTCGACACCGGTGCAGGTGGTGGTCTGGGTGTCGCGGATACCAACGATCTCGATGGAGTCGCCGGTGTTGACCTTGCCCTGCTCGACCTTGCCGGTCACAACAGTTCCACGACCGGTGATCGAGAAGACATCCTCAATTGGCATGAGGAACGGCTTATCGAGCTCGCGGACGGGCTCGGGGATGTAGGTGTCGACCTCGGCCATAAGGGCCTGGATCTGAGCAGCTGCGTCGGCATCGCCTTCGAGTGCCTTCAGGGCCGAAACCTTGATGATCGGGGTGTCGTCGCCCGGGAAGTCGTACTCGTCGAGGAGCTCACGTACTTCCATTTCGACGAGCTCGAGGAGCTCTTCGTCGTCGACAACGTCGCACTTGTTGAGCGCAACAACGATCTTGGGGACACCAACCTGGCGAGCGAGCAGAACGTGCTCACGGGTCTGGGGCATCGGGCCATCGGCTGCCGATACAACAAGGATGGCACCGTCGACCTGAGCCGCACCGGTGATCATGTTTTTGATGTAGTCAGCGTGACCGGGCATGTCGACGTGCGCATAGTGGCGGCTGTCGGTCTCGTACTCAACGTGCGAGACGTTGATGGTGATTCCGCGCTCGCGCTCTTCTGGGGCCTTGTCGATGTTCTCGAACTCGGTGAATGCCGTTGAGTTCGGGTTTGCGTCCGACAGGACTTTGGTGATTGCTGCGGTAAGCGTCGTCTTGCCGTGGTCGATGTGACCCATCGTGCCCACGTTGACGTGGGGCTTGTTCCGCTCGAACGTCTCTTTTGCCATTGGTCTTCCTTGAACCGTTTTCTCTAATACTCGGGATGAGTAGTACTCGGGGTGAGTGTTTCTTCGTGGGACTGCAGCGAACCGCAGCTATTCTCTCGACTGCAGCGCAGCAAAGATCTTGGTATGCCTGTAGTGACTCCGACGAGTCGGGCCAACTACACGCTAGTAACTATTCGCCGCGAACTCGCGCAACGATTTCTTCTTGTACCGAAGCCGGGGTGGGCTGGTAGGAGTCGAACTGCATCGTGTAGGTAGCACGACCCTGGGTGCGTGAACGCAGATCGGTAGAGTAACCGAACATTGCCGAAAGCGGGACTTGGGCCAGAACTACCTGGTTGAGGCCGCGCTGCTCGGTGCCCTGCACCTGACCGCGGCGGCTGTTGAGGTCGCCGACGACGTCGCCGAGATAGTCATCGGGGGTGACAACTTCGACCGCCATGACCGGCTCGAGCAGAACGGGCTTGGCCTTGCGCATCGCCTCTTTGAACCACATGGTTCCGGCGATCTTGAAGGCCATATCGGAGGAGTCAACATCGTGGGTCTTACCGTCGGTAAGGGTCACTTTCATGTCGACGGTGGGGTAGCCGGCCAACACACCCGAAGTCATTGCTTCCTTGACGCCATTATCGACGGCAGGGATGTATTCCTTCGGGATGTTTCCACCCTTGATCTTGTCGTCGAACTCGTAACCGCCACCGGGGCCAGTTGGCTCAAGGGTTGCGGTGATGACGGCGAACTGACCCGAACCGCCCGACTGCTTCTTATGGGTGTAGGTGTGGCCTTCGCACGGCACCTGAATGGTCTCGCGGTACGCAACCTGTGGTCGACCAACGTTGGCCTCAACCTTGAACTCACGCATCATGCGGTCGACGAGAACTTCGAGGTGAAGCTCGCCCATTCCGGCGATGATGGTCTGGGCGGTCTCTTCGTTGGTCTCGACCTTGAAGGTCGGATCCTCTTCGGAGAGTGCGCCGAGCGCCTTGCTGAGCTTGTCCTGGTCGCCCTTTGACTTTGGCTCGACGGCAACCTGGATAACGGGATCCGGGAAGTCGAGCGATTCGAGGGTGATCTGCGCTTTGGAATCGCAGATCGAGTCGCCGGTTCGGGTGTTCTTGAAACCAATACCGGCAGCGATGTCGCCAGCGCGGACATCATCGATGTCTTCACGGCTGTTGGCGTGCATCTCGAGGAGACGACCAATGCGCTCTTTGGCGGTGGTTCGGGTGTTGGTGACCTGGCCACCCTTTTCGAGCTGACCGGAGTACACACGGAAGAAGGTGAGCTTGCCGACGTGAGGGTCGGTGGCGACCTTGAAGGCAAGAGCCGAGAACGGCGCCTTGGGGTCGGCGGGGCGGCTGATCTCTTCGCCGGTCTTCGGGTCGGTGCCGACGGTGTCGGGAAGATCGAGCGGCGAAGGCAGGTAGTCGATGACCGCATCGAGAAGTGGCTGGACGCCCTTGTTCTTGAATGCGGTTCCGTTGAGGATCGGAACGATCTTGTTAGCGATACAAGCCTCGCGGAGACCCTTCTTGAGCTGGTCTTCGGTGAGGTCGTCGTTCTCGAGGTAGGCCTCCATGAGGTCATCGCTGGTCTCGGCGACGGCTTCGAGAAGCATGAGGCGGTACTCGGCGGCCTGGTCGGCCATGTCCTCGGGGATGTCCTGCTCTTCGTAGGTAGCGCCGAGGTCTTTTTCGTCGGTGGTGGGCGGCCAAACGAGGGCCTTCATCTTCACGAGGTCGATGATGCCCTGGTATTCGGACTCGGCGCCGATTGGCAGCTGCACGACGGCGACGTTCTTGGTGAGCCGGTCGGTGATGGTGTCGAGCACGAAGTAGAAGTCGGCGCCGGTGCGGTCCATCTTGTTGACGAAACACATGCGGGGAACGCCGTACCGGTCGGCCTGACGCCAAACGGTTTCGGTCTGAGGCTCAACGCCCGCCACACCGTCAAACACGGCGACGGCGCCATCGAGAACGCGCAGCGAGCGCTCGACCTCGACGGTGAAGTCGACGTGACCGGGAGTATCGATGATGTTGATGCGGTGGTTCGCCCAAACACATGCGGTGGCAGCGGAGGTAATGGTGATACCGCGCTCCTGCTCCTGCTCCATCCAGTCCATGGTGGCGGCGCCATCGTGAACTTCACCGATCTTGTAGGACCGACCGGTGTAGTAGAGGATGCGCTCTGTCGTGGTGGTCTTTCCCGCGTCGATATGGGCCATGATGCCGATGTTGCGGGTTTTTTCGAGTGGCAGTCGCTCAACAGCCATAAGTCAGTCCTTGACGGTCTTGAGGGAGGGAGTAG
>CALJDK010000188.1 GCA_938023735.1 uncultured Acidimicrobiales bacterium
TCGCTCGCTCCGGGTCTGGCCCAGGGTTGCCCGAGATCCCGGGAACCGGATCGAGCGAGGACAGGAGTTCGAGTTCATCAACCATCGTTGGCTTGCCTTTGTGTGGTCTGGTCGGCCATCGCAGTGCGGAGCCTTTTACGGGCCCGGTGCAGTCGCACCCCCACGGCGCTGCTGGAGATTTCTAGTACTGCGCCAATCTCGGTTTGGGTAAGCCCTTCCCATGCGGTGAGCAGAATCACTTCACGATCCTGGTCGGAAATCCCGGCGAGCGCTTCGAGCACCCGTTCGCGTTCGCCGGCCGTGTCTGCCGGGTCGGCGCCGAATCGTTCCGCCGGTATCGCCGCCAATTTCTGGGAGAGGTTCAACCACCTCTGTTCTGAGCGGTAGCGGGTGCGAAGAACGTTGTGGGCGGTTCTGTAGAGCCAGGGCAGCGCGTCGGCAGGGATGTCGGACAGTCGACGCCACGCAACGGCGAATACCTCCGACACCACGTCGTCCACACTTGCGACGTCGCAACGGCGGCGCGCAAAAGCATCGACATAAGGCTTGTAGCGCTCGTACAAGCGGTCGAATTCTCGTGACCCGTCGTCCATCTACCTCCTTATGGCCGCCACAACACCGATCATTACAGCTCTTCGAAGAACCTCGTGACCCAATTCACCAGGCGAGATCCGTTTGCCCGTCGCCATGAGACCCATTTCACGCTGCGCGGCCCAACGCAGGCGAGTGCTTCGGTGGTCTACTCAGACGTCCCGTTCTCTGAGAGCCCCCATGAATCTCGAACACCCCACCACCCACCAAATTGGCCGCCACTACTGGCTAACCCGTCGTATGAGCGCTCCTCTGCGTGAAGCATGGCTCGACACCACCATCGAGAACGCCGAAATCGTTCCCGATGAAGGTGGTGTGATCTTTGCTGCCAACCATTTGTCGTTCATCGACTCGATGTTGTTGATGTACAGCGTCCGCCGAAAGGTCAGCTTTCTTGGCAAGTCCGAGTACCTCGACCATCCGGTAACCCGAGCAGTGTTTCCGGCGTCGGGAATGATCCCGGTCGACCGAACCGGTCGCGGGGTAGGCCGAAGCCTCACCCAAGCAGTCGACAAGCTGAATGCCGGTGAGATCGTTGGCATCTTTCCCGAAGGCACGCGCTCTCGTGACGGCTTGCTGCATAAGGGGCATCCGGGTGTAGCCCACCTGGCGCTGCGATCCGGCGCGCCCATCGTGCCCGTTGGAATCATCGGCACCGATAAGGCACAACCGCCCGGCGCTCGCCTGCCTCGTCACCGCTCCGAAGTTCGGCTGCGCTTCGGGCCACCGGTCGACCTTGGCGCGTGGGCCGGTGCACGACCAACCGGCTCGGTAAAGCGAGAGATCGCCGATCAGGTCATGCGGTCAATCGCCGACCTTTCCGGCCAAACCTACGTCGACGAGTTCGCCCCCAACCCGAGTCTCGTCGCCTTCAGCTAAGCCAAATCCGCGCGGCTTCCAGGAAGCCAATTCAGTTGGCTCTCCTCGAGTCTGCAAGCATGACCTGGTGAGTTCCGTCAGCGCAGAAGGCGTTCGTCCATCGCCGCTGACGGCACTCCAGCACGATCGATTCCGGCGATTCTTCATCGGGTCGTCGACGGCGCAGCTCGGTTTCTGGCTCTCGCACATCTCCTATCAGGACCTCATGGCCGAGCGGACCGACGACGAGTTGTGGCTCGCTGGCCTATTCGCCGCCACATTCGCTCCGGTCATGTTCATTGGGCCCTTCGGCGGCGTATTGGTCGATCGTTTCGACCGGAAACGGGTCCTGCTCGGCACGTACTGCTGGATCGTGGCGATCGCCCTACTCCAGGTCGTACTCGTTCTTACCGACGCCATCACCCCGGTGGGGCTGTTGATCACCGGGGCAGGAGTTGGTGTCGGCCTGGCGTTGCTCGGTCCAGCCTCGGGTGCCGTCACCGCCAACACCGTGCCGGTGTATGACCTCCCGAGTGCGATTTCGCTGGGGTCGATGGCGAGCAACCTCAGTCGGATCTTGGGACCAGCTATCGCGGCACCATTGGTGGCCGCCAACTTGTTCGAAGTCACCTGGGGCCTTTACGCGGCCGCCGGTGTTCTTGCGCTTTTCGTCATCTCGGGCGTGAGGTTGCTGCCCTACGAACGCGATATCGACGACACACCGGTGCTTCAACGGATTGCCTCGGGCCTACGTCATGCGCGCGATCGACAGCCCGCCGGTCAAGTCCTGGGCCTCACCGCGATGGTTTCGATTCTCGCGGTGAGCCACGTGACCGTGATGCCGAACTTCGTCGAGAAGTCCTTGAGCCGACCCGCCGGCGACTTCGTCTGGCTCGGTGTGGCAACCGGTGCCGGTTCTCTGGTCGGTGCTGCCGTGATCGGGTCGATCACTGGAGCGGCAACGTTGCGGCGGAGCGCCGGGCTTCTGGTGCCCTACGCGGTCGCCATCATCGTGTTCTCGCAGATCACCTCGTTTGTCCTCGCTATTGTCCTGCAGATACTGATCGGGTTCTTCTACTTCGCCGGAATGACGTCGAGTCAGATCTTGCTGCAGCAGGTTGTGGGCGAGAGCCATCGTGGTCGCGTGATGTCGTTGTTCCAGATCACCTGGGCCGGACTCGTGCCGGTCGGCGCGTTGTTTATCGGGTTGCTCGCCGGAGACGCCGGACTCGGTCTCGGCCCAGCGAGGGCGATCGCCGTCGGTGGAATCGGATCCCTCGTATCGGTCCTCTACGTTTTCACCACAGCCCGCCGCTACGAGCGGGTTCTCCCTTCCTCGTCGGGCGGGGTTTAAAGGCTGCTGCGAAAGAGGTTGAGGGTGGCCGCCCACGCCGTGGTGGTTGCCGTTTCGTCGTAGTTGCCCAGCGGGTTCTCTTCGTTGGTGAAGCCGTGACCGGAGGTGTCGTACACGGTAAAGGTGACATCTTTGCCCATGCCCTGAAGTTCGGTTTCGAGTGCCTTGATGGCGTCGGGTGGGAAGAAGTCGTCGATGCCGGCGAAGTGACCTTCGACCTTGGCGGTAAGCCCTGACCAATCGGGTCCGCCATCGCCAAGCGGTGCGCCGTAGAACGGTGCGGCCGCAGCAACCCGGTCGCCCTCGAGCGCCGAGATCATCAACGTCAGCATGCCTCCCATACAGAATCCGACGATGCCGACCTGGTCGGAGCTGCACGAATCATGAGCGAGCAGATAGTCGATTGCGGCCGACATGTCGCGGGCGGCCCGATCGGGTGGCAGCGAGGTCATGAGCTCGCCGGCCTTATCCATCTCGTCGTGTTCGGCGATCTCGCCGTGATAGAGGTCGGGCGCCAATGCCGTGAATCCCTCGGCCGCAAGTCGGTCGCAGACACCTTTGATTTGGGGGACCAAACCCCACCATTCCTGAAGCACCAGAATTCCCGACCCAGTGCCCGAATCGCTTGCAGATAGGTATCCGGAAGCGTCGCTTCCGTTCACCGGAAAGGTCGTTGTCGTGCCAGCCATATTCGCTCCTCCAGAAGTCCTGGCCAGAGTCTGCCTGCCAGACGCACCGGCGTAAAGACAGGCACGATACGGCCCCGCCTACGGCGTGAGCTTCCTCGCCTGTGCGGTGGTGACGGTCTTGCCCGGCCGGGTGGGAGAGAACATGAAGCCGCCGATGCGCTCATTGGTGGCGGGCTCGCCGCGAACCGGGCGTGCGACTTCGACTGGATCCTCGAGCACTACCTCAAGCGCCAACCCGAGCGCACCGACGGTGAGGTCGGTCACTGGTGTCTCGGCGGGAGCGGCCCGGAGAATTCGAATATCGCGTCGACGGAAAAGCATCGGCTCGGCCAAAGCGAAACCGTCGTGAATCACCATGCCCGCCGGCACAAACACCGCCCAGCGTTGGGTGAGAACATGCAACGCCCGAATACCAAGAGCAGCCAGACCGAAACCGACCACCGTAACGATGGCGCCCAACACCCACTGCTCGGCAAGAAGAACGAGCGGCCCCACAAAAAGTCCGGCCGCCGTGGCAACCCATGCCAAAGGGAGCGGTGCCACCAACACCGGGCCGGGCGGCTTCAGCGGCGAACGCCACTCGTCGCCGTAGGAGTTGCCGTTGATAAACAGATCGCCGATCGGGGCGGTGAGAACGATGAAGGTTGCGAACACCGCAACGGCCAACGCCAGCGCAACAAGCCCGCCATTTGAGTCTCCCTGGGTAGCTGCGAACACCACCGCTGGGATCGACACGGGCACCAGAACTCGGATGGCGGTGAGGGTTTTGTCGAAGGGAACCATCATCGCAATCAACGTGATGCCCCACACTGCCCACAGTGCAACCGATGCGCCGGTGCGCAGTAACGACTCGCGCGAATCGAGCGCGTCGGCAAACACCGGACCAGCAGTAAAGGGAAGGGAGGCCCAGGCAACCCGAAGGACCCAAGGCGCAACGCGATCAAACATTCACCGAAAAGGTGGCACACCCCCTGCTGCTTCGCCCAGTGCTGCGCGAATATGATCGCCGCTGTGACTACTGACCGTGCCAGCGCTTCCGAACCCACGCCAGCTCAAACCGAACGGGCTGTCGAGCTGCGCGAGCAGATCGCCCGGCACAACGAGGCCTACTACGAGCAGGATGCGCCTGAAGTTCCCGACGTCACCTACGACAAGCTGGCTCGGGAGTTACGCGATCTTGAGGAGCAGTTTCCCGAGCTCGCCACCGCCGATTCGCCCATCGCCACGGTGGGCGGGGCACCGAACCAGCAGTTCGCCCCGGTTGAGCATCGCCAGCGGATGATGTCGCTCGATAACTCCTTCGATGCCGATGAGCTGGTCGAATGGGCCAGCAAGCTTCAACGGGCGCTCGATGGGCAGGCCGTGCCGCACTATGTGTGTGAGTTGAAGTTCGATGGGCTTGCCGTTTCGATCCGGTACGAGAACGGCAAGCTGGTGCAGGCCGCAACCCGCGGCAACGGTCGCGTTGGCGAAGATGTGACCCACAACGTGCTCACCATCGCCGACGTACCGCACAAACTGAAGGGAAAGGTTCCCGAGGTTGTTGAGGTTCGGGGCGAGGTCTATATGTCGCTCGCCGACTTTGCTGCGCTTAACAAAGCCCAGGTCGAGGCGGGGGAGAAGACCTATGTGAACCCTCGCAATACCGCTGCGGGTTCGCTCCGACAGAAAGACGCCACGGTCACCGCGTCGCGCAAGCTGTCGTTCTGGAGCTACCAGTTGGGCGAGGTCGTCGGCGGTCCCGAACTTGCCTCCCACAGCGATACGTTCGACTACCTGCGGTCGCTCGGGTTTCCGGTAAACGATCATTCACGCGTGGTCGAAACCGTCGACGAGGTGCTTTCGTACATCGCCGAGTACGAGGGGAAGCGCCACGACCTTCCCTACGACGTCGATGGCGTTGTGGTGAAGGTCGACTCGTTGGCGTTGCAGAACACGTTGGGATTTACTGCCCGTGCACCCCGCTGGGCTACCGCCTACAAGCTGCCGCCCGAGGAACAAACCACCACGCTGCTCGACATCGAAGTCTCGATTGGCGCCGGTGGACAGGCCACACCCTTCGCCCGACTCGAACCCGTATTCGTCGGTGGTTCAACGGTGGCCACCGCCACGCTGCACAACCAGGATCAGGTGAAAGAAAAGGACGTACGACCCGGCGACACCGTGGTGGTGCGCAAGGCCGGCGATGTCATTCCCGAAGTCGTCGGACCGGTTCTCAGCGAACGCCCAAAGGGGCTACCCGAATGGGTCTTTCCCACCGAGTGCCCGGTTTGTGCGACACCGCTTATCCGCCCTGAGGGCGAGGCCCGAAACCGTTGTCCCAACTACACCTGCCCCCAGCAGATTCGGGGGCGGATTCAGCACTTCGTGAGCCGAGGCGCCATGGACATCGAAGGGTTTGGCGAGAGCACGGTCGACCTGTTTGTCACCGAAGGACTACTCGAGGACGTCGGCGATATCTACTCACTCGATTTCGAACGCATCGGCGAGATGGAGGGCTTTGGCAAGACCTCGGTCACCAACCTCCAGGCTGCCATCGAAGAGTCCAAGTCGATGCCGCTGGGGAACATGTTGTTTGGTCTGCGGATTCAACATGTCGGCGCCACGGTCGGCGAACTTCTCGCTGCCGGCTTCGGCAACCTCGATGCGCTCCTCGGGGCCGACACCGAGCAGATCGCGGCCATCGAAGGATTAGGCCCCATCATCGCCGAGAGCGTGCACGCCTGGTTCGCCGAACCCGATCACCTTGCGGTGGTCGACAAGCTACGAGCGGCCGGCCTCAAACTTGAAGGCCCCGAGATCATCGATGTCGAGCAAACGCTCGAAGGGCTAACCGTTGTGGTGTCGGGCGGACTCACCGGTTTCAGCCGAGATGAAGTGCAGACCGCCATCAAATCGCGTGGGGGGAAATCGCCTGGCTCGGTGTCGAAAAAGACCACGGCTCTGGTGTTGGGCGAGAACCCGGGAGCGTCCAAGGTCACCAAGGCCGAAGAGCACGGCATTCCGGTGCTGAACGAAGCCCAATTCGTGGAACTGCTCGAGACGGGTATCGTTCCCGAATCATGACGAGCCCCTCAAGTTCTTCGATCACCGCAGTCATTTGGGATCTTGGCGGCGTGTTTAGCGCATCGCCGTTTCGAGCCCTCGAAACCTTCGCCGCCGAAAAGTCCATCGACGCCGAGCTCTACCGGCGCACCGTCTTTGGTCCATTCGATGCCGACACGCCGGATCACCCCTGGCACCGCCTCGAACGAGGTGAGATGACGATGGCCGACGCCCTCGACGAGATCCGCGCAAACCTCGGTGCGGTCGGGATCGAAGCCGACCCGTTTGGGTGGTACGGCAGCATTCGGCCCGATACCTACAACGCAACGCCGCTGGTGGAGATGACGAAACAGCTTCACGAGCAAGGCATTGCTCAGGCGATCCTCACCAACAACGTCGCCGAGTTCAAGGGCAAATGGGAACGCCTCGTGCCCATCGAGGTATTCGCAACCGTGATCGACTCGCACGAAGTGGGCGTCCGAAAGCCCGACCCAAAGATCTACCAACTCGCACTCGACGGACTCGGTGTCGAAGCCGCTTCAGCGGTGTTCGTCGACGATCTCCCGGCAAACGTCGCCGGGGCCGAGGCGGTTGGACTGCACGGGGTGATTGCTGGTCCGAACCCCCAGCAAACCAGCGACGAGGTTGCGGCCTTGGTGGCCGGCGTTGACTAGAACGCGGTAAAGCACCAGCCGATGAGTTGAGACTCGGACTCGCCGGCGGCAACATTCCAGTACTCGGCCTGTGCACAGTTCTGGTCGGGTTGGAGTTTCTCGATGACCTTGCCGATCCCTGGCGTAAAGGTGGCACTGCGGAGCGATTCGCTGAAGAACTGCTGTGACTCGGGGATAGCAATGTCGTTGATCTCGGTGATGCGTGCCCGGTAACCCGGGGCCACCAGCAACGCCACATCGTTTTGCTGAAGCACCTCGGTGCCCCGGCGCGGCACAAAACCCTCGAGGGCCGGGTTGTTCGCAATGACATTGTCGAAGGTATCGGTACCGCCGCTCATGCCGGCCACCACGAAGGCCCCGACAGCCGCGGCGAGAGCCAAACCGATAATGAGCTTCTGGCGAATCGACATAGCTCTAGTTTGCCGGGTCTTTGACCGTTCTGGGGTATCAAGCGGATTGTCGATTGCGCCACTAGCCTGACGTCGATGTCTCTTGGTGGCCTCCACGACAACATTGGCCGAATCGTCGGCGAACGCTACAAGCTGTCCCGGCCTATTGGCCGAGGAGCGTCGGCGCAGGTGTACTTGGCGCAGGACCAGACCCTCGATCGACCGGTTGCGGTGAAGCTGCTCCATACGGGCCTCACCGGCGACGAGAGGTTTCTCGAACGGTTTCGGGTCGAGGCGCATCGCTGTGCGCAGCTTTCTCATCAAAACATCGTCACCGTCTACGACTGGGCCGACGCTGAACGTCCCTACATGGTCACCGAATACCTTGGCGGTGGCAGCCTTCGCGGCATGATCGATGCCGGGAACCTGCTCACACCGGCGCAGGCGTTGGTGGTTGGGCTCGGCGCTGCGAAAGGCCTCGAGTATGCGGCCAAGCGCGATCTTGTTCACCGCGATATCAAGCCAGCAAACCTCCTTTTCGACGCTGACGGCTCGGTCCGCATCGCCGACTTCGGCTTGGCCGTCGCGTTAGCCGAAGCCGGGGTGACGTCGCAGAGCGGTGAGATGCTCGGTACGGCCAGGTATGCATCGCCCGAGCAGGCCCGCGGCGAGAAACTCACCGAGAAGTCCGACGTGTATTCGCTGGGTCTCTCGCTGATCGAGGCGGTAACCGGCGATGTTCCGTTCAGCTCCGACACCCGACTCGGCAGCTTGATGGCTCGAACCGAGGCCGATGCCGAGGTTCCCGATGCGATGGGCCGCTTGCAGGTAACCCTCGCGAAAGCCTGTCGCCTTGATCCCGAGGAGCGCCCCACGGCAGCCGAACTGAAGGTTGGTCTGCTGGCTGCGGCAGAAGCAATGTCGCCGCCCGCCAAACTTCCGCTTGTCGGCACCCAGGCCCCGGTTGGCGAAACCACCGAACGGCTGGCGCCCACCCAAATCGGAGCGCCGCCACCGCGACGCCCGGCCGCCATCGTCGATGAACCCGTCGCCAAAAAGCGAAAGTGGCCCTGGGTGATCTTTGGGATCCTTGTTCTTGGCGGAGCAATCGCTGGCGGCGTCTTTGCCTATCTCAACCAACAACCGGTGAACCATCGAGTGCCTGCGTTGGTTGGGGTTTCCGAGGAGACGGCGCTGCGAAACATCGGGTCTTTCGGCTGGATTGTCGGCGATCCGCTACTCCAACGGAACGACGATATCGACCGGGGTGACATTATCGAGACCGACCCGCCCGAGGGTGAGCTGTTGGCCGAGGGCGGGGAGTTCTCCTACACCGTTTCGCTCGGCCCGACTCTGGTGCCAATTCCCCGTGACCTTGTCGGCGAGTCGGCCACCTTCGTTGTGGACGAACTCGAACGACTTGGTCTTGAAGTCGACGAGGAGGAGGTGTTCGACGAAGAGGTTCCTCAAGGGTCCGTGGTCGATATTCTCAGCGACGACGTCGAGGTCGAAAAGGGCTCCGAAGTGACGGTACAGATATCGACCGGCCCACCGCCACGCACGATTCCTGAGAACCTGGTTGGCGCCACGATCGAAGACGTTCGAGCTCAGCTCAGTGGACTCGGATTGGTTGTCGAAGAGTCCACCCGGTTTGATGCCGAGGCACCTGCAGGCACCGTGCTCCAGGTGATTCCACGAGAGGGTCGCACCGGGGTGGCGAAGGGCGAATTGGTGGAAGTGCTGGTTTCCGACGGCCCTGCCCCACGCGCAATGCCCAGCGTGATCGACCAGTCGGTCGACACTGCTCGCCGAATTCTTGACGAGGCTGGATTCTGTGTCGAAACGATCGAGGGGCCCGAAGACGGCGTCATCGTCGGACAGGACCCCACGCCCGACACCATCACGCCGGTCGACACCTGCGTCACCCTGTTTACCGTCGACCCAAATGCCCCGGCCGAGGGCGAAGACGGGGAGAACAGCGATGCCGGCGACAGTGGTGATGGTGGTGATGGTGGCGACACCGGCGGCTAGCCGGCCGGGGCTCTGGAAGCCCGGTTGCTCCAGATAAGTACTACCGCCAGGACGCCGACCACGATCAGGAGCGCCATTGCGCCGCGGAAGCCGGCGCCGGTATCCGCGATGAGCCCGACGAGAAACGGCCCCGCAACCGCTCCGACCTGAGCGGACGAGAACCACAGGCCGTTGGCCGCTCCGATGTTGGTGTCGTTCACGCCTTTCGCGCTTAGCAGCGTCATGATGATCAGTGGCACCATGACCGACCGCACCCCGCCGGTGAGCGACCCGGCCAGCACCAACGCTGGCGGGCCGAACCCAACAAGGGCGAGACCCGAGAGCGAGATTGCCCAGCTGGCAATGAGTAGCCGTGGACGGCCGAAACGGCTCACTCCGAGCGGAAGGACGAAGAGCAGTATCAGACCGGCCATTCCCGCCGACGACACCCAGTTGGCGGCCTCGCCGGCACTGACAGCCGCTCGCTCGCTGACGGCGTCGATCATCCAGCTATTGAGGCTGTGGCCAACAAAGAATGTAAGGGTTCCCAGGATGAGCGTGTGGCGC
>CALJDK010000189.1 GCA_938023735.1 uncultured Acidimicrobiales bacterium
GGGAACAGTCGATATGGCGACCGGCGGTGACCAAGGTGGTTCGGTACGCATCCCAGCTGCCTACAGCGGCGTCGTCGGACACAAACCGACCCACGGCCTGGTGCCCTACACCGGGGCCTTCCCCATCGAACACACGATTGATCACCTCGGCCCGATCACCGCCACGGTCGGCGATGCGGCGCTGATGCTGTCGGTCATGGCCGGGGCGGATGGTCTCGACCCTCGCCAACCGAACGATCTAACGCCTCAGGACTACCTCGGCGCCATCGGTCAATCGGCAGAGGGGCTACGAATCGGCGTCGTGACCGAAGGATTCGGTCTGGAAAACTCCAACCCCGGCGTCGATGACGCGGTCCGGGCCGCGGTCGACCAGCTGGTGGCCGCCGGTTTGTCAGCCGAAGAGGTTTCCATACCGTGGCACGCTCATGGGCCGAGAATCTGGGACGTCATCGCCACCGAGGGCGCAACCGTACAGATGGTGGACGGGAACGCCTACGGCATGAACTGGCCCGGACTGTATGACCCGGAGTTGATCGAGTACTACGGCAATCAGTCTCGAGCCAAGGCCAACGAATTCTCAGAAACGGTCAAGCTGGTGGTGCTGGCCGGCAGGCATGCGCTCAACACGCAACAGGGCAAGCACTATGCCATGGCAAGAAACCTGGCTTTCAAGCTCACCGCGGCCTACGACGAGGCCCTGTCGACCTACGACGTTCTGGCCATGCCGACATTGCCCATGACCGCCAGTGTGCTCCCCGAACCGGACGCCCCTAGGGACGAGGTCATCGGCAAGGCCTTGGAGATGATCGCCAACACCGCACCGTTTGATGTGACCGGGCACCCGGCAACGTCGGTCCCCGCAGGCATGGTCGACGGACTTCCCGCCGGGCTGATGCTCATCGGCAAACACTTCGATGACGCCGCCTGCCTTCGAGTGGCCAACCAGTTCGAACAGACGGTCGGGGGATTTCCCCGGCCACAATCGGCGAAAGTCGGGAGCTGAAACTATGAATGGAGTACATGATCTTGGCGGGGTCGACGGCATGGGCCCGGTCCCCATCGTCGAGGGCGAGCCGGTCTTTCGAGCCGAGTGGGAGAAAGCTGCGTTCTCGCTCTTTGCCATGTCGTTCCGGGCCGGTTTCTTCGGCGTCGACCAGTTCAGGCACGGCATCGAACTGATGGATCCGGTGCACTACCTGGAATCGCCGTACTACGAGCATTGGCTGCACTCGGCGGAACACTACGGCGTGGCCAAGGGAGTAATTGACCCCGACGAATTGGACCGCCGGACCGAGCACTATCTGCAAAACCCGGACGAACCGATGCCGGTCACCCATGACCCCGACCTGCTTGACTTCATCAACGCCGCGGTGAAACACGGAGCGCCGGCCAGCCGGGACTCGGACGCCGAAGCAAAGTTCTCTGTTGGGGACCGGGTAATCGTCGACAACGACAGCCCGCGCGGCCACACCCGTAAGGCCCGCTACGTTCGAGGCCGAACCGGCGAGATCATCATGGCCCACGGGACCTTCATCTATCCCGACACCGCAGGAAACGGCCTCGGCGAAGACCCTCAGCACGTCTACACCGTGCGGTTCACCAGCCAGGAACTGTGGGGCCCCAAGACCGCCGACCCAAACGGCTCGGTCACCTTTGATGTCTGGGAACCCTACATCTCGCCGGCCGTGTGAGTCGGAAGAAGCAGATTTCATCCCCGCAATCCATCCCGCAATCCATCCCGCAATCGCCCCATCGATCGAGGACCACATCAGGAGCACCATGAGCGAGACAACAGTCACAGCGCAAGAACGAATCGCCGCCAGGGTCAAGGCCCTCGAATCGATCATGATCGAGAAAGGCATCATGACCACCGAGGCGATCGATCGGATGGTCGAAATCTATGAGACCGAGGTTGGACCGCAGCTCGGCGCCGGTGTGGTGGCCAAGGCGTGGTCTGACCCGGAGTTCAAAGCCAGGCTGGTGGCCAACGCCACCGATGCCTGCGCCGAGATGGACATAAGCGGGCTGCAGGGTGAGGACATGGTGGTGGTCGAAAACACCGAGACCGTGCACAACGTCATCACCTGCACACTCTGTTCCTGTTACCCCTGGCCCGTGTTGGGCCTTCCGCCGAACTGGTACAAGGGTCCGGCTTTTCGGTCCCGGATCGTTCGTGAACCTCGCAAGCTCCTCAGCGAAGACTTCGGCGTCGATATTCCCGAATCGGTCGAGATCCGGGTGTGGGACTCGTCGTCGGAGATGCGCTACTGGGTTCTGCCGATGCGACCGGCGGGCACCGAGGGGTTGGACGAAAAGGAGCTGGCGGCGCTGGTCACCCGGGACTCGATGATCGGAACGGGGGTCCTGTAGCCGATGGCCTTTCGAACTGACGCCACCGAACTCGGCGATGCCCGCCGACGGGTGGAGACCCTGGTTTCCCGGATCCCCGGCGACCGAGACACCACCTTTGACGAGCCATGGGAAATCCGAGCGTTCGCCATGGCGGTTGCCGCGTACGACAACGGTTGTTACGAGTGGTCGGAATTCCAGCTGTCGCTCATCGAGTCAATAAAGACGTGGGAGAACAGCACCGGCGGAGACGCTGTGTCGGCCGAGTCGGCCATATGGTCCTACTACGAACACTGGCTCGCCGCGCTGGAGAACGTTCTGGCCAACAACGGCGCACTGTCGCCTTCGACCCTTGACGATCGCACTACGACCATTCTGGCCATCCCAAAGGATGCCAATCACCACGAGGCCCACCGCGAACCGGTGGCCATAGATCCCGCACGCTGAATTCGACA
>CALJDK010000190.1 GCA_938023735.1 uncultured Acidimicrobiales bacterium
AGCAGTGCCTCGCCGGTGGTCTGTAGGGCCATGAGGTTGTCGCGGAACACGTCGTTCGACACCGCGCCTTCGACGGCCATCGCTTCAAGGTTTCGACGCAAAGCGATACCGGCAGAGCCAACCGAAGCTCGCTCGTCGGCAAGCACCGATGTTGCCACCGTCCACCCGCCATGCAGCGGACCGAGCAGATCGTCGGGGGCCAGCAGGGCGTCGGTAAGAAATACCTCGCAGAACTCCTGATCGCCGGTCATCTGGGTAATGGGGCGAACCTCGACGCCAGGCGACTCCATGTCGAAGAGGAAGAATGAGATTCCCCGGTGACCCGGCTCATCGGCGTCGGTTCGAGCTAGCAGAATCGCGTGCTGGGCCAACTGCGCTGTGGACGACCACACCTTTTGGCCATTGACCAACCAGCCGTCGCCCGTGGCATCGGCGCGGGTACCCAGACTCACCAAGTCCGAGCCCGAGTCGGGTTCGCTGAACAGCTGGCACCAGAGGATTTCGGCCGCAAGCGTGGCCCGTAGATACCGCTCTTTCTGTTCATCGGTGCCGAACTTGAGAATCGCGCCACCAGCAAGAACGAAGCCCTGAAAGTTCATGTAGGCAGCCACACCGCGCCGAGCACACTCTTCGCTCCATACCTGGGCGTGTTCGAAGCTCAGTCCCTGACCGCCGTACTCGGTTGGCCAATCGATGCCGGCGAAACCGTTCGCGAAACAGAGCTGCTGCCACGTTCGGGCACGCTCGAAAAGCGCCGGTGGCATGATGGCGCCAAACGATGGGCAGGCCGTTCCGTCCCGGGTCGACGAATCGATGAACTCGATTACCGACTCACGGAACGTGTCGAGGGACGTCATGCACGCAACGTAGTGAGCGACTCCTGTCGCACCAAAATCATCAGCGCAACCGACATGGCCGCCCCTCCAGGATCGACTAGTCGACGTCTAGTGCGTTGAGCCACCACGTGGTAAGCACCAGTCCGGCGGCGGCCAAACAGACCGTGACGATAATGACCACCGCCATCGACTCGGGGTTGTCGATGATCGATGGGGCGTCGGCGATTCGGCTTAGCGCCGACCGGGTGTAGTTACGAATGGACAGCCGACCCGCCGCCCTCGACAAGCCGCCGAGAAAGCCCTCCCACACGATGATGTAAATGAGTCCCCATACCAACGCCCGCTGCGTGACCAGGCCAAGAAAGGTGAACAGGGCCCCGTATGCCACGATGGCGATGAGTGCCGCCATCAAGATTCCGATCATGTCCCCGGCATCGCCGATGATCGCCGCCAACAGGATCGTCGGCACGCTGATGACCGGGATCAGCACAAGCAGGCTCGACACAAAAGACGCAACAGCGATCTGCCACCGGCCGATTGGTCGAAGCCAGAAGTACACCAGGGTGCGTTCTTCGCGAAGCGTGCCAAGCGTGGCCGACGCAAAGATCAGAACGACCAGCGGGATGTAGATCAGCAGACTGAACCGCGACAGCAAGTCGGCGGCCACGAAGTCGTCGCCGCCGTCGTCGGCCCGATTGATGAAGAACGCCAGCACCACCGGCAACAGGCCAAACGCCAGCATGGTGATGACCCTTCCTCGGGTAGCGATGGCAGGAATGATGCGCTTGATCATTGCCACGACGGTTACGGCTGGACTGGTACTCATCGACCCACCAAGTACTTAAAGACGCTTTCGAGATCGTCGTCGAGGGGCTGGACCTCATAGAGCTGGGCGTCGACATACCGGGCGGTTGGAGCCACTCGTTTGCGGAACAGCGCAACGTCGTTGGTATCGACCAGCAGCTCGGATTCGTCGACAACTTCGACCCCGTGGATGCCGCTATAGGTAAGGAGCGCCGAAGCCAGGGCCCGAGCATCGGTGGTGCGAATACGAATACGGTGCGGCCGGTTCTCCATCAGCTGGCGGATGGCGTGAAAGTCGCCCTGGGCAGCAAGTCGTCCCTGGGCGATCACCAGCACGCTCGAACCAAGACGCTCGACTTCTTCGAGCACGTGGCTCGAAACCACCACACAAATACCCTGCGCGCCGAGCTGTTGTATGAGCGCCGTCATCTTGAGCCGCTGCCGAGGGTCGAGACCGGTTAGTGGCTCGTCCATCAACAGCAATGCGGGCTTATGCACCAACGCTTGGGCCACCTTGACGCGCTGGCGCATGCCCTTCGAGTAGGTGGAGATCGTGCGAAGGTCGTCGGGGTCGAGTTCGACGGTCTGAAGGGCCGACCGGGCTGCGGCTTCGGCATCGCCCACGCCATTGAGCGTTGCGGCGAGCTGCACGAACTCGACCGCTCGCTGCTCGGAAAAGAGCTGCTCCTGCTGCGAAACCAGACCGATACGGCCACGCACCTCGGCGCTTTGGCGCGGGTTATCGCCGAGCACCTGAATGGCTCCCTGCGACGGCGACGTGAGACCGGCGATCATGCGGAGGGTGGTTGATTTGCCGGCACCATTTGGTCCGAGCAGCGCGGTGACTCCGGGACCAAGGGTGAAGCTGACATCGGATACGGCAACAACATCGTCGAACCATTTGCTGATGCGATCGACGACCACCATGGCACTGGGCGGCGCTGGCACAGGTGAAGCAGGTGGAGCCTCGGCGACTTGGGCTGGAGTCGGTGGAACAGGTGCGGTCATTTGGTGACCTCGATGCGCTGGTAGCCGAACCAGATCGTTGCGAGCGAAACCGCCAATACCCCGACGAGAGTGCCCATCGATACCGACGTGGATACACCGTCGAGCTGATTCTGTGCTTCGTCAAAGATCCGGGCCGCAACATCGACCGGCAGCTCGACGAACGACAGTGCCAAGATCCAATCGGGGGCGTCGGCCTCGAATACCAGGCTGTTGGTGAGGAACGCCGAGGTGAGAAAGAACATGATGATGATGGCCGAGGCCACACCCTGTCGATTGGTGACCGTTGAGATCGCCATACCGATGAGGGAGTAGAACATCGCCACGATCAGTCCGGTGAAGATGATCTTGGCAATGACTTCGAGGGTGTTGCCGAACCCGTCGGGACCGTTGCCAACCAGGATGTATCCGAGCACAAAGAACAGCGACGGCAGCACGGTAACCAGACTCATGACGCTCACGAGCGCCCCAACCTTGGCCACGAGGTAATGCAGCTTTTCGAGCGGCGAAGACAGGTACAGACCAAACATGCCGGTTCGTCGGTCGTTGATCATCAACTCGGGAGCAACGAAGGCGGTGAACAACATGACCGCGATTCCGGTGATGCCGAAATACCCCGAGTAGTCAGACGTTTCGCCACTGAGATCGCCCGGAATAACGATGGCTAGACCCACAAAGATCAGCGCCGGAATGTAGGCGAACATGATGGTCAGGACCGGTGCGATCTTGTAACGGAACTTGCGGCGAAGACCCAGTGCCCGCTGAACCGATGCAAAGAAGACGCTCTTCACCGCAGTGCCGGTACCGGTGCGCGGGCCGTCGTACACCCGGTACCCGCGGTCGTAGATTTCGGCGCTGGTCGAGTCGGTCATTCGCCGTGTACCTCCGCAAGAAACAGGTCTTCAAGTGATTGTTGAATGGGGGCAAAGCGTCGAAGCGAAGCGTCGGCCTCGGCTACGACATCGCGCACCGCACCGGCAATGGACTCGATGGGTTCGTCGCCACCGATAAGGAGTCGACTTCGGTCGATATTGACCTCGATACCGCGGGCTCGCAGCCCCTGGGCCACCTGCTCGTGTTGATCGTCGAGCACTACCACCGCTCCCCCGCCACCAACGCGAAGCTCCTGGATGGGCCCCGCAGCAGCCGTGGTTCCGCCGGCGATGATCACCACGTTGTCGGCGATGCGTTCGACCTCTTCAAGCAGGTGCGAAGACAACACGACATCGATGTCGTACTTGGTTCCGATGTCGCGGATGAGCTCGAGCATATCGTCGCGCTGCACTGGGTCGAGGCCATCGGTGGGCTCGTCGAGAATCACCAACGACGGACCATGAGCGATGGCCTGGGCAAGCTTGACCCGCTGCCGTTGCCCGGTGGACATCGTGCCGATTGGTCGGGCTCGTTCTTCGCCCAGACCCACCAGCCACAGCGCATCGCTCGACCGGGTGGTGGCTTCGCGCTTGGGAAGCCCATGGATCTCGGCGATATGGCGAACCAGATCCTGTGCGGCTACGTCGGTGGGCAGATCGTGATGTTCGGGGCTGTAGCCGATGCGTTGTCGTAGCTCGGGGCCAGCGGTGTTGGGATCCTGCCCCAGCACCTGAAGCTGGCCGCCGCTGCGATGGTGGAGTCCGAGCAGCATGCCAAACAAGGTGGTCTTGCCGGCACCGTTCGAGCCGAGCAGTCCGGTGATGCCCTTCGGGATCTCGGCAGTGAAATCGCGAAAGACCTGGTGATCGCCCCAAGACTTCGACACCGCAGACGCCGAGATAACGCTGGGAGAGGGACTGGTATCCCGGGCGGCTGCAGTGTCCATGGTGTTCACTCTGCCACGCCCCCGTTGTTGCCCACATCGGCAATCTAGCCATTGTTCCTCCCCCAAAAGGATGATTCGCTCACTGACTTCTGGTGAGGGCTTCCCGTGCGGCCTTCTTGGTTCGGCCCGCAGATCCTGCGAGGGAAACGGGCGTCACGAATCGATAACTACGTGACAGGAAACTCAGCGGATAGGCGCTTGCGCACATTTTGACATCCGCTGAGTTTCAAGAAGCCGGCACATTGGGCGAAGCCCAATCCGCGCGGCTTCCAGGAACAACAATGGGGAGATTGGGAATGTATAGGCGCACGAAGAAGACGTCGGTGCTGACGTTGGCCGTCATGATGATTGCCGCAGTGCTCACGCTGCTTCCGGCGACACCCGTGAACGCACAGTCGGGCAACGACGTGACGGTTTCGCCGGGCGAGTCAATTCAGGCGGCGCTCGACGAGGCGCAATCGGGAGACACGATCACCGTGAAGAAGGGCGTGTATGAAGAAGCGTTGGTGATCCGCGCCAGCGGCATCACGCTGATCGGCGAGAAGGGCGCAACGGTAAGCCCGGGCGACAGCCGCACCGAATGTGAGTTCTTCGGCGATGTCGATGCCATCTGCATCGCCACCGACTTTTTCACCAAAGAAAATGGTCAGATCGACAGTCGCGAAGTGATTAGCGATGTCACCGTGAGCGGGTTCAACGTGAAGAACACCCGCGGCGCTGGCATCGGTGTAGTCCGCGGCGAGAACATCACGATTACCAACAACAGCGTTACGGCACCCGGTTGCGATGGCTACTACGTAATCCTCACCGACGGCTTCAACGTGAGCCGCAACGTCGTGAAGAAATCGGGCCAGGTGCTGCCGTTTTGCAACGGCGTGTCGGTTCTGAGTAGCTCGAACGGCACGGTGGCGAGAAACAAGGCGGTCAATGGCGATGGCATGGGCCTGCTCTTCAACTCGGTGGTGAACGTCAAGGTCGACCGCAACAAAGTGGTCGGCAACTGCAACGGCATTTCACTCAATAACGATACCGATCGACCACTCGACCTGAAGAACGTCAAGGTCACCCGCAACACGGTGTCGAGAAACAACAAGAGCTGCAAGCTCTTCGAATCGTTCGGTATCGACGCCGAGTTCGGCGGTGTGGGAATCGCCGTGGTCGGTGGCGACAAGATTCAACTCAAACGAAACAAGGTCACCAAGAACGTTCTGGCCAAGGAGCTCGAGCTCCCGACGGCCGGGATTCTCCTTGCCGACAACGTGAACCCCCTCACTGGAGAGTTCTTTGCTCCGCTGGGTCGGGTCACGGTTGCCCGCAACAACGTGCGCGACAACTCGGCGGGCGGCGTGGAAGTCGATCTTGCGGTGCTCAGCGCGGACGGCAAGGTGAAGTTCAACAAGAACACGTGCGGGGTCAGCGTTCCCGACCCTGCATGGTGCGGCGGATAGGTAACGCCGCTTGTGGGTGGGTCGGTGGTAGCTCCGAATACCACCGGCCCACTAGCTCGATTTTGACGAGCTATTCGTGATCGTCGTCGCCGTCGTCGGAGTGGTCGTCCTCGTCGCCATGGTCATCGTCGCCATGTTCTTCGTCGCCGTGGTGGTCGTCCTTGTGGGGCAGCTCGCCGTCGTAGGACGCGGCGTTTGCTACGCCAATGCCGGCCAGAATCGCGCCACAAAACAGCAACGCGATGAGCGGGCCAAGCCACTTCATTCGTGCGCTTCCGGCGTCGCCAGAAACAGCGCCATCAGCAACAGCGTCGTGGTCGGAATGGGGGGCATCATGGTTGTCAGACATGGTCGAAATGGTACCAGTCGACCCGTGCAAAGCGCTGGCGAGCAGGCATCGAAAGGCAGATCGCTTAGTAGCATCGGGCCATGACCATCCCAGCTCCGTCTGCCGAGGCGGTTCAGGCTCTTGCTCCCACCGGAACGCTCCGGGCCGCCATTAACCTCAGCAATTTTCTCCTGGTGAACGACACCGACGCCGACGGCCTTCCCGTGGGAGTGTCGCCCAGCATGGCGTCCGCCGTCGCCGATGCGCTCGATGTCAACCTCGAAATCATCACCTACCCCTCGCCCGGGTCGGTTGCCGACACGGCAACGGACGGGGCGTGGGACATCGGCAACATCGGAGCCGAACCGGCCCGCGCCGAAACCATCGATTTCACCGCCGCCTACGCCGAGATCGAAGCCACCACCATGGTGCGAGCCGACTCGGGCATGCAGAGCTTTGCCGACGTCGACCAACCCGGTAACCGCATCGCCGTGAAATCCCGAGCCGCATACTGCCTGTGGCTCGAGCGCAACCTCATCAATGCCGAACTCATCCAGTTCGCCAGCCACGACGAAACGTTCGATGCGTTCGCCAGCGACGAGTCACTCAACGCATACGCAGGACTCCGCACGCTGCTTGACACCCAGGTGACGACGCTTGACAACGCACGCGTTCTTGGCGACAGATTTACCGCCGTGCAACAAGCCATCGGGACTCCCAAAGGTCGCGACGAAGCAGGAGTTGCGTACCTCAGAGAGTTCGTCGAACACGCCAAGACCAGCGGACTCGTTGCCCAACTCATCGACCATCATGGCGCCGACGGGTTGTTGGTCGCGGGAAGTTCGTGACCTTCGGGCCTTCAGGCCCATCGGCCACGACTACGAGTTGATCAGCCCTTCAACGTCTTCCTGCAATGAGCCGTAGCCGCTTTGCCGCCACGTGCCATCGTCGTTGATGTAGACGTAGGTGCGCTGTCGGGTCACCCCAAACTGGCGCCAAACTTCGCCCTCAATATCGGGCAGCTGTTGGATGTGACTAGTGCCGGTCTCGGCGATGAATTCATCGATGTCGTCAAGGTCAGCCAGACTCGGCAGCCCAATGAAGGTCACTTGATCGCCATACTTTTGTTCGACCTCCACGACCGTGGAGGATTCACGACGTCAAAACGGTCACCAGGGCGCCCAGAACCAGAGCACAACATCTTGGCCCCGAAGGTTTTCCAGGTTTACCTGCTCGCCGGTGGTGCTCTGAAGCAGCCCGGTTAGTTCCTCGGGTGCGGCAAAGGTCGGTGCTTCTTGCGCTTGCTCATCGGACTCCGACTCGCTGGATTCCGAAGCAGCCTCGGAAGGGGTAGTGGTTGTTTCGGGGTTGGACTCGTCCGATTCGGACGCCACCGATTCTGACGCTGTTGACTCTGACGATGTCGATTCTGACGGTGCCGACTCGGCCTGCTGGTCGGTTCCGGACGCCGTGTTCGACGCGGAACCGCAGGCGGTGAGGAACAGGGCGAAAAACATCGCCCATCGAAGAAATAGCTTCACGAGAAAACGATACGTCGGTTTGTGGGGTTATCGAACGTCGCGACATTCATTACGGCCCGCGAAGCTCAGTTGGTACGCTCAAACGAGGCGAACACACCAACGGCGAGATCGACAAGATCGGCAAGAAGGCAGCGAATGACCACCACCACTTACAACACGGTCGATTCCGCGCTGCCACCCGACGACGACCATCCGTACCGCAGCGGCGTGTGGCAGGCGCAGACCACCGAATACGACGCATGGGATATGCCCGTCATCGGCGAGATCCCCGACGACCTCAACGGCGTCTACCTTCGCAACACCGAGACCGCCTTGTTCGAACCCATCAAGCGGTACCACCCCTTCGACGGCGACGGCCTACTGCACTCGATTTCCTTTGAGGCCGGCGAAGCCCGATACGCCTGCCGGTTTGTTCGCACCGACGGCTTCCTCGCCGAACAACAAGCCAAACGAAGTCTTTGGGCAGGAATTGCCGAACACCCTTCCATTGCCCTCGCCGAGTCCGGCAAGGGCGCGCGGTCGATGATGAAAGACAACGCCAGCACCGACGTCATCGTGCACGGCGGTCAGGCGCTGGCCAGCTTCTACCAGTGCGGCGACTTGTATGCGCTCGACCCGCGCACCCTGGAAGATCAGGGCCGGGCCTCGTGGGGCGGAAGGTTCCCCGCCGAGGGCGTATCGGCTCACCCCAAGCTCGATGAGCACACCGGAGAACTGCTCTTCTTCAACTACGGCATCGATGCCCCGCATATGCACTACGGCGTGGTCGACCCGAGCGGTGAGCTCACCACCTATGTCGACATTCCGTTGCCTGGTCCTCGACTCCCGCACGACATGGCCTTCACCGAGAACTGGTCGATCCTCAACGATCTGCCGCTGTTCTGGCGGCCCGATGCCTTGGCCGACGGCTACTACAGCAACAAGTTTCATCGCGATATGCCGAGCCGGTTTGCGCTGATCCCCCGCCACGGCGACACCTGCGATATCCGTTGGTTCGAGGCCGACCCCACCTTCGTGCTGCACTGGACAAACGCCTACGAAGACGGCGACGAGGTCGTGCTCGATGGGTTCTTCCAGCACAACCCCACCGCTTCGGGAGTCGAGCGTGCCGACCCCCAGTACAAGGGTTTCGAAACCCTCGACATGAACGTCCTCGGCTCTCGTGCGCATCGGTGGCGCTTCAACCTGGTCACCGGCCAGACCAGCGAGGAAGTCCTCTCCGATCGATGCACCGAGTTCCCGATGATCAACGGGCGATACGGCGGCCGTCGCCATCGCTACTCGTACGAGGCTCGATGCACCGAAGGGCTGTTTGCGTTCGATGCGCTCATCAAGCGCGATGTCGATGCCGGTACCGAAGAACTCATCGAGTTTGGCGAAGGGGTGTTTGTGAGCGAGACCGTTATGGCGCCACGAACCGGCGCGACGGCCGAGGACGATGGCTACCTGGTCACCTTCACCACCGACATGGTGAACGACTGGTCCGAATGTGTCGTCCTCGATGCTGCCCGTCCCACCGACGAACCCGTCGCCCGGATCCGTCTCCCCCAACGAATCTCCAGCGGCACCCACGCAACCTGGGCCCCACTAGAAGACCTCTAAATCC
>CALJDK010000191.1 GCA_938023735.1 uncultured Acidimicrobiales bacterium
TCGACGGCTAGCCCGGTTCCGCCGCAGGGTTTTGTTGTTCAGCGCGAACTCGACGCGGATACCCGATTGCAATCGCAGCCACCATCAGCCATATCGGCACCGCCAACCACCGGACGGCATCGGAGACAACCGCAAACCAGAACAGCCCGAACGCGGCAATCAATCCGCAGAAGCCACCGATCAGCAAGAACGCAACCCTTGGGTGCTCTGCCGCATCGCTAGGTGAGAAGCCGCCTTGCACTCTCACGACCCAATTTCTTCCGCGAAAGCTTGAAGCCTCTGCCTTGACGCCAAGGTCGGTGGTAGCGACCTTCGATTTCCGGATAGGGCCATCGACCGAGCTGTTGTGGTTGCTCCTGGTGACGGTGGCGAGTCCGGCCTTGGTTGCGCCAGCAATCCCGAAGCCGATCACCACCATGAAGAACAGCGCAGCGATGAGTGAGAGAGCCAGCATCACTGGACCCTAGGACTAGTCGTCAGATGCGGTCCACTGAAGTTCGAAGGCCAACTCTTCTTCGCCGTCTTCGACTTCGTGTTCGATGATGATTTCGGCGTCGGGCGGAACGGTGAAGCGTTTGTTCTGTACTTGGATGCGGAAGCTCTCGCCCGCCTCGAGCGCATCGGCCAACCGCCGAAGGGTGTCAACAAACTGCGCGGTGGGAACGTTCTTTTCGATATCTCTGTCTGCCATCTCCGTAGTTTGGTCGACGGCGGCGCAGAACCGACGGCAATCCGATGTCTCAACCCACTTATGGGGTGGGGGTGTGCGGCAGCATGTAGGTGCCTTGGGCAGTGGCGCAAGGCTTGTTGTCGTCGGTCCAAACGCTTACCGTGCCAACGATCGATCGTCGGCCGGCCTTGTCGAGGGTTGCCCGGGCCCACAACGTTTGGCCCTGGCCGGGACGCAGGTAACGAATCGACAGTTCCGATGTCATCGCCATGGGTTCGATCCGGTCGAGAGCACCGAACACCAGATACCAGAGTGCGGCGTCGGTGATCGAAAATTGCACCGGTCCTGGTACGAAACCACCCGGCCGCATCGATACTTCTGCCAGGTCAAGGCGCACCAACGCCTCGGTGGCCGACAATGTTTCGCACCGTTGACTGGTGTTGCTCGGCCACATTTCGGCAATTGCCGAGTTCACGTCTTGTGCAGTTAGTGCCATGGCCCGATACTCGCACGACTTCACCGAGTGGCCAGAATTACCGTGAACTGGTTAACCCGTGACAGAGTTCGCCGATGAAAAGCTCATGGCGACGCGGTCTTCACGCCGACGTGTGAAATCCTAGTAGTATAGAAATCAACAAAAAGGAAACTCCGTGAAAGTCTGGATCGATCAAGACCTGTGCACCGGTGACGGCCTCTGCGAAGAGATCGCGCCCGATGTCTTTTTTGCTCGCGACGACGGTCTCTTCTACGTGAAAGAGACAGCGGGCAACTTTGGCGAAGAGAAGCTGTTCGACGGCGAAGCGAACCCTGCCGGTTCTGAAGGAATGGCCCGCATCCCCGACAACGGCATCGAGTCGGTTATCGAGGCTGCCGAAGAATGCCCCGGCGAGTGCATCTTCATCGAAGTCGACGGCTAAGCACCGGTTTCTCAGTTGGTTTGTCGGTGAAGCTCGGCCGCTAGGTGGTGCTGGAGCGGCTGACCGACGGCAGCCATGTCGACCTCGTAGGTCATCGTGTCGCCCTCGACGCTCCATCTGCGCCGAACCGCCGTCACTTCCTTCGCCGATGTCGATGTGGCCACAACTGCTGAGGTGAGGTCGATGATGCCGCCGCCGGCGACAAGGCTGATGCTGCCTTCGTCGACCTCGACGATGCCCGACGGCTGAGCCAACACCAGCTCCAGTCCCTCGGTTCCCGCCGGCCGAAAGAAGCCCGCCTCGGCATGCAGCGGCAGGTCGGTGGTGGCGTCGCGGGTCTTCTGCGAATACGCCAGAAACGGTTTGCCGACATGACCAATCGTGACTTCCTCGACATAGGAGAACGACGGAATGGTCGGGTACTCACCGGCTCCGGTTCCGCGCCAGGTACCCAGCAAGAACGAGAGGTGAGCGATATCGGGATGCAGCGGCGGAGTCATTGGTTAAAACTACCGCTCGACAACGCTGGATTTGTTCGACAGTAGAATCGAACACATCGTGTTGCGTGTCGAACCCCTGTTGGGTACCCGAGCAGAAGCATCGGTCGTAGCGCGGCTGCCCGAGATTGCAGAGAGCGCCGAACGGGCAATCATCGACGAGGTCGGCCGGCTCGAGTCGGTGTTCACGGTGTTCGACCCAACGAGCGCGCTGCATGATCTACGGCGCAGCGGCGCTACCGAAGTGGTCGAACTTCTCGCAGTGATAGCACTGGCTACCGAATGGCACGAGCTTTCGCATGGAGCGTTCCATCCCGGTGCTCAGCCGTTGATCGACCTCTGGGACGCAGCTGAGGCCGCGCAGGTGATCCCGTCGGATGATGACCTGGCGCAGACGGCCGCACGGCTAGCCCGTCAGGTGAGCCCAATGTCGATGAACCTCAACGGCATCGTCAAGGGCTGGATCGCCGACCAGGCCCTGAGCAAAACGGTGGACGCCGTCGACATCTCTTCGGGGTGGCTGAACCTTGGTGGCGATGTGATGCATCGAGGATCTGGATCGGCGAGCGTCGGCATCGAAGATCCCAAGCGCCCCTACGACAATGTGGTGCCGCTTTCCACCGTGGAGCTGTCGAACGAGGCCCTAGCAACCAGTGGCGCCGCTCGGCGTTGGTGGAGCATTGACGGACGGCGGATCTCCAAGGTGTTCGATCCACGTACCGGTCAGCCGGTCGACCACATCGCAAGCGCAACGGTCATCGCCCCGAACGGCGCAACCGCTGATGTCTTGGCAACCGCAGCTCTGGTGCTTGCACCAAGCGAGACGTTAGAGATTGTTGCCGAGGCTGACGCCGAGTGTCTGTTGATCGACAACGCAGGAGCGATCATCAGCTCGTCGGATCGCTTCACACAAACGTGAACCAAATCAACGCGACCGAAACCAGAGAACCTCCGGCCAGCCAAAGCAGGGCGCGCCGGCGACGTTTGCGCATGAACAGTTGAATGCCCAAACCAGTCACGGCGACAAACACCAGAAAGACCGCGCTGATATCGATGACCAGACCCCAGACCGAGCCGGTGTCCCTCGCCGAGTGCAGGTCGCGCATTGCGTTCACCAGACCCTCTTCGCGAACAGAGAGCTGGTAGTCGAGGCTGTCGACATCAAACTTGGCAGAGGCGCCGTATGCCGGCCCGGTGTAGTTGATGGAACCTTCGTCGCCGATCTGGTCGAAGTTCGTGACCTCGCCCACCACGCCGTGCTCGCTACGGAGGAACTCGCTAACCGAGAGGAACTCGATGGTGCCGTCGCTGGTTCGCACGGTATCGGGTAACGAACCCTCGAAGTCGGTGGTGACGATCTCTTCGCCGCCCAGCCAGCTGGGGTGGTTCAGGAGCAGACCTGTGGCCCCGAAGAACAGGATCACGAGAAAGGCGATCATGCTGGCATACACGTGAAACCAACGCATCCACTTCTGCATGTGGGAAGAAAGCTTGCGGGGTGGCCGGGCCACGGGTGGAGCGGGCGGCCAGGCTGACGGGGGATCAACCATCGATTCGAACGCTTGCCATCGACAGCTCGCCGACGTCAGGCAACGCGGTTTCAGCGAGGGATCCATCGAGGAAGAACGGTTCACGAATGAGCGAAAGCGGGCCGTCTTCGCGAACCGCCTCTATGCACACGAAGTAGTCGCCCACACCCGCTGGAACCCCGTCGATCGCTCCGTCCCACACAACGGCGTAGGTGCCGGGCTGGCGGGTGGCCGACGAGATGGTGCTGATGTTGCTGGTGCCACCTGCCGCTATGCGATCGAGGTCGGCGGGATACCAGCGCGAAAGATGGTCGAGCCAGCGGGCTCCCTTGCGTCCTTGCTCGTACCAAAGCGAAACGGTTTGTGCGAGCTCACCCGCAGCGTCTTCGATCCATACGGCAATGTAGGGCGGGGTGATCTTTCCCTCTGGCCCGAAGGTGTAGCTGAACGAGATCACCATCTCACCGGCAACCGCCGGGCCCGATGCACCCAGGGTTTGGTCTTGAGTGGTTGACTCCGGGGCCTGCGGCTCTGATTGGGTAGTTGTCGCTGGGGTAGTAGTTGCCGGGGCAGTAGTTGATGAGCTGGTAGTCGACGAGGTGGTTGACGGACCCAGCTCGGTTCGAGCACCAGCAAAGACTTCTTCATCCCGGTTTCCACACGCAAGGCCTGGCACGAGAGCGACCGTTCCGACAGCAAGCGAAGCGCGGAGAACCGCTCGGCGGGTTACCTGCTCGTAGCGCGACTGTTCCGGTTCTTGCACCACTTCATTGTGAACCCTGGTTGTGGCCTTTGTGCGGCAGAGATCGGCAAAATTCTGACAAACATCTTGGTGCCGTACCCATCGATACCCTCACGATCGGCAGGCGAAAGCCGACATGGAGAGGTATTCGACTCTTTGGAGAACATGATGCGCACCGTGCTGGCGGAGGCTTCGACGTGGCGGATTTCTCAAACAGCCATCCGGAACTTTTGGCCCATCGCAGCCGCTTAGGTGGGGAAGCGCGATCAGGTTTTTCCGACAAGCTTGAGATTCTTGTGACCGGCCACCGAGTGGGCGCGTCATGGAATGTGAGATTGTTTGCCGGGGTTCGCGAGAGATACCCGCAGCCGAATCGGTCGGCTCGATCACAGGACTTGTTTCAATGACTTTCTTCAATGCGTTTGCTTTCGGGGTCGGGATGGTTGCCCTCCTTAACCCCTGCGGCTTTGGCTTGCTCCCGGCGTACCTGGGCTTCTTCCTCGGCCAGGAAGATGGCTCGCCGAGCAAGTGGGTTGCCCTCAACCGTGCTCAGGGTGTTGGACTCGCGATGACGCTGGGCATGCTCACGGTCTTTGGCATCTTCGGGCTTATCTTCGGCGGTTTGCAGTCGGCGGTAGCAAGCAAGCTTCCTTACTTCAATATTGCGTTGGGTATTGGCCTGTTCATTCTCGGTGTCGCCATGCTTCGCGGCTTCGTGCTGACGCTGAAGATCCCCAAGATGCAAAAGGGTGGTGGCTCGAGCTCGTTCGTCTCGATGTACCTGTTCGGCATGTCCTACGCCACCGCATCACTCACCTGCACGCTTGGCCTGTTCATCACCGCCGTCAACTCGTCGAGCATTGCCGGCGAAGGCGGATTCTTCTCGAGCCTTGGTGCGCTCGTGAGCTACGGGCTCGGCATGGGGCTTCTCGCCACCATGATCACCCTGTTCGTCGCCCTCGGAAAGCGCGGCCTGGTCGGCAAGTTCCAATCGATCCTTCCCAAGATCAACTTCCTCTCGGCCATCTTGCTGCTCATCGTTGGGCCGTACTCGATTGGCTATGGCATCTGGGAACTCCAGGTCCTCAACGAGTGGCCGCTTGGCGATGGTGTGTGGCCATTCCTCGACTCGGTCAACGGATTCGTGGGCGACCTGCAAGCCAATGTGTCGGGCTGGTTCAGCACCCAAGTCGGCATCTTCGGACGCATGCTTTCCCGGGCCGAGCTGCTCGGCTACCCATTCTTGGCAGTGAACGCCGTGATCATCGTCGGCGGCTTCATCGCCCGCAAGAAGACCCCGCCCGTCATCGAGACCGTCGAAGAGGTCAAGACCACCGCTTCGGTCTGATCACCTAGCTCACAGAGCTTCAGCGAAACACAAAGAACACGCAGAAATCGGGAGTCCCCCCAAATGTCCAGCAGATCCAAGCGATCAAGCCGCCTTGGTGCAGCAGCACTGAGCTTGGCATTGTTCGCATCAGCGTGCGGCTCAGCCGCCACCGACGAGGCAGCTCCTGCCGGCGAAACCGCCGAGAGCGCAGAGGGCGCAGAGCAAGCCACCGGCGGCCCGGGCCTGCCTCAACTCGTCGGCAACACGGTTTCGGGCGGTCAGTTCGATACCAACGACCTTGCCGGCCAGGACGTCGTTGTCTGGTTCTGGGCTCCCTGGTGAGTCCGCTGTCGTAACGAAGCCCCTGCGGTCGCAGCGGTACAATCCCAACTGGGTGACGAAGTTGTCTTTCTTGGTTTGCCCAGCCGATCCGACGATGTTGAGTCTATGGCCGACTTCGTCGACGAAACTGGTGTCGGAGCGTTCGATCACCTCATCGACGCCGAGGGAACCATCTGGTCGGAGCTCAGTGTTTCCGATCAACCGGCCTTCGCGTTTATCAACGATGACGGCACTGTCGAGGTGAACGTCGGTGCGCTCGGTGAAGAAGAACTCACCAACCGCCTCGAAGCACTCATTGCTTCCTAGGTACCAACTTCCTAGCTAAATGTGTCAAAGACGGACCTGTCCCCAGTGCGCCAAACCCGGTTGGACCGGATGCGGCAAACACGTCGACCAGATTCTCGCCGACGTTGCAACGGCCGATCGTTGTCAGTGCGACCCGCCGCCCAAACCGGAGAGTTTGCTGAGCCGGTTCCGCAAGAAATAGCAGCGGATCGAAAGAACTTGTGACCGTTCCGGTCGGTGGCGCGTCATATGGAATACAGGCCCTTTAGCAGCCTGTACAACAAACAACACGCAGGAGAAATCACCATGAACGAATCCAACGGAGACCGGATCTTCCGCCTCGTGGTCGGAGTCGCGCTCCTCATCGCAGGCTTCACTGTTCTTAGCGGTGCCATCGCGGTGGTCGCCATCATTCCCGGCCTCATCTTGACCGTGACCGGCGCTGTGGGATGGTGCCCGATCTACAAAGTTCTCAAGACCGGAACCCGCAAAACCGTCGAGGCGTAGGAACATCGAAGCCCTCGGTGTCTCATGATCGATAGACCAAGGGTGGGCGCCGCCGCACCCGACATCGAGTTGGCCAACGTCGACGGGTCGCCGTGGCGCTTGGCTGATCACCGCGACCGATTCGTCGTGCTCATTTTCCATCGCCATATTCATTGACTGCCGTGCGGAGCACACGCGGTCGCCGTGAGCGATCGACTGGCTGAACTTGGTGAGACGACCGATGTGGTTCTTGTTACCTTTACCGATCCCGAAAATCTCGAAACCTATTCCTACGGCGACGACGTGGCGTTCCCCATTCTTACCGATCCGACCCGGGCTTCGTACCGGGCATTCGGACTCGGTCGCGGGTCTGTCGCACGCGTCTATGGTGTCAAAATGATGCGACGTTACGTCGAGATATTTCGTGAAAGCGGTCTTGCTGGTTTGCGAAAGCCCACCGAGGACACGCTGCAACTCGGTGGCGACTTTGTCGTCGGCCCCGACGGAAAGCTTGTCTACGGATTCTGGGGCGAAGGTCCCGATGATCGGCCGAGCGTCGACGAGCTTGTCGATGCGGTCCGGGCGGCGAAGCAATGAGTCGCGAAATGACCGGTTGGCTCTGGGTGGCGGGACAGGCCGTGCTTCTTGTGGCTCTTGTGCTTCTTCCCGGCGGCGACGATTGGACAACCCCTGGGTTCCTTAAGGCCGTCGCAACTGTGTTTTTCTTCGGAGGCTTGGCGCTGATTGCCATCGCCGCTCTCAACCTCGGACGAGCACTGACGCCGACACCGGTGCCCACCAAGGCCGGCGAGCTGAAGACTTCCGGCCTGTACGGAATCGTGCGTCACCCGATCTACACCGGAGTCCTTGCGGTCGTTGTAGGCATGACGCTCGGATCCGGGAGCTTCATCAAGCTTGCCGTTGCTGCGGCCACCTTTGTGTTCTTCGACCGTAAGTCGGCATGGGAAGAAGGCCAGCTCCGCGACCGCTACCCGGGGTACGCGGCGTATGCATCGTCGACACCAAAGCTGATCCCTGGGCTGAAGTCTGGGCGGAACTAGCGCCTCGACGATTTTTATGCGGACTCGCTAGGACCGGTTTGAGGGTCGGCAAGAGCTTCGACGACCGATGAGAGCATCCGGTCCTTGTCTTCATCACTAAGGTCGGTTCGTCCGTGTTGCTGAGCTAGCTCGGCAACCGACCGGGTTTCGGCAAGCACAACCTCGCAGCTTGCGCACGTTGCAAGATGTTCGAGCGCAGCGGCCTCTTCGGACTCGGAGAGATCGCCCTCCATAAGGTCGGTCAACCGTTCGGCGACCTCTTCGCACTTCATCACAACACGTCCTGATTCTCGAGAAGAACTCGCAATGATTGACGGCCCCGATGGACCCGCATCTTTGCTGCCGACAGGCCGATCTCCAAGACATCGGCAACTTCGCTCATTGGCAGCCGCTCGATGTCGCGCAACACAACAGCCATGCGCTCGTTCGGATCGAGCTTCGACAGCGCCGAGGAGATCAGCCCGGCAATTTCGTTTGAGATGGCAATGTCATCGGGGGCCGGATGGGTCGAGGCTTGCTCGGGGATTGATGCCGGGTCGGTGGGCACATCGCGGCGTCGGCGAAGAACGGTGATTGCTTCTCGGTACGCGATCTGGAGCAGCCATGGCCGCACGCGCGATGGGTCTTCGAGCTGGTGCAAACGGCCAAAGGCTTTGAGGAACGAGGCTTGGACGACGTCCTCGGCGTCGGCCCGGCTCCAAAGGACCCGGTAGGCAACGTTGAAGACCGAATCGATATGCGCCCGAAACAGCTCCTCGACCCACGCGTCGACCTGGAGCGTCGAGGGCTCATTGTTTGTCATGCTCGCCATCCATAGGTAAACACTATGAGTCAAACCAAGATTCCGGGCGTCAAGCTACATCACGCCGTCAGAAAGCTGATGATCGTCTCGTTCACGAGCGTCGGATTTTCCAGGTGGAGGAAGTGGCCCAGGTCGTCAAAGACGACAACCTTTGATCCTTCAGCAAGTTCTGCCTCGAGCCCATCGGCCAGATCTGCGCCAATGCACCATCGTTCTTGCCGTGCAGGTACAGGGTGGGTTGTGGCGGACCGTCGGTGCTGGCGTCGTTCCATTCGGCAAACTCTGGCGCGTTCAGTTCGGGCTGAAATGTGGCTCGGTAATACCCGAGAATCGCAGCGAGGTGGCCTTCCGGTGTCGCCGATTGAATGAATCGGTCGATCTCGGCAGCACCGTCGAATCCTGGAGACCACTGCTTCCAAAGTTCGCGTATGTAGTTCCATTCGTCGTAGGGCACTACCTGTTCTGAGAGCGGAAGCTGAAAGAAGAACATGTAGGACGATCGACGGTTCTGTTCGTAGTGAAACAATGCTGGGCGCACCCGCCCGGACGGCGGCACCGAGAATAGCGAATAGACAATAGAGACAGAACGAACGCCGAGTACTATCGCCGACATGGCTTTGAGTTCTGATGATGTCGTTGCGATTCAGCAGTTGGCAGCTGCGTACTGCCACCATATGGACGATGGCGATGGCGCTGCGGTTGCGTCGCTGTTCACCGACGATGGCGTTCTTGAGATCGTCGACATGGTGCAGAGTGTGGGGAAAGAGGAGATCACCGCCAACAGTTCGGTGTTTCCACAGGTGATGCCAGGTGGTCGCCATATCGTGCAGAACGTGTGGGTCGATGGCGACGGCGACACCGCGTCGCTGCGGGCCTACCTGTCCAACGTGAAAGCCGGCGATACGCCCACGGCGGTGCAAACCGGTCGGTATAACGACGAGGTAGTTCGGACGTCCGATGGTTGGCGGTTCAGCCGGCGAACCCTCACACTCGACGGCCCCCTCTTTTAGCTTTTGGTCAGGTGTCGCTTGCTGAGTAGCTGCAGCGATCGGCGGCTGGGAATCGACATGCTTCCCCTATTGGAGCGTGCCAGTGCAGGTTGTGGTGGTCTGGTTCTTGGTTTGGGTGATTTGGATGTGGTGGTTGGTTCCGATTGCGCAGCTGCTGGTGTTGGTTGTGTTCGCGATAGTGACAGTGATGGTGGTGTCGGTGGTGGGGTTGATTGCGATGGTTGCGGGGAGGTTCGCTGGGGTGAAGGTGTTGGTGGGGGAGTCGCCGATGGTGATGCTGACCCTTGTTGGTTCGGTGCCGTCGATGATGACGAAGGGCCGCTCGAGCCCAATCTGGGTTTGTTGATTGGTTGGCTGGAAGATGGCGGCGAAGGCGAGTGCAGCGGCTAAGGCCGTAAGCAAAACGGCGACAAGTAGCACTCGACGCGGCTTTGGCTGGGCGGGGAGGGTGGGGCGAACCGGTTGTTGGCGGTTGCCGGTGGTGGGGGCGGCTGGTCTGGGTTGGGTGAGGTTCTCGACAAGGTCGATGACCGAAAGGTCTTTGCTAAGAACCTTGACGTTGGCGAGCGCCTTGGCTTCGTCGTGGATGTGGGGCGCGGCGAAGCCGGTAAGGATGACAATTTCGCCGTCGTAGCCGTTTTCTCGGAGTCGGGCTGCGCATTCGACGCCGTTTGCTTCGCCAGGGATTCGGTAGTCGCAGAGCACCAGGTCGGGCTGGATTTTGAGTGCGATGTCGACGCCTTGAACGCTTGAGGTTGCCCGGCCGACAACTTCGAGGTCGCTTTGCATTCCGAACGCTAGAGCTAGCCCTTCGGTGTAGGTCGCTTGATCGTCGATCATCACGATCCGCTTTGCGAACTGGTCGGTACTGGTTTGGCTCGGTGTTTGAGGGCCCGCCGAAGTTGTGGTCATGGGCTTGGTAACGACCTATCCGATGCGGCCGACTAACCACGCATCCCAAAATTGGGAGCAGGTCGGGTATGGCGAAGCGGTCGACCTAGGACGTTCGGATCATCATCTCGGGGTCAACGACCCATCCACACACCGCAGACACCGTCCGATAGGTCCCGATGACACAAGTGCGGGTTACCTGTCCCCAATGCGGCGATATCGATCTGACCATCGCTGATCTCCGAGGTCGTATCTGTATCGAAACCGGTCACGCCGAATACCGGTTCACCTGCACCAGCTGCAAGATGATCTCCGTTCGCGAATCCGACCCGAAAACCTTCGAGATCCTGACCGGCGCCGGTATCCACTTCGAACCCTGGCACCTACCGGCCGAACTCAAAGAAATCCGCAACGGTCTCGTCATCTGCCACGACGACCTCATCGAGTTCCACAACCTCGTTCACAACGAAACCGACTTCGCCAACGCAATCGTCGCCCTAGAAACAACCAACTAAACCATCGCACCTACCAGCAAGGACCACCATCACAGTTATCCGTTGCTGGACTTGTGCCCGATGAGCTCGTAGAGCGCGTTGAGAAGGGTTTCGGGAGCTACCGGTTTCTTGAAGGTCCGGTCGGCGCCAGCGTTGCGGGCATGGCCGAGCGCATCGACGATTCCGTCTGATCCGCTGACCGTGATGATCGGTACACGCTCGCCCCACCTGGGTGTATCGGCCAGGCTGGGGAGCCGCAGGTGCGTGATGAAGGTGAGCCCACCATCCCCAGAGAGATTGCCGTCGGCATCTTTGAAGAACATGTCAACGATGAAGGCGTCGTACTGCTTTGTTTGACACAGCAGTTCGGCTTCGGCCCGGCTTCCGGCAAGGTCGCAGCTGTAGCCGAACGAATCCAAGTAGTTCGACCACTGCTTGGCCAGGTCGAAGTCGTCTTCGACGATCAGTACCCGATGAGGTTGCTCTGTCACAGCGATGCCTTTTCTTCAGCGACCTCTGCGACAACTTGCCGCAAACGGTCCTCACGAAGTGGTTTGGTGAGGATTTGTCGGTGGGCAAATGGTTGCAGCTCTTGATCCTGGCTGCCATAACCAGTGATGAACACAAATGGGATGTTCAGGTTTCCAAGTTCTGTGGCTACAGGGCCGCTGAATTCGCCGCTGAGATTCGCGTCGAGCAGCACAAGGTCGAACACGTTCTCGCGGATCGCTTGCAGAGCAGCGGTCACGCTTGAGACTTCCATCGGCTTCGGGAGCCCAAAACGAGTAACGGTCGACGCTGTTTCTCGTGAGATAAGAAAGTCATCCTCGACGATGAGCAGTTGAAGCGATTCGGTCATGGCGGTGGCTCGTTCGCGGACATCCGTTGTGGGGACTTCGCTTGAGTTTGCGAGCGTTATCACGGTCCAGGGAAGTATGAACTCGGCACTTACGCCTGATGGCTCGAACGCGAGCGTGCTTCGGGCGTTGAATTCGAATGCCAGAGCGTTACGGATGATAGAGGTGCCAAGCCCTTCAGCGGGCTCGTTGAGAACCGTTGGGCCGCCGGTTTCCTGCCACGTGATCGTGAGTTCTTCGCTCCCGAGCTCCCAGGCGAGCGCTACTCGACCCTCAGGCACACTGAGGGCACCGTACTTTGCCGCGTTGGAGGCCAGCTCGTGGAGCACCAGAACGAGAATGTGGGCGACGTCGGGTGTCACCGCAAAAGCCGGTCCGCTCACGTCGATGCGAGTCGGACTATCGACGAGGTACGGCTTCAGTGATCTAGCGGCAAGATCGACGAGTTGAACCGGGCGCCACTCGTTCTGGGTGAGCAGGTCGTGGGCTCCTGCGAGTGCCGAGATTCGATCGCCGAGCGTCAAAACGAAGTCCTCAACCGTTGCGGCGCCGGCCTCGCTTTGGCGCATGAGCGAACTCACGAGTGCCAAAATGTTTCGCACTCGATGGTTCAGTTCACGAACCATGAGTCCAAGCCGATCGCGATGAGCAACTTGGAGTTCTCCGCTAGATTGCGCACGATGGAACGCGAGCTGAAGCGCGTCGGCCATCTGGATGTCTTGATAGCTCCAGTCTTCGCAGTGGCCTTCGATCGACTCGAGATACTCCTCAAACGAAGCGCGAGGGACGAGACGAAGCCCGGCCTCGACTACTTCGATGTCCTTTGTCGTTTGTCCGGCCCACCGAATTTGCTGGTGAAGTGGATCACGGAAGAAGACGATTGCGTCGACGAAGGGAATCGGCTTTCGAAGAACCAGGGCGCCCCCATCGAGATCGTCGATTGTTGGAAACTCGGTCGAGAGTCCGGTGAAGGCAATCGGTGATCGATCGTCGTCGGATCCGCGCATCATGGCATTGACGCTCTCCCTGATCGCGTCGTGCGGAGGGCAGCTTCCTGAAGCGAGCACGTCGAGTCGACCTACCAGGGCAACCCCATCGCAATCGATCAGGTCAATGAGGTCATTCTTTGCACTATCCCAATGAGCCGCAAAGCCCTCTGGGCTGTCGTCCATTACGAAGAATGACGATGCAAGAGCTGTGGCGCTGCGGCGTCGGTCGGCCTCATCGCGCTCGATGTGGCTTTCGATCATCATCGAAAGCGACCGACCGAGAAGCTCCAGAGACAACGTGGTCATGGCACTGGGCGCACGATCTTCGTAGTGATGGAACGCAAACAGGCCCCACATTTCTCCACCGACCACGATCGGCACCGACAGCGTTGCTCGGACACCCATGTTGTGGAGGTACTGGGTATGCACCGGGATGCATCCGCGAAGTACGGCCAACCCAAGATCGAGCGGTTCGCCTAACTCGTCGCTCGACACGATTGGGGAGGCTGGTGCATCGACGCTCGAGATGACCCGGATCGGTGTTTTGGCATAGAGCGCTCGGGCGGACTCGGGGATATCGACCGCTGGGAAGCGGAGGCCCAAAAACGAATCAACGGTTGCACTGCGTGACTCGGCCGCTATTTCGCCGGCACCGTCGGGTAAAAATCGGTAGGCCTTGAGTCGGTCGTATCCCGAGAAGTGACGCAGATGGTCGACGGCTAACTCGAGCAGTTCGTCGACCGAAGCGGTTTGTGACAGCAAGTTGATGATTCGTTTTGCGGCCGAAACTGCGCTTGCCGGGTTTCTTCCTTCGACGACATGAGGCTGAAGCTCGATGATGAGCCGGTGGTTTGCCGCATACATCGAAATGTCGAATTCATGATCTGCATCGCCAATTGGTGTTGTGGTCACATACTCGCGTTGAGATCGGATGGTGCTGTGACCTGCGATGTTCCGAATCGCATGAACGGTTTCAGAACCCAACAGCGTTGATGGCGAAGTGCCGAGCAGTTGTGATGGGGTGGTTCCCGCCAGCTCGCTCATGTTCTCTGAGACATGGGTGATCTCTTCGGCGCGCATATCGGTTGCCAACAGGAAACCAACGGGCTGAATCGTGCCAACCGTATTGATCGGTATCGACTCGCAGTTTTCGATAGCCAGTCGTTCGGCCTCGAGTCGATCTTCAAGCGGGACGTCAGGTGTATTCATGAGCTCGATCCAGGCACTGGTTGATGTAGTGAAACACGTCGGCTGCGCCCCGTGCGGCTTCGTTGCGTCCCTCAGGTGTTCGGTCGATGCCGTCGAGCCAGATGCAATACCGACGCCATCGGTCTCGCCGATTGTCGCGCAGCGCATCGAAATAGCGGGTCGAGACACCGGGGCGGGAACCCGTCAGCACTCGACGTCGCAGGACCTCGGCGCCGAGGGCTGAACCCTCAAGGGCGTAGCCGACTCCTGCCGCAAACGAATGGCAACCGGTGTGGCCAGCGGCCGCTTTGGGCTTCTGAAACTGGGCTCCACAGACGTCGAGGTCGTCGTCGATGTGCCCGACGAGCGCGGCGCTGCGGGCAGAGAGTCCGGCGGAGCGGTCAGCCGAATCCAGGTCGGCACCGAACCTGGTCAGCGTAAGCCCCATCACCTGAAGGAACAGCGCGTAACCAGCGGTGTCAGCAAGGTCGGCGGCGCTGCTCAGCCGGGTGTCGGTGGCAAGGTGGGCGTCGGACGTTTCGTTCCGGAGAAATTCTCGGCACGAAACAACAGCAGCCTGCATGGTCGGACTCTACAACAGCTGTCGAACGGGCTTCACTGTCGAACAAATGTCACCCTGCCATCGCTTGTGGATCGATGGTAGAGCGAGGGAACCTGCCCACAGATAGCCATGAGCGCAGCTGCGTTAAGCGGTTTCGTGACAAAGAAGTCGGCCCC
>CALJDK010000192.1 GCA_938023735.1 uncultured Acidimicrobiales bacterium
AGTCGAGCGGGGCGAACGCCTTCTCGAGAAGCTGTGCTTGCTCCTGCTTGTGGATGGTTGATGACCCGGTTGCCGGACTTCCCGACTCGAAGCGACTGATGCGCTTCACCCGGTGGTCACGGTGTTCTTCGAACAGTCGGCCCTTGGCGAAGTTCCATGCGCCCATGTTCTCGGGCTCCTCTTGGAGCCACACGATTTCTTTGGCATTGGAGTACTTGGCCAAGATCTCATGGCTACGCTCGGCCGGCCATGGATAGAGCTGTTCGATTCGGATAATCGCCACGTTGGCGCCGATCTCGTCTCGCTTGGCCATGGCGTCGTAGGAAACCTTGCCCGAGCAGTAGATAAGCCGCTCTACCGATGTGGGGTCGGTGATGCCCGGATCGTCGAGCAGCTCCTGGAACGAACCGCTGATGAGCTCGTCGATGTTCGAGCGGGCCTCGCGTGAGCGCAGCAGCGACTTTGGCGTGAACACGATGAGCGGCTTGCGAATATCGCGCAGCATCTGGCGGCGCAGCAGATGGAAGAACTGGGCGCCGGTGGTGGCGTTGGCAACCTGAATGTTGTCTTCCGCGCACAACAGCAGGAACCGCTCCATGCGACCCGACGAGTGCTCGGGGCCCTGGCCCTCGGAGCCATGGGGTAGAAGCATGACGAGGCCGGTGGTTTCGTTCCACTTGTCTTCGGCGGCCACAATGAACTGGTCGATGATGATCTGGGCACCGTTGACGAAGTCGCCGAACTGGGCCTCCCACACCGTGAGGACATCTTTGTTGGCTTGGGCGTAGCCGTACTCGAAACCGAGGGCAGCGTATTCCGACAGCAACGAGTCGTAGATCCAGAACTCTGAGTTGTTCCGCATGGCGTCGAGCAGGATGTGCTCGTCGGCAGTCTCGTAGTCGACCAGTGTCGAGTGGCGGTGCGAGAACGTACCGCGCCGTGAGTCCTGCCCCGAGATTCGCACCGAGGTGCCTTCGTGGAGCAGCGAACCAATGGCCATTGCTTCGGCCAGTGCCCAATCGACTTCGCCGCCCTGAAACATCTTGTCGCGGGTTTCGAACTGGCGGGCCAGCTTGGGATGGATGGTAAAGCCCTCGGGAACGGTGTTGAGCGCCGAGTACACGGCATCGAGCGTTGCCCGTGACGTGCCGGTGTCAATATGGGGGAGCACGCCGGTGGGTGCCGGCGGTTCAGCGGCAAAACGAGCTTCGGTCGGTGCGCTCTCGCGCGTTTCCGTGAGTGCTTCTTGCAGCTGCGACTGGAAATCGTCGAGGCCCTCTTCGGCCTGTTCGATGGTGAAGTCGCCGCGCTTCACAAGCGATTCGACATACAGCTTTCGCACGGAACGGCGGGCCTCGATAGCCCGGTACATGAGCGGCTGGGTGTAGCTGGGGTCGTCGCCTTCGTTGTGGCCATGGCGGCGGTAGCAAACCATGTCGATCACGACGTCTTTGTTGAACTTCTGGCGGTACTCGAATGCCAGGCGGGCAACCCGGACACATGCTTCAGGGTCGTCGCCGTTCACATGGAAGATCGGTGCCTGCACCATCTTGGCGACGTCGGTGGGGTACTCGCTGGAGCGAGCGGCGTGAGGTGCGGTGGTGAAGCCGAGTTGGTTATTGATGATGACGTGAACCGCACCGCCAACCTTGTAGCCCTTGACCTGCGAGAGGTTAAGGGTTTCGGCAACCACGCCCTGGCCGGCAAAAGCGGCATCACCGTGAATCAACACGGGCAGTACGGGGTAGTTTCCGGGCGGAATGATCTGGTCCATCTTGGCCCGGGTCATACCGAGCACGACCGGGTCGACCGCTTCGAGGTGGCTGGGGTTGGCCGCCAGCTCCACCATGACCTTGTTGCCTGCCGGGCTCGAGAAGGTTCCGGTCTGGCCAAGGTGATACTTGACGTCGCCCGAACCCTGCACGGCGTCTTCGGTGACAGTGTCTTCGAATTCTTCGAAGAGATCCTCGTAGTCCTTGCCGACGATGTTGACGAGCACGTTGAGTCGGCCCCGGTGGGCCATGCCAACGACGGCTTCCTGGATCGAGTCGTCGGCGGCGGCACTGAGAAGGGCGTCGAGGAGCGGGATGGTGCTTTCGGCGCCTTCGATTCCGAATCGCTTCTGGCCGACGTATTTCGTGGCGAGGAACTTCTCGAGCGCTTCAGCGGCGTTGAGGCGACCAAGGATATGCAGCTGCTCGTCGGCAGAAAGCGCATCGGAGCCACCCTCGAGCTGGTCCTGGATCCAGGCCTTCTCTTCGTAGCCGGTGATGTGCATGTACTCGATACCGATGGTTCGGCAGTACGCGTCTCGCAAAATGCCGAGCAGGTCGGCAAGCTTGTGCCGTTGACCCTTTGCGCCAACGTCGGTGCCCATCAGGCCGTGGGTGAGGAATTCACGCTCGAGATCCCAGATGGTCAGGCCGTAGCTTGCCGGGTCGAGCTCGCTGTGCATGTCGGGCTCTTTGGCGGTCAGCGGATCGAGGTCGGCGATGAGGTGGCCTCGTGACCGGTAGGCGTTGACCAGCGAGTCAACCTGGCTCTGCTTTTCGATCATTGCTTCGTCGCGGTCGGCGAAGTTGGTGTCCTTGCGCCACTTGACGGCCTCGTAGGGCACGCCAAGCGAGCGGAGAAGATCGACATAGAAGTCGTCTTCGCCCAGAAGAAGCTCGTGCACCTTCTTGAGGAACAACCCCGACTCGGCACCCTGAATGATGCGGTGGTCGTAGGTGGAGCTAACGGTGGTGATCTTGGAGATACCAAGGTCGGCGAGCGTGCCTGGGTCGGCCGCTTGGAATTCGGTGGGGTAGGCGATGGTGCCCATGCCAACGATGAGGCCCTGGCCGGGCATGAGGCGGGGCACCGACTGCACGGTTCCGATGGTTCCGGGGTTGGTAAGGCTTACGGTGATGCCGGCGAAATCGTCGGGGGTGAGCTTGTTGTCGCGGACCTTGCGAATGGCCTCTTCGTACCGGTCGACAAACGCACGGAAGTCGAGCGTGTCGGCGTCGCGCACGTTGACCACCATGAGTGTGCGGCTGCCGTCGGATTTGGGAACATCGACAGCGATACCAAGCCCGACATGTTCGTGGCGGACGATGCGGGGCTTGCCCTCGGCATCTTCGAGGTAACTGGCGTTCATTGCGGGCACGGCGTCGGAGATCGCTCGCACGACGGCATAGCCGATGATGTGGGTGAAGCTGATCTTTCCGCCGCGGGTACGGGTGAGGTACCCGTTCATGATTTTGCGGTTTACTTCGAGGAGCCGGGCAGGAACCTCGCGAAAGCTGGTGGCCGTGGGAACTCCCAGACTGGCTTCCATATTGGCCACGATGCGAGCGGCAGCGCCACGAAGCGGTTCGCCGTCGGGATCTGCTGGCGGTGCCGGTTTCGCGGCTGGCGCCGGGGCTGGTGCGGCGGCGGCGGGCTGAGCGCTCGCCGGTGCAGCGGCGGTTGGCGAGGGAGCGGGTACGACGGGCGCAGTAGCGGCCGCGGCCATGGTGTTTGCTGCTCCGAGGCCACCGTTGGTCTGATTGCCGTAGTCGGCGAAAAAGTCCTGCCATGAGGCACTGACCGATGTCGGATCGGCGAGATACTGCTCGTACATTTCATCGACGAGCCAAGCGTTCTGGCCAACTGCTGAGGGACGTTGTACGTCTGTCACGATGCAACCCTAGGTGCTCTGCGCACCGGCTTTGTGACCAGTGCCAAAATTCCTATCGGCGAACTGTTAAAAGTCTGTAACGGTCGGCCGAAAAGCCGAACGCAGTCCACACGGCCGCTGTCGTCTAGTTTCCGTCGGGTGCGAATCGTTACCTGGAATGTGAACTCCTTGAACGCTCGGATCGACCGGACACTTGAGTGGCTTGAGCTGTTCGAGCCCGACGTTCTGTGTCTCCAGGAAACCAAGCTTGCCGACGATGCGTTCCCTCACGATCGATTCGCCGAAGCCGGCTACGAATCGGTCCATCATGGTCAAGGCCAATGGAACGGTGTGGCCATCCTCAGCAAGGTGGGTCTGGACGATGCCCGACCTGGGTTCGCCGACGGCGGGGATCCTGATGTCGATGCCCGAATCGTATGGGCCACCTGCGGTGGGGTCCGAATCGCCAGCTGCTACGTGCCCAACGGCCGGTCGCTCGATGACGATCATTACCAGTACAAGCTGGCCTGGCTCGACCGCCTGGCCGCCGATCTCGATCAGAACGCATCACCCGCCGATGATCTCTGCATCGTCGGCGACTTCAACATCGCCCCCGATGACCGTGATGTTTATGACCCCAAGGTATTGGTGGGGGCCACCCACGGCAGCCAACCCGAACGCGATCGCCTTCAGGCGCTTCTCGACTGGGGTCTCGACGACGTGTTCCGCCTGCACCACGACGAAGCCGGCTTGTACAGCTGGTGGGATTACCGAGGCGGAAACTTCCATAAACGGCTCGGCATGCGAATCGATCTGCTCCTCACCAGCGAATCGGTAACCAGCCGAACCCAACGTGCGCTTGTCGAACGCAATGCGCGAAAAGGCAAAGACCCAAGCGATCACGCACCCGTGCTTATAGATATTAGGTAGCAACTCGGTCCAGTCCGTCTGAAGTGGCATGTGGCGGCTACGGTCGGCCCACCCATGCTCATCCCCATAGAAGAACACGCCCTGCTGATCTTTTGGGTGCAGCTACTGGTGCTGGTCGGGCTCGCCCGGTTCCTCGGCGCGCTGATGCGCCGTGTCGGGCTCCCGTCGGTTATCGGCGAACTGGGTGCCGGCCTGGTGCTCGGGCCGTCGGTGTTCGGCAAGCTCTGGCCTCACGGGTTTGAAGAGTTCCTTCCCGGTGACGAGGCCGGCTCGGCTGCGTTGCTTGCCATTTCGTGGGTCGGGGTCGCGCTGCTCCTGGTGGTGACCGGCTTCGAGACCGATCTCGCGCTCATCACCAAGCTCGGCCGAGCTGCGATCTTGGTGACCGCGTTCAGCCTTGTTGTGCCGTTCTTCGGCGGACTCGGGGTTGGGTATCTGTTGCCCGACGGATTCTTGGGGCTCGGACTCGAAGGCGATGGCGGAAACCGAACTACCTTTGCGCTCTTTGTTGCGTTGGCGCTGAGTGTGTCGTCGCTGGCCGTTATCGCCAAGATCTTGTCCGAGCTGGGTCTTATGCGCCGAGACTTTGGCCAGATCACGGTGGCCGCCGGTATGGCCAACGATGTTGCTGGCTGGGTGCTGCTAGCGATCTTTGCCGGTCTTGCTTCGTCGGGCGGGTTCGACGTGGTTGCGCTCGGAAAGACCCTGGGTGGCCTGGCGCTCTTCACTGCGCTGGCGTTCACCGTTGGTCAACGGGTTGTCGATAACAGTCTTCGCAACTTTCTGCGCTCTGGAAGCGACGTCACCGGCGCACTCACCGTGGCGGTGCTCACGATGCTTCTTTTTGGCGTCGTCACCCAATACCTGGGTGTTGAGGCGGTGCTCGGAGCCTTTGTTGCTGGCGTGGTGCTCAACCGTTCGCGGTTCCAGAACCCCGAGGTACTTCATCATCTCGAATCGCTGACCAGTGTCTTCTTTGCTCCGGTGTTCTTTGCCACCGCTGGTCTTCGGGTCGACCTGGGCTTGCTCAACAACAGCGAGGCATTGCTGTGGGCGGCAGTCGTGCTGGCCATCGCGTTGATTGCAAAGTTTGTTGGGGCCTACACCGGAGCCATTGCTGCGGGGCAGTCGAAGCGAGCCGGAACCGCCCTGGGCGCCGGACTCAACGCTCGTGGAGCTCTCGAAATCGTTATCGCCACCGTGGCGCTGGGGCTCGGCGTGTTCAACGACACCGCCTACACCGTCATCGTCCTTGTCCCGATGGTCACCACGGTGGTGGCATCGGTATCGCTTCGCTATGTGGTGCGCGACTGGCTCGGTTCGGAGGATGAGCAAGAGCGTCTCGAGCGCGAAGAAGCGCTGGCCCGCAACCTGGTGGTCAAGGCCGATCGCATCCTGCTGCCGTCGATGTCGGGGCCGGCCTCGATTGCCGCTGCGCAGGTGTTGCAGTTTTCCTGGCCGCCGGAGGCGCCAGTGAGCGTGATGTCGGTCGCCACCGGTGCCGGCGACGCCCAGTCGAGTGAGGTTGACATCACCGTGCTGCGCAACGTGCTGTATGAGCGCTCCATCGAGCATCGACAGATTTCCGGCCCCAGCAGCTCGGGCAGCAACTCCGTCAAGAGCATTTCTGCTAAGAGCGTTTCCGCCAAGAGTATTGCGGCAGAGATCGCCGCCGAAGCAAAGCTTGGCTACGGGGCGATCGTTGTCGGCGTCGCTGTCGATCACGATGGCGGTCTGTTGTCGCCCATGGTCGACGAGCTGCTGCAGACCACCACGGTGCCGGTCATCATCGTTCGCCGGGCGCGCAACATCGACCGGCCGCTACCGGGCGCCTTCACCCGGGCGTTGGTGCCGGTTACCGGTACGGCGTCGTCGAAGGCAGCCCAAGAGATTGCGTTCAGCATCAGTGAGGACCTCGGCACCGAACTTCTGCTGAGCCATGTGGTTCCCGCGCAGCCCGGCCTTCCGCTGAAGAACCTCTTCTCCCGCTCCGACGAGCCGGACAGCGACGATGTCACCGACCGGCTTATCGAAGCAGCCCGGGTCGCCGCCAAGGGGCACGGGGCTTCGGTGCAGACCTCGGTGATTTCAAGCGCCACCATCGCCGACGGCATCGTGCGAACCGCCGATCGACAAGAAGCCGATCTGGTGGTGCTGGGCGCAACGCTTCGCAGCGTCGACGGGCGTCCGTTTCTGGGCCAGACCGTCGAGTCGGTTCTCGAGCAGTGTGACGCCACCGTCGTCGTGGTTACCATGCCCCGAGACCGGTCGGGCGACGACTCACAGAGCGTTTCGCTGGCGACGAAGTCCTAGGCGTCGAGCGCTAGCGCGTCGAGGATTGCTCTGCCGAACCGACGAGCCTTGACCGGTGGGAGTCCGGCGGTGACAAGGTCATCGATACCGGCCAGTTGCTCGGGTGGCGCAGCGAGAAGGGCGTCGAGCTGCTCGTCGGTGAGAATGGCGACAGGTTTTACCGACGAACCGGCAGCGCGTCGATCTCGCCACGCCTCGAGCGCTTGGCGTCGAGGATCGGGAGCATGGGCGTCATCGTCGCTTGGGGCGTTGGAGGCGTGTTGCGTTCGAAGCTCTGCAAGTTTCTCGCTTGGACTTTGGGGCAGCGAGCCCGGGCCAGCAGCAGCGTCTCGAAGATCGATGGTGGGTGAGTTTGCAGCCCCTGCGAGCTGGTCGAGATATGGCGAAGGTTCGCGCTCGGTGGCCTTGGCATTGAACGTTCGCTGTTGTGCCCATGAGCACGACAGCACTCGTTCGGCCCGGGTCGCCGCCACGTAGAGCAGGTTGCGTTCCTCGTTGAGGGCCTCGGTGGTTCGGGCAAACGCCAACGGCACATAACCAGCTTCGAGGCCGGCCACATGAACCACCGGCCATTCGAGACCCTTGGCCGCGTGAAAAGTGGACAGCTCGACGGCGTCGGTGATGCTGCCGGCTCGGTCGCTGCCAATGGCGGTGTGGAGCCAACCCGCAAAGCGCGAACCTGGACCATCGGGGTCGAGCACTAGAAACTCGCGGGCCAGATCGATGAGGATGCCGATGGTTGTGTGACGGTCGAGATCGTCGGCGTCGGAGGTAGTAAGGCCGCCGTCGCTGGTGTCGCCGTTCCAAATGGTGTCACCGGCGCCGGGCTCGAGTTCAAGTTCGAGATCGGTGATTGCACTGCGAAGGTCCGGAGCGTGGGCCAGATCCTCGAAGATGCTCTTTACCTCGGGGCGGTCGAGGAAATCGGTTCCGGCTCGGGTACGAAACGGAATGCCGGCAGCTCGAAGGGCCACTTCGAATCGGGCGAGTTGGCCGTTGGTGCGGGTAAGGATGGCCTGCTTGCTCCACGAGTCGCCGGGGCGGCGGGCATCGCGAACCGCTCGGGCCACACCGGTGGCTTCGTCGACATCGGACGCATATGCCGTGATGATGGGCACCGGCCCGGGGTTACGGGTGGCCAACAGCGGTTCGAGGTTGGCGAGCTCGGTGGGAAGCACGGCTTCGGCGGCCGCCAGAATTTGTGGCGTCGATCGATGATTTCGGCGAAGGGTAAGGGTCTGGGCATTGGCGAAGTGATCGCCGAACTCGTTGATGTAACGGGAGTCGGCACCATTCCAGGCGTAGATGGCCTGACGAGGGTCGCCCACCACGCACAGATCGGCTTCGGTACTGAGCCAGGATTTCAACAGCGCCAGCTGGAGCGGGTTGACGTCTTGGAACTCGTCGACAAACAGGTGACGAAAACGCCACCGTTGGGCTTCGCCCCACCGTCGATCGCGGCGCAGCTCGCTGGCGGTGAGGCCAAGCAGATCGTCGAAGTCCACCAGTCCCATCCGCTTCTTCTTCTCCTCGTAGTCGGAGAAAAGGTTGGCTACCCGTTGTGGGTCGACGTTTGGTTGACGACCAGCGGACCGAACGGCATCAACGTATTTCTGGGGGGAGATGAGGCGTGCTTTGGCCCACTCGATCTCGGTGACGATGTCGAAGGGTTGGGTGCGGTCGTCGCCTCGGGAAATCAGCTTCGAAACGAACCCCACTTTGCGTTCGAGAAGCTGCGGTTCGCGTCGTCCGGTTTCGGCCGCTCGGGCCCGGAGCTGTGCATAGGCAACGCCGTGAAACGTGCCGGCAGAAACATCGTCGCGCAGCCCGAGTTGTCGGAGTCGGCGGGTGAGTTCGCTGGCCGCTTTGCGGGTGAACGTGAGGGCCAGCACCCGGCGGGGGTCGATGGCCTCGGTGTGGGACCGGTAGGCGATTCGGTGGGTGAGGACCCTGGTCTTTCCCGAACCTGCGCCAGCGATGATGCAGAGCCGGTTGGCATCGGTGGTGACGGCCGCAATTTGTTCGGGGTTGAGCGAACGCAGCAGGGGAGAGTCGGCGATTTCTTTTGCGGTGATGGTGGAAGTTGACGGGGCCGCGGATGCGTTGTTTGACGCGCTGCCGGGTTCGGGTTCGCCGAAGTCAAGGGTGTCCACGCCGAGCACATTACTTCGCTCTGCCGACAGGCCCGCCGCCGGGGCTACATGCGGTCGAGGAGTTGCTGCTTTTTCATCTGAAACTCTTCCTCGGTGAGCACGCCTTGTTGGCGAAGGGCGTCGAGCTTGCTGATCTGGTCGGGAATCGATTCGGTTTGTTGCCCACCGCTCGATGCGTTGGCGAGCTTGTTGAGCTTGTTGGTTTCGAAGTCTTCGATAACCCGGTAGATCTCGGCCTGGATGAGGTTGGGTCGGCGCACGTCGGAGAAGGTTTGTCGGCCGCCTTCGCCGGCCGACTCGATGGCCAGATCGCCGGCGCCGATCAGCCGTTCAAAGACCGACTGGTTGAAGAAGACGGTGTTGACCCGGTCGAGCGGGATCTCGATGCCCTTCTTTGCGGCCACGCCCTCGCGAGAAATTATGCGTTCGTTGGTGATGACGAAGTTGGTGGTGTTCCACTTGAGGAACGCAGTGGCGAAGTTGATGAGCGCTGGCACCAGAAAGACGGCAGCGATGATGAGCGAGATCGGGCCGCCAAGGAAGATGACGATGGCTGCGGCGACGATGATGGCCAGCAGCAGTAGGCCGCCCGCAGGCACCAGATACCACCAGTGCGGGTTGAGATCGAGCACAATCTCTTCGTCTCGGCTGAGCAGGTCTTTCGAGAATCCCATGCGGCCATCGTAGGACCACTTCCGTGGCCGAATCGAGCCCGTCTGTTCTAGGGTGTAGCCGTGCCTTCAGTAACCCACACTTCAAGCGGTAAACCCGACATCACGATCAACTACGAAACGTTCGGCGAGGCCGACGGACCAGCCGTTTTGTTGGTGAACGGTCTGGGGAGTCAGCTCAACAGTTATCCCATCGAGTTCTGCGAAGGTTTGGTCGACCGTGGGTTCTTTGTAATCAGGTACGACAACCGCGACGTGGGGTTTAGCTCGAGGACCGAAGAAGACCACGACTACACGTTGTCCGACATGGCGGCCGATGGCATGGCGGTTCTCGATGATCTCGGCATCGATGCCGCGCACATCGCCGGCGTTTCGATGGGCGGCATGATCGTGCAGACGATGGCCATCGAACATCCCGACCGGGTCCGCACGATGACCTCAATCATGTCAGCTACGGGCGAGCGCGAGTTCGGCAAGTCAACCGACGAAGCGTTTGAAGCGTTGATGACCCCTCCGCCCGACAACATCGCCGACGCCATCGAACAAGATGTTGTGCATCGCAAGATCTGGGCCAGCCCCGAGTGGTACGACGAAGAGCTCGTGCGCGAATTCGTTACCGAAAGCTGGGAGCGTTGCGCCACCAACCGCCCCGACCGGCAATACGCCGCCATCGTGGCCTCGGGCCACCGAGGCGACCTGCTTCCGCATGTGCAAACCCCATCGCTGGTGATTCACGGCGACAAGGACACGCTCCTCGACATCTCGGGCGGCCGTCGAACCGCCGAGCTGCTCCCCAATGCCGAACTGCTCGAGATCGAAGGAATGGGCCACGACCTTCCCAAGCAGTACTGGGGCCCAATCATCAGCGCCATCACCAACCTGGCGTCAGCAAACGCGGGCTAGCCCGGCCACTCCTGGCCAAATCGATCGGCGAAGGCCATATCGGCCGGAGGCTTGCGGGAGATCGGCCCGTGGCCCCCGAGAACCGGATACCCGATGGGCACCATGGCAACGGTGGCCCACTCGGTGGGTATGTCGAGCAGTTCCTGCACCGCCGACTCGTTCCTGCAGTGCAGGGTGGTAAGGGTGCAACCAAGCCCTTCGGCCACACATGCGAGCATGGCATTTTGGACGGCGGGGTACACCGAGCCGCCGCCCACCATGCTTGGTCGGTCGAGGCCGGCATCGGTAATGGCCATGAACGCCGGGTTGGCGCAGAACACCAGGATCGCCGGGGCCTGATGCAGATTGTCGGCGAGGTAGTTGCCGCTGTCGGCAACCTTGTGCCACTGGGCTTTTTCATCGGGCGGGGTGTCTTTGATCCGATCGAGAAAACCCACCACGTAGTCCTGCCACAGCGGAAGGTAGATGTCCTGCAAACCCTGCTTGCCAGCGTCGTCCTGCACGACCACGATGCGCCATGGTTGCTGGTTGCCGCCGGTAGGCGACCAACACGCGGCTTGGAGAACTCGTTCGAGCACCTCGGCGGGGATGGGGTCGGGGCGCAACCGCCGCACTGCTCGGAGGGTGCTCATGCACTCGTACAGGCCTGGCTCGGATGATGAAGACATCTCGCTGCTTTCTTTAGAACTGTTGCGTGTTGGTGGGGAGGCCAAATCGGTAGCGGCCGAACGCCTCGAAGGTCCGAGGAGCGATCATGCCGTGCGACATCGCCACGTGAGCGTCTCGAAACACTCGTTGAAGGGGATTGCCGTCGTAGATAGCGGCGCCGCCGACGGCGTGATAGCAGAGGTCGACCGCTTCGACCGCCCGTTCGGCCGCGCCGGATGCAGCAAGTCGAACAGCCACGCGCTGCTCGTCGGTGGCATCATCGCCGGCCGCGATGGAGGCTTCGATATCGCCCACGGTGGCCAGCAGATGAGCGCGGCCTTGGGCGATGGCTACCTGCGCCTTCGCCAGGTCGGATTGGATCGGAGCCCGTTCGGCGAGCGCTTTCGATGACCCACTGAACTTGTGGCCGCCTTGCGCTGCGAGCTCGGCGGCCGCTCGTTCGGCCAGGCCGAGAAGGCACGCGGCCACCCCGGCGCCGAGTGCTGCGAAGAACGGGAACCGGCCGAGCGGCGAATCGATGGTGGGGGATGCGCCGATCAGTTGGGCCCAGCGTCCTTTGTCGACGATTGCTTCATCGACGGCGTAGTCGGTGGATGCGGTGCCTTTCATGCCACTCACCTGCCAGGTGTCGAGCAGCGAAACCTGGTCGGGTCGAAAGAACACGAACGGGGTGGTGGCGCCGTCGTCGGTGCGTGCGGGGTTGCCGTCGGCATCGACGATGCGAACGCCCCCGCCGATCCAGGTGCAGTGGTCGGTACCTGAACCCCAGGACCATCGACCGCTTACCTTCAGGCCGTCGGGAGTCATCACCCCGGTTCCTGCCGGCATGCCGAAACCGCCGGTGCAGCCAGCGGGATCGCCGTAGATCTCTTCGGCAAACACGTGGGGAAGGTGATGCGACGTGAGTGCGGTGGTATTTGCGATCATCACGCACCACCCGGTGGTGCCGTCGGCTGCTGCGAGTGTTTCGATTTCGCCGAGCGCGTCGCTGACGGGCAACGCGGCGCCGTCGAATTCGGCGGCGACCCACCGGCGGAAGAGTCCGGCGTCGGTGAGCGCTTCGACGACGCCGGGGTGGAGGCATCCGGCCTTCTCGGTGGCGTCGGCCATCTGGTTGGCCAGGTTGACGACCTCGGCCAGCGCGCCGTGAGAGTTATTCATGGCGCCAGTCTGACAGAGCCGGGTGGCCGGTCGGGAATTTCGTGGGACGGGTGGGCCGGCTGCTCGTTTCGATGATTGGTTGGGAGCAGAGCCGGGCGGTAGGTTCCAGAGTCCAGATCGCACGACCCAGGTCGAGCGACGAGCGAAAAGACATGGAGAGTCGCAATGGGTCCGCTACAGGGTGTTCGAGTTTTGGAATTGGCCGGAATCGGGCCGGGTCCCTTTGCCGGCATGATGCTGGCCGATATGGGCGCCGAGGTGATCCGTATCGATCGCGCCGGATCAGTTCGTGGTGGCGACCCGGCTGCGCCACCGGCCGACGTGCTGGGCCGTGGCCGCAAGTCGATCGGCATCGATCTCAAGTCTGATGAGGGGCGCGAACTCGTGCTCGACATGGTGGCGAGCGCCGATGTGATCTTCGAGGGCTTTCGCCCCGGTGTTGCCGAACGTCTCGGTGTCGGGCCCGACGAATGTATGGCCCGCAATCCCAAGATTGTCTACGGCCGCATGACCGGCTGGGGACAGGAAGGTCCGTACGCCCATGCGTCGGGTCACGACATCAACTACATCTCGTTGGCCGGAGCGCTCGAACCAATGGGTCGACGTGGCGAGGCGCCGGTCCCGCCGCTCAACCTGGTTGGCGACTTTGGGGGCGGCGGAATGTTCCTGGCCTTCGGCATCGTGTGCGCGCTGCTCGAGGCCAAGGCATCGGGCGAGGGTCAGGTTGTCGACGCCGCCATGGTCGACGGCGCTGCCACCCTTATGGGGTTCTTTCACGGCTTCCGGGCCATGGGTATCTGGAACGACGAGCGCGGCACCAACATGCTCGACAGCGGTGCCCATTACTACGACGTGTACGAGACGTCGGACAACAAATACGTCTCGCTTGGTTCCATCGAGCCGCAGTTCTACGCCGAACTTCTCGAGAAGCTCGGCCTGAGCGACGATGCAGGGTTCCTCGACCAGAACAACCGCAATGGGTGGCCCGAACTCAAAGAACGTATCGGTGCCATCATCGCCGGCCGTACCCGTGACGAATGGGACGAAGTATTCGCCGGGTCGGACGTGTGTTACGCCCCCGTGCTGTCGATGTCGGAAGCCCCCGAACATCCTCATGCCAAGGCTCGCGATGCGTTTATCGAGATTGGCGGCGTCACCCAGCCGGCCCCAGCGCCGCGCTTCAGCCGAACCAAACCCGTCGCCGAATCGCCAGCGGCCCACGCCGGCCAGCACACCGACGACGTGCTGGCATCGCTGGGTGTCGACACCGATCGCATCGCCGCTCTCCGCGAGTCGGGCGCCATCGCCTAGCGTGCAGAGGGCATGAGTACCGCCGTCTTCTTTCACGCCCACCCTGACGATGAAGCCATCGCCACCAGCGGGACCATGATGTTGGCCAAATCGGCCGGTCACCGCGTGGTGTTGGTGCTCGCCACCCGAGGCGAGCAGGGCGAACCGGTCGAGGGCGTGTTGGCCGAGGGCGAACGCCTGGGCGATCGGCGAACCGCCGAGACCATCCGGTCGGGCGACATCATCGGTGCCGACCAGGTGGTGTTCCTCGACTACGAGGATTCGGGCATGATCGACCAGCCAACCAACGACAACCCGGATTGCTTCTGGCAGGCTGACGTCGAGGAGGCCGCGAAGAAGTTGGCGGGCATCCTCACCGACGAATCGGCCGACGTGCTCACGGTGTATGACAGCAACGGCGGCTACGGCCACCCCGACCACATTCAGGTGCATCGGGTAGGTATCCGTGCAGCCGAGATCGCGGGCGTGAGCCGAGTGTTCGAGTCGACGATGAACCGGACCCGAATTCTCGAACAGATGGCGGCATCGGCCGACCTGTTTGCCGACGAGGGCGAAACCGCCGAAGAAGCCGCCGAGCGGCGCGACATGATCGAGAACGGCACGTTTGGTCTTCCCGAATCCGAACTCACTCACGTCGTCGATGTCACGAGCGTGATCGACCGGAAACGGCAGGCGATGATGGCCCACGAAAGCCAAATCGACGACTCGTCGTTCTTCATGCAGATGCCCGACGACGTGTTCACCCATGCCTTCGGTAGTGAGTTCTACCGTGACCGCAACTGGCAGCGTGGCGACGCCGACTTCCGCACGACGTTGTTCGACTAGTCAGCAAGGTTCGAGTAGCCGGTGCGTAACCTTCACGAGATCCTTGGGTGGGTCGTCATCGTCAGTAACGGGTTCGTCGGGTTCTGGGCCTTGGCGGCGCACAAGAACGAACAGCTTCGTCACCCGAGTCTGTGGATCGCCACCGGTTTTGCCCAGATTCTGGTTCTGCTGCAGGTGCTCCTTGGCGTGTTTCTGTTCGCGGCACAAGACATCGCGGTTGAGCAGTTTCATATGTTCTACGGCTTTGTTGCCATGATCACCGTGGGCCTGATCTACAGCTACCGTCACCAGCTTCGCGACCACCTCTACGCGCTCTACGGCGGCGGTGGCCTCTTTCTGATGGGCCTCGGGCTACGAGCGTCGTTTCTTCAGGGTTAGGTCTCTGTCGGTTTCGGTGTCCAACTACCGAAAATAGAATGACGGGTGACCTTGTTTCCTAGGGGTGGCAGCGGCCGATAGGCGCACCGATGGCAGCGTCCCCAGGCCGGCCCCGCGCGGCGACCCCTTTTGACCAAGACATCGATGTGGTCGATCTTCCGAGCTACCCCACGGTGGGTGGCGACCCCGAGCTGATTCGGCCAAGCGACGGCGAACTCATCGCCGAATCCGGACGGCTGCTGTTTCCCACCGCACTCACCATGGACACCAAATCCATCGTGACCTTCGACGCCGCCGAACTCGAACGCCGCGCCCAATGGACCAACGACGAGGTAAACCGCAAGAGCTACACGCCAACCCAGCTTCGCAAGCGCGATCGCCGGCTGCGATGGCGACAGGTGCAAGCACTGCTGGCCTTTGTGTTTGTCATCGCCGGTGTTCTGGTGCTGGCGTGGATGGCGGGCGAGTTCCGCCTTGGTTGGTACGGCGTTCTTGCCATCTCCTACCTGGGCATCAAGATCGCAATGGCCACGGCGTACCGCCCATACTCCGGGCCGGTTCGGCCAGGTCGGGTTGCCGTGGTGGTTCCGCTGTACAACGAGGATCCCGAGGTCGTCGAAGAGAGCATTCGGAGCATCCTGCGCCAGACCCGACCGGTGGATGAGATCTGGGTGATCGACGACGGCTCCTCCGATAGCGCCGGGGTAGAGCGGGCTCAACGGATGTTGGCTGCTATCCCCACCGGATACGTGTTTGTACTCCGGGAAAACCGGGGAAAGCGTTTCGCACAAACCGTGGCGTTCGAGCGTTCGACGGCAGACATCTTTGTGACGATCGACAGCGACACGGTGCTCGATATCCGGGCCGTCGAAGAAGGACTGCGGGCGATGAGCGACCCGCATGTGTTCGGCGCCACGGCCAATGTGCGGGTTCTCAACGCCGAAACGAACCTGCTGACCCGCCTCATCGACCTTCGCTACGCCAACGCCTTCATGTACGAGCGGGCGGCCTACAGCACTTTCGACTCGGTGCTGTGTTGCTGCGGGAGTCTGAGCTTCTGGCGCCGCGAGGTCATCCTCGACAACATCGTCGACTACGTCAACCAGTCTTTTCTGGGCGTGCCGGTGGGATACGGCGACGACCGGCGGCTCACCAACTATGCGTTGCAACGCGGCGCCGTTCGGTTTCAGGAAACATCGATTGCCTACACGGTGGTACCCGAGCGGTTTAACCACTTCGTGCGCCAGCAGACTCGCTGGAACAAGTCGTTCTTCCGTGAGTCATTGTGGGTCATGAGGAACTTCAGCCCGCGCCAGGTGGCCTGGTGGCTTTCGGCGGCCGAGCTGTTGTTGTGGGTCGTATTCTCGATCACCCTCGTTCTGGCTCTGCTGTGGCGACCGATCGAAAGCGGCATCGCTCTCTATCACTACTACCTGGGATTTCTTGCCCTCATGGCCTATGCCAGATCGGTTCGTTTCATCGGCGCAGCCCAGCAAGAGCCGCTGCTTCGACAAGCGGTGACCTTTGTGTTGGCCCCGCTCTATGGGCTTCTCCACATCGTGGTTCTCATCCCGCTACGGATCCACAGCATCTCGTCGATCCGTGATGGCGGTTGGGGCACGCGCGAGACCGTTGAGGTCACCGTCGATCTTTCGTAGCGCCGCTTTCGCGGCCGCTCGGGCCAGGCGCGACTGGATCCTTGTAGTCGAGGGTCGCTACCGTCTGGCTATGCAAGAGGATCCAACCCGCACCGGCGCCACCGCTCAGTCCGCAACGGAACTCGATGGTCTTCGTATCGGCGCTGCGCTCGCAAGCTTTCTGCTCGGAGCGCTGGTCGTACGGCTTATCTCGCAGGGCCAGACGCCTGCCCGCATTCTTCTAGAGTGCCTTCTGATCGGAACCGTGGTGTACCTGATGACCGTGGTTGTGCGCCCGCCTGCTTCACGTGGTCGGCAAACCCTTGCGCCCGTAGAGGTTCAGACCACGAGCCCGAGTCAGTCTTCTTGGAAGACGGTTCCCGATGCGATGAACGCGTCGATCTCGGCATCGGATTTGCCCAACTGACGCAGCACCTCGCGGGTATCGGCACCAAGGCTCGGTGCGGAGGATCGCGGCTGCCATTGCGTTTCGGAGAAGTCGGCGGGTGAGGCAACCATTGTGGACGTCGCTGCGCCATCGGGTACTTCAACCAGGCCGCCCGCCGCGCTGAACTGTGGGTCGGCGATGAGATCGTCGAGCGAATTGATCGGTGCCCAGAACAGGTCGGGTTCGCTAGCGAAAATGTCGGCCCACTCGTCGCGGGTCTTGGTGGCGAAGATTGTGTCGAGTTCGGCGATGAGTTCATGCGCGTTCACCGCGCGATTCATGATGGTTGAGAAGCGCTCGTCGTCGGCCCACTCGGGGCGCCCAACCGCACGGATCAGCGGGCCCCAGTGACGCTCCGGGTCGATGCCCACAATCCAGATGCGCTTGCCGTCCTGGCAGATGTAGTTGTTGGCGGTGGGGTTCCGCGCTCCCTCGCGCAGCGGTGTATCGAGCGTGACCCCCCACATGAGGGCGATGTTGAGATCGAACCCGATCTGATAGGCGCCCATGCGAGTCAGCGACGATGAAACCAACTGGCCCTGCCCGGTCTTCTCGCGATGAAACAGGGCCGCGGAAACCGCGCCCGCAGTGGCGAGACCAGTGGCGTGGTCGCCCATGCCGCCGCGCTGGAATGGCGGGTCGCCGTCGGGCGCGGTGAGCAGACTGGCGATACCCGAGTACGACCAGTAGGCGGCGATATCGAAGCCGGGCCGGTTGGCTTCGGCGCCGTCTCGGCCGTAGCCGGTGATCTGGGCGTAGATCAGCGCGGGAAACTGTTCGTGGAGCGATTCGTAGTCGAGCCCCAAGCGTTCCAACGCTCCGGAACGGATGTTGGTGACAAACACATCGGCGTCGGCGATGAGCTCGCGGGCGAGGCCTGGGCCGTCGTCGGTGCTGAGGTCGATGACCACGCCAGATTTGCTTCGGTTGTCGAGCTCAAACACCGGGTTGTTCGGCATTTCGCTTCCGAGCATCTTCTGGAAGATCCGAGCCGGGTCGCCCTCTGGGGGCTCGATCTTGATGACATCGGCACCCCAGTCGCCAAGGATTCCGGCGGCCGCTGGCCCGGCAACCCAGACGCCGAGTTCGACAACCTTTATGCCGTCAAGTGGTCCGGCCATGATGTCCCCCAAGTCACAAGTGGAGACCTTGTTTTAGCGCCCGGCCGTGGCGCAAGCGAGTTCGGCAGATAAGCCGTTTTAGGCCGCTCGTGGCTGTGCTTGCGCTGGTGCCGGCTGTGCTTGCGCCGGTGCCGGCTGTGCTTGCGCTGGTGCCGGCTGCGGCCGTGTTGCCGGCCGTGTTGCCGGTTGTGCTGCTGGTTGTGCTGTTGCCGCTGGTTGAGCTGCAGGCTGAACTGCTGGTTGGGCGACAGGTCGTGGTGTCGCCGCGGCAGGTTGCGCGGGCTTGGGGGCTTGCGCTGCTGGCTGGATGACGGGGCGGGGGAGCGCCGTAGGTGCGGCCGCCGGTTGTGCCGCAGCGGGTGCGGCGCTTCGAGCCTTCATTCGGCCTTCGATATCGCTTGAGCTCAGTGGTTTCTCGACCACGTACCCCTGGATCCGTTCGACGCCAAGATCGACGAGGCGGTTGAGCTGTCCGACAGTCTCAACACCTTCGGCCACCATCACCAGGTCGAGCGCCTTCGCCAGCGAGGTGATGGCTTCAATGATTGCTTGGTCGACGCCAGGCTGTTCCAGCCCATCAACGAACGACTTGTCGATCTTCAGGTAGTCGACCATGTCGAGGCGCTTCACGTAGCTCAACGACGATCGGCCGGTGCCGAAGTCATCGATGGCCAGACTCACGCCCAGGGCTTTGAGGTCGCGAAGCACCGACAGCGCACTATCGAGGTGATCGATAACGAGATCTTCGGTGATTTCCAGCGTGAGGCGCCAGGGCTCAAGGCCCGACCACTCCAGAATCTCTGCGACGGTTTTGGCAAAGTTCGGGTCAACGAGCTGTCGTTCGGCAACGTTGACGCCCATCGTCACCGGCGTGTCCTGCCAGTAGGTGCGGGCCCACACCGAAGCCTGCGCGCATGCTTCTCGAAGCACGAGCTCGCCGATGCCCGACATCAGGCCAGCTTCTTCGGCGACCGGTAGGAACTCGTTGGGGCCAACCCAACCAACGCCGCCCCGGTTCCAGCGCACCAGCGCTTCGAACGAGGTGAGCTGTTTGGTCTTGCTATCGACGATCGGCTGATAGTGAACATCGAGCTCTCGCGCGGCAACGGCGATTCGCAGCGCTCGTTCGGTGTCGAGACGGCTCATGGCCACCTGACGTTGTTCCTCATCGAACACGGCATAGCCGGTGCGGCCGCGCTTGGCGCGGTACATGGCGGCGTCGGCATCGCGGACCAGCTCTTCGCTATTGCGCTGCTGGGCCGAGTTGGAGGTGGCGATACCGATACTCGGCACGACCACCATCTCGCCAGAACCGAGCGGTACCGGGCGTTCGAAAGCGGCCAGAATCTGACGGGCGATCTGGACGACCGAGTGGGTGTTGACCAGTCCGGGGCAGACAACCACAAACTCGTCGCCACCGAACCGGGCTACCAGATCGGTCGAGCGAACTGCAGAGACGATGCGTTCGCCAACGGCACGTAGCAGTTGGTCGCCGGTGTCGTGGCCCATCGTGTCGTTGATGACCTTGAAGCGGTCGAGGTCGAGAAACAACACGCCGAGGGTGGTCTTGTCTTGACGAGCCTTATGGACCGCGGTCTCGAGGTGGCGAACAAGTCCGACCCGGTTCGGAAGGCCGGTGAGGGTGTCGTGGTTGGCTTGGAACTCATGCTTGCGCATGTGTTCGTGTGTGGCGCGGCCCATGGTGCGTTGGAGATGTGCGCAACCGCCGGAAACCAGAGCGATCAGCGCGCCGGTAACCGCCAACATGCCTCGTTCGCCGGAACTGGTGTTAAAGATCCACGGCATGAGATAGAACAAGACCAAGGTCGCCAAGAGTCCAGCGGTGATAACCGTCCAATGCGACGTCACCACTCGATCTACTACTTTGCGACCAAGAATTTTTGTATTCACTGGGGAAGACATCGGCGCGCGCAAAGGCCGGGTTAACCCAAAAATTTGCCACAAGAGCCAAACGCTCTCCGGAAAATCGTCCCGCAAGAAACCGTCCCATAACAACCGTCCCGTAAGAGATTGCGAAAGAAAGTAGGAACACATGCGTGAACTCACCGAACTGGTGACCGGAATCGACTTTGGCGAGGGGCCCCGGTGGCACGAGGGGCGACTGTGGTACTCCGACTTCTACCAGCATGAGGTTCGAGCCGTCGATAGTGCCGGCAACCAGGAAGTAATGGTGGGTGCCGATCAGCTTGGCGATCGTCGCCCGAGCGGTTTGGGCTGGTTGCCCGACGGGACGCTCCTTATTGTTTCGATGGTCGAGCGGGAGCTGCTGCGACTCGACGACAACGGTGAACTGTCCGTTCATGCCGATCTGTCGTCGATCGCAACGGGACATTGCAACGACATGGTGGTCGACGACGTCGGTCGCGCCTACGTCGGTAACTTTGGTTTCGATCTCGAGGCGGGGGCCGATCTGGTGGGCGCTTCGCTGGCGATGGTTCAGCCCGACGGCACCGCATCGGTGGCCGTCGAAGGCCTGACGTTCCCCAATGGGGCAGTCATTACTCCCGACGGGTCGACCCTTATCGTCGGCCAGACCTTTGGCGGCGACTACCAAGCGTTCGATATCGACACGTCGTCGGGTTCGTTGTCGAACCAACGGCAATGGGCTGCGCTCGAAGGTTCGGCCCCCGACGGATGTGCGCTTGATGCCGACGGTGCCATCTGGTTCGCAGATGCGATGGGAAAGCGGTGTGTGCGCATCGCCGGCGGGTCTGATGGCGGTGAAGTTCTTGAGGTGATCGATGTCGGTCAGCCCACCTACGCCTGCATGCTCGGAGGAGACGACGGCACGTCGCTCTTTATCTTGTCGGCCGATCACGCAGCTCCAGACAAGTGTGCGGGTACCGGAACCGGCAAGATTAGGGTTGCGAGCGTCGACTCGCCCAAAGCTGGCCGCCCCTAATACTTGAGCCATTCGCCTCAGGTGGCACGAAAGGGGCCGACGTACTCTGATCCTCATACCGAGGAGTTTCAGTGACCAACCATCACGAGCAGTACGAACTTGACGACGAAGCCCAGAGCGCTGTCGACGCAGCGCGCCAAATGGCGGGATCCCTAGGCGATGACCAATGTGGCACCGAGCACCTGTTGTTCGGTGTTATGGCGAGCGCCGGAACCGAGATGCTTGAGTTGCAGGATCTGTTTGCTCTCGATCCGCTTCGCATTGAACGCGCCATCCAACGACTGTCGGAACATCGTTTCTCCCTCGATGTCGCCGCCGACGAGCAACTGCCTCTTTCCGCTCGTGCAGAAAAGACCCTCGGCACTCTTCGCGCCGACGGAACCGGCCCAACCGGACCCTTCGAAATGCTTCACGGAATGTTGCGCGACGACGCATCGGGAGCGTGTCAGGTGCTGCGTGCGCTCGGCGTTCGCCCCGAAGAAGTCCGACGTCTTGCCGCCTATGGCACCCGTCATCTCTCCGAAGACCAGGTAGCAAACCTGATGGATGCCCTCGACCGCCGCACCGAAGAGGACTTCCGCCCGTGGTGGGGTCCACGCCCCGAAGCAACGATCGAAACCCTTGCCTTTGGCGATGGTGACGGCAGTATGGAGGTTGCTCGCAGCGAGTCTGCGTTGGTCACGATCCGCACGCTGGCAGTTACCGATCATGGCTTTGGGTTGACGATGTCGATCGAGTCGCTTTCGCCCTGGTTGCTTCCTCCGGTTCTTCAGCCGAGCGAGGTCCTGATTCCCGGGTCTCGTCCCGAGCACATCAGCGGTCCCGAGGTGCTCGAAGTTGAACTCGCCTTCGATGATGGCACGACCATCTCGAATCGAATTCCTGCACCCCGGTGGGATGGCAGCGCACCCGACAAATCGCAGTTGATGTATCTGGGTCACCGGGCCGAGATCGTTGCGTTCAACGATCGGCGCCGTAGCGAGAAGCGAACCATTACTTCTGACTGGTGGGCATGGCCGTTGCCAACTGGTGGGCCGGTTGAGGTCCGAGTTACCTGGCCTGCCGAGTCGATCCGAGGCGCAGCTTCGTTCGACAGCGCCCCGTTGTTGACCGCAGCGAACGAGATGCAACGCGGCGCCTAAGCTCGACCTGCGTGCCGTGCAAATGCATGTCGGTCGGCATGTAATTGGGCTTCGATTCCCAGAAAAGTTTGTTCCGGTTTTTACTTAGGTGACGTCGCTCGGACTCCGATGTTCTTTGCGTGGAGCTTCGAACCGATGACTTGCGAGTTGTAGATCTGGCCGATGAATTCGGCATCACGATCTCTGAAACTCTCGCCTTGTGCAAGATGTTCGATATCCCTGCGCCGTATGGCTCTTCGGTTATCACCCCAGCGGGAGCAACGCTTCTCCGAGGCTTGGCCCGGGGCGAGATCGACCCCGAGTCGGTTGACAATGCAACCCTTGCCGAGGCCCGTGGCCCCGACTACCAGCCAGCTGCAGCCACCGACAGCGCACCGCGTTCTGACGCGTTGCCCTCGTCGTCCAATGCGTCAACGACGGCTGCCGGCATCAGTGATGCGGCCGACGAAGCTGACGAGTTCGCCAGTCTCCGGGGTGAATCATCCGAGTCCGGCGAAACCGACGAAACCGGCGAAACCGGCGAGCGCGGCGAAACCGAGTACGACTACGGCGACCCGGCGGATTACGACTCGTTTGGTGTTGCTGGTCTCGAAGATTTCCCGACGGCGCCCAAGGGCGATGCCCAGAGTTCATCTGCGGTGGCTACCCCGAGGCCGGCCTCGAGCCGGCACATTGATGAGACACCCACCGAGTCAGCGGACGCTTCCGGCCATGCGGGCGGCGCAATCGCCACACTCGGTTCCTCTCGACCGGTTCAGGTCGACCGGGCAAGCGAGCGCCGCCGCAGTACTCGACGTCGCCAAGATGCCGAGGAGCGGGAGAAGAAGGCCGAATACGACCCCAGCAAGCTACGCGCCGAGTACGACGACATCGACAAATACGTGCCCAAGTGGCTGAAGTTTGTGGCTCTGGCCGCAATCGGGGTCTTTGGCTTCCTGTCGTATCAACTCTTCTTTGGTGGTTCACCCGAGGTCGCTGAAACCGGCGTCGGGCAGGATCCCATCTACTCGGCCGGCGATTGCTTCAATGCCGACATTGCGTTGTGGATCGACACCATGGCCCCAACCGGTTGCGCCGGCGAGCACGACGGCGAAGTCTTTGATGTCTTCTTCTTCGCAGGTACAGCCGACGCCGCGTATCCCGACCCGGCAGCCCTCACCAGCCAGGCCCGACAAGCCTGCCGAGGCCCCTTCACCAACTACACCGGCGAGTCGAGCATCGCCTCGTCCTACCGGATTGGCGTCAGCCTTCCTTCGTCGATCGAGTGGACTCAAGGCGACCGCTTCGCCTACTGCAGCGTGGTTTCGGCTGACGGGACCCAACTCGTCGGCTCGACCGCAAAGTAGCCAAACAACTACCTTCTCCTCGACACCCACATCGAGGAGAACAAGTGACAATGTCTGGAAGCTGCGAAGGTCGGGTTGCGATTGTGACCGGCGCGGGGCGTGGCCTTGGCCGAGCCCACGCACTCGAGTTGGCTGCCGAAGGCGCAAAGGTCGTCGTGAACGATCTCGGTGTTGGACGCACCGGCGACTCGGGTGAAGCTGCCGAGTTGTCGCCAGCCGAGTCGGTAGTGGCCGAGATCGAGGCCATCGGCGGCCAGGCCGTGGCGAATGGGGCTGACGTGGCCGACTGGGAGCAGTCCGGCGCAATGATCCAACAGGCAATCGATACCTTCGGCAAGCTCGACACGCTGGTCTGTAACGCCGGTTTTCTCCGCGACCGGATGCTGGCGGGAATGAGCGAAGAAGAGTGGGACCTCATGATGCGGGTGCACCTCAAAGGGCACTTTGCTCCGTCGCGGCACGCCATTGCCTATTGGCGCGACATGGCCAAAGCCGGCGAAACAGTCGACGCCCGGGTCGTCAACACGAGTTCGGGAGCCGGACTCAACGGCAGTATCGGACAGGGAAACTACGCCGCGGCGAAGGCCGGAATCGCGCTGCTAACCATTCAACAGGCTGCCGAATGGGGCCGCTACGGAGTGAAAGTCAATGCGGTCGCTCCCGATGCTCGAACCCGTATGACGGCAGGAATCTTCTACGACGAAGAGGCGCCGGACGGATGGGACGAAAAAGACCCCGGTAATGTCTCTCCGCTCGTGTGCTGGTTGTCCAGCGATGCGTGCGACGTGACGGGGCGGGTATTTGAGTCCACCGGTGGCCAGCTCAACGTGTGCGACGGTTGGCAAAAGGGGCCGATCGAGTCGGTCGGCGATCGTAAAATGACCGTCGCCGAGGCTGGTGAGCTGGTCACCACGTCGATTGCCGGAGCGCCCACCCCGGCGCCGGTTCACGGGGCGCAGTAGCTGCGTTCGGCCACCCTGTGTGTGGCCTTTGCCACAGCTAATCCGCGACCAAACGAGAACCTGAAGCGTCAGGACCCTGAGGGGCATAGCTTCCCTCAATCCCCCTAACTCGTTTGGAGAGAGCGAATATGAATCCTGGAAAAGAACTAGCGGCCGAGTTTATCGGCACGTTTTGGCTGGTTTTGGGCGGCTGTGGTGCAGCTGTTCTTGCCGCTGGATGGGGCTATGGCGATGACGCTGTTCCCGATCTGGGTATCGCCTTTTTCGGCGTGAGCATGGCCTTTGGTCTCACCGTTGTTACCGGCGCCTACGCCGTCGGACACATCTCTGGTGGTCACTTCAACCCGGCTGTCTCGATTGGCCTTGCGGCTGGCGGACGATTTAACCCGGCAAAGCTGCCCGGCTACATCATCGCTCAGGTGCTTGGCGGTCTTGCCGGCGCAGCCATCATTTACGTGATTGCTTCTGGCCAGGCTGACTGGAGCATCGGCGACGGTGCCGGCGCCTTTGCAACCAACGGTTACGACGACCTGTCGCCAACCGGCTACAGCCTGGTAGCGGCCCTTGTCACCGAAATCGTGCTTACCGCAATGTTCCTCATCATCATTATGGGAGCAACCGCAAAGCGCGGAGCGGCCGGATTCGGTGGATTGGCGATTGGTCTTGGTCTGGTCCTTATCCACCTCATCTCGATCCCGGTCACCAACACCAGCGTGAACCCGGCTCGTTCGACCAGCCAGGCCATCTTTGCCGGCAGCGACTACATCGCTCAGCTGTGGCTGTTCTGGCTTGCTCCCATCGTGGGTGCGGTCATCGGTGCGTTCATCTACCGGGGACTCATCGATAGCAACGACGACATTCTCGAGACCGTCTAGACCGCGTAAAGCCGTCTTGAGTTAGCTCGGGGAAGGCTCGGAAGCTGCTCGGCGAAAGGCCGCGACAATGGCGTCGGTAGCAGCGTCGGAGCGAACCCCAAGTTGTTGAATCTGAAAAACGAAGGCGTCGGCTGCATCGTGCAGTCGGCGCCTTTGTTCGTCGAGGGCCTCGGAGTGCGGCGGGTCGTCGGCCACGAAGGTTCCGCGGCGGCCCTGACCGGTAACGATGCCGTCGGCTTCGAGTTCGCGGTAGCAGCGGGCCACGGTGTTGGGTGCAAGGCCCACCGCTTCAGCCATACTGCGAATCGTTGGGAGTCGGGCACCTGGTTCCAATAAGCCAACTGCCACCATTACGGCCAGTTGGGCTCGGACCTGCTCAAAGGTGGGAATCGGCGAGTCCCGGTCGAGTCGGATGACCAGCCGGCGAGGCCGTCCGGTGTGGTCGATCGCTTCGACCGTCGCTGGTACCCGTTGATGGTTCATTGCTGGGGAACCTTAGCAGAAACTGTGCATTGTGTTGCTACAAAGTGCATACCATCTCGACTTACCTGTTGCAAGTTCAACGGCTAGTGCCCTCTTTCTTTGATATTTTCCCGACTTGATGCAATACAAAGAATATTTTGTTAGAAATGTACCTATGAAACTTATTACCGCAGTCATCAAACCTTTCAAGCTCGACGACGTGAAGGATGCCCTGTCCGACATTGGGGTGAACGGCATGACCGTCTCCGAAGTCCAGGGCTTTGGTCGCCAGGGCGGCCATAGCGAAACATACCGAGGCACCGAGTACAAAGTGCTCTTTACGCCCAAGACCCGAGTAGAAATCGTGGTCGACGACGCCGCCGTCGACCAGGCGGTCGATGCCATCGTGGCCGCCGCCCGCACCGAAAAGATCGGCGACGGCAAGGTTTGGGTCACCGACGTTGGATCGCTCACTCGAATTCGCACCGGCGAAATGGGTGCCGACGCCGTCTAGCGCGAGACTGACCCCATGGCAGACGACTCCCAAGACCAGCAGTCCGTAGCGATCGAAGACGAGATCCAGTTCGTCATCGAAAACAACGTTGCTTGGATTACCATCAACCGACCCGAGCGAGGCAATGCGCTGGCCCCGATCCATCGAGATCGCATCCGCGATCTCGTCGAGGGCCTCAACGGGAACCTTGAAGTTCGGGCCGCCGTCATCACCGCCTCGGGCGAAAAGATGTTCTGCCCGGGTGCCGACATCTCCATGGACCGCGACCGGCCTCCTCGACCCGAGGGAGCACCCGAAAGTTCGGTCGGCGAAGCACGCCGGATGATGCTTCGTGGCCAACACACGCTGATGCCAGCGATTCTCGACGCCGACGTTCCAATCATTGCCGTCGTCAACGGAACCGCGGCAGGAATGGGCGCCCACCTTGCTCTGCTATGCGACCTGGTCATCATGGCCGAAGAAGCCAAGTTCATCGAGGTCTTCGCCCGTCGAGGCCTGGTGCCTGACGCACTTGGCGCCTGGATCCTGCCGCGCCTGGTCGGGCCGATGAAGGCAAAGGAACTGATGTTCTTTGCCGACGACATTCCCGCTCCGATGGCGCTCGAGTTGGGCCTCTGCAACAAGGTGGTACCTCGGGCCGAGCTCCAAACCACGGCCAAGGAGTGGGCCGAGCGTTTGGCATCGGGACCAACCAAGTCCTTCATGCTCACCAAGTGGCTGGTGAACCGTTCGCTCGATGTCGATCGTCAGACCATTGCCGATGAAGAGTCGTGGGCGGTCGAACTCAACATGAATAGCGTTGACGCGAACGAGGGTATCGCAAGCTTCCGCGAGCGGCGCCCGCCGGAGTGGCGAGGTTTTTGACCAAAATCGGGGTTTCTCACACGGGGCGGACATTTGCCGATAGGTAGGCATGACGATCCTTGCCCCAGTGTGGGTGAGCCCCGGCGACATTTTCGCTTTTCAAGCAACCGACGAGTTCAACCAGCCGTCGGGCTGTTGCTCCGCGGTGGTTATCGGCGTCGTGCTGGCCGTCGGTATCGCCATCGGCGTGCTCGCGGGCTTGAAGGCATGGGAGCGCAGTCGCGGCCGTGGCCGCCAGATTCGAGCCTCGGCGCAAGAAAAGGGGTTCGACTTTGTCGAACGAGGTCACCAATCGCTTGAACGGCTGCGTTTCGATGTTTTCATGGAGGCCACGGGCTTTCAGGCGGCGTCGGTGGTGAGCAAAAAGGGGCCTGACGGTCGTCGAGTCTTTGCCTTCGACTACCAGCTCATCAACGAGTTCGAACTGTACAAAGCTCCTGATGGCAGCACCCATCGTCGCCGAAAGGGTGACCCCAACACCATTGGCGGGGCCGCCGTCGGGCAAGAGATCGATGAGCTCGACGTCTTCGGAGCCGGCGCCACGGTTGCCCTCGGATCATTCCTTCGCAACGTGGTGATTCAACCCTTCGACTGGCACGTGAGTCCGGCCTCGCGGCTGCCGAGCGAGTCGATCCCGCTCGATCTTGATCCCGATTTTGGGGCGATCTACCGGGTGCGGGCCGACGATGCCGACTTTGCTCGCCAACTCGTGTCGCCCAAGCTTGCCAAGATCCTGGTACGCACCGGCGGACAATTCGGTGTCGAAGTCCGGGGTAACCAATTGCTCCTCTTTGCGAACGAGATCAAGGCCGGCGACATGTGCGACATGGCGCTGCTTGCCGGTGTTTGCGCAGACATGCTCGACCCCGAGCTGCTCGAGGCATACCCGGAGGTCGTCGGTGTCGAAAGCGACGGCTCGCCCCGGCTGGCGGTTCGAGACTCCTCATTCAACGCGCCGTTGTTTCCCGAGGTCGATGCGCCGCAGGCCGCGACCGGCCCGGTCCTACCCGACACCCTCTCGGGGCGAACGGTGCCGATCCTGTCGTCAGAGCCCCGCCTTCCAATCGAGGAAGCCACCTTCCCCGAGCCGCCACCTCCGGCTACCGCTCAGCCAACTGACCTCGGCAGCCTGCCCACCGAGTCGGCGGAGTCCGCAAAGCCGGCGCCAGCCCCAAAGCCTGAGGCGCCGCCGAAACCTGCACCTGAATCGGTCGACTGGTCGCTCTAAGGGTTCGGTGACCAGCCAGTGCCGTCAGTTTGGCGTCGTCGGGCAGGAGCTGCTGGATTAGGGGCCATGGCTGACGTAACGATTTATCACAACCCCCATTGAGGATCTTCCAAGAATGCCTTGGCGGTCGCCGAGGATCTGGGAGTCGAAGCAGACGTCGTTCTCTACATGAAGGAGCCGCCCGATCGCGCGGCTCTGGAGAACCTGGTGAAGATCTTGGTTGACCCGGTCGAGGACCTGGTGCGCAAGGACTCGAAGTTCAAAAAGCTCGAGCTCGACGCCGACGATTTTGTGGGAAACCCCGAAGCGGTTGTCGACATCCTTGAGCAGCACAAAGCGCTTCTGCAGCGTCCGATCGTGGTGAAGGGCAACAAGGCCATCGTCGGCCGTCCCAAGGACCGCATCGCCGAACTCCTGGGCTAACGCAAGCGGAGCTCTCGAAGCAGTTCGGCCACGGTTTCGTCGTTGGCCGCGTACGGCATGCTGAACCCTAAGCGGTCGGCGATGTCGCCATAGCGGGCATGCAGTTGCTCGGCGACCTCTTTCGGCGTGCCGAGAACGGCGATAGTACTCATGACCTCGTGGTCGATAAGGGTGCCGAGTTCGCCCCATCGTCCCTCTTTGGTCATCGTGCGCAGCTTTGGCTGAAGATCACCCCAACCGTGCGCGTCGAGGGTTACCCGGTACGCCGGTGTCGACCCGTAGAACCCCAGATTGAACCGGCAGCCTGTTTCGGCGACCTCTTTCTCTTCGTCGGTCCGGTAAACCCCGACCATGACGTCGATGCCGAAACTTAGATCGGCGCGGCTGCGTCCACCCTGTTCGAGTCCAAGCTCGACGTTGGGCAGCGTGTGCTCGCGCACGAACGCCTCGGTATGGAATGGATGGATCAGAATCCCGTCGGCGGTCTCGGCGACCATCTGGGTCATCTTTGGACCGAGGGCACCAACCCAGATCGGCGGCACCCCGCAGTCGAGCGGGCCGGGGTTGAAGAGCGGCGGGAGAAGGTTGAAGTTGTAGTACTGGCCGGCGACGTCGAGTGCGGCGCCGTTCTGCCAACAGTCGAAGATGGCTTTGGTCGCAGTGATGAGCTCGCGCATGTGGCCGACCGGCTTGCCCCAGACCGCCGAGTAGCGCCGTTCGATATGGGGTTGGATCTGGGTGCCCAAACCCAAAATGAACCGGCCGTTTGAGAATCGTTGAAGGTCAAACGCTTGGTAGGCGAGGTGCATGGGGCTACGCGGAAACGCAATGGCCACATTGGTGTAGAGATCGAGTGAGCTGTGCTCGGCGGCAAGAAGGAGCGGATAGAACGGGTCGGTTTGGCCCTCGTAGGTAAAACAGCCATCGAAGCCCAGCGATTCGAGGGCTCGAGCCCGGTCGGCAGTGGTGGCCAAGCTCGATTGCAGGCTTGCGTCGTACTTCATAGGGCTGCTGCGCAGGTTCTCATTAAAGACATGACTAGTGCCAACGATTCGGTCGCGCTAGTTCGATCGGCCTGACTGGCTACCCCTCGCCGAAAATCGGTCGGCTGTCAATGGCCCGTTCTGCACTTGTCTCGGCATGAGTTTGAGATCCAAACTCGGGTCTGTGCCCCCCACCGACACCTCCAACCGCAAGCGCTTGTATTATCTGACGCTCTGCGTCTTGGTGTTTCTTTCGGGCGCCGCGTTGGCTGCTGTAACCAGCTCGCCTGCCGGGTCGGAGACCACCGTCGCCGGCTCCGCGTCGGTACTGGGTGCCACCGAAGAGCGCGAGCCATCGGCATTCACCGCCACAACCACGCCAGCGGCAACCAGCACAGCGCCGGTAGCAACGACTCCGCCGACGTCGACCTCTACCTCAACGACCTCGACTTCCACGACCACCTCGACTTCTACGACCACCACGTCGACTTCTACCACCACCACGGCCGCCCCGGCACCAAAACCCATCGGGCAACAAGCCGAAGAGCTCCTCAACTACCCGTGGAAGCAGAAGTTTCCCGAGTGGACCCTTCGTTGGGCCGACGCCAAGAGCGGCGTTCGAGCACTGACCTTCCCCGACCGGAAGGTGATCGAGATGTACGTGCGCCCCGGAGACGACCCGGCATTTCTGGCCCGAGTCCTCGCCCACGAACTTGGCCATGTTGCCGACATCGAACTCAACGACGACGCCGACCGCGCGCGTTGGCGAGAGGTTCGTGGAATCCCCGACAACGTGTATTGGTGGCCACAGGGCGACTCGTATGACTTCGACACCGGCGCTGGTGACTTCGCCGAGGGGTTCGCCACACTGCTGGTGGGCTCCGATACCAAGAGCCGGGTTGGCGGACAACCGACCCCCGAGCAGCTCGCCGTGATGGTCGAACTCGTCCGATAGCCGGACACTCATCAGCGTCTACGACAGGTCGGCAAGTAGCAGAGCGACGGCGTTATCGAGTTCGCTCGTGGCCTGGTCGAGCGGCATCCAGCCGTTCACGAAGGCAATCAGCCCCGAGTACCAAACGTGCTCGATCGTGCGGATCACCACGGCCCGGTGCGCTTCGTCGTGGTCGGCGGGAAACGCGGTACTCAGCATCGAGTGGGTGATCTCGCCCAGCGATCGTTCTACGGCGATGTTCTCTTCGCAGGGAGTGGTGAACGCGTTCATCAGCGCGGCAGAAACCTGCGGGTTCCTCGCCATCTCCTTCGTCATGCGGCCCAGGAGATCCCGCATACGTTCGAGCGTGGTATCGCCGGTTGGCGGGTGTTTCCCAACCTGGTCGGCCTGTTGTTGGTTCAGCATCAACAGAGCCGACGCCAACAGGTGATCTTTGGACGAGAAGTAGTGATACACGGTGCCGATTGCCACCTCGGACCGCTCGGCGACAGCACGCATTTGCACGGCGTCGTAGCCGCCTTCAGCGGCAAGGCTGAGTGCCGCCAACAGAACACGGTCGCGTCGTTCGGTTTGTCGTTGGGTGAGCGACGACGGTTCGGGGGCCATGCGACGAAGTTAGTGGGGCCCGATGACGAAGCGGGAGATCAACGTGGTCGAGCGAGCCAGTAGCCCACTCAGCCTGGCTTCAGGAGACTGGGTCGAGATCGTCGTCGAACTCGTTGCTTGCCGCAGTGATCGAGGTGACATCGGCGAGCTTCTTGCGGGCTCGAATTCGACGGTATTCATCAAGGTCAAAGACCTTTGCGAGGGCATCGTCGTCGGTCTCGTCGGCAAGACGGTTCGCGATGTAGCTCAGAACCTTGCTTGGATCATCGCTGTCAGTCGGACCACTCATAGGTACTTCATCGGCACAAAGAAGCGTCCGCTGAAGGGTTCCGGCGATATTTATTACGACTGTTAGCCGGTTTCGATGGTCTGGCTGTGTCGCGGTGCTACCCGGGCGTACAGGTCGCCGTCGACCCAACGGTCGCCGAGCAGAAGGTGATCGCGAAGGGTGCCTTCCCGGTCGAAACCCTGTGATTCGAGCAACTTTCGCGAGGCCTCGTTGCGGTCAGCCGCCACGGCGAAGATCCTCTGCAGACCAAGGTGGTCGAACCCGAAGTCGGTGATAAGCCGAACCGCTTCGCTGCCGTACCCGTTTCCCCAATACGACGAGCCCAGAAGGTATCCGAGTTCGGCTCGGCGATGAAGAAAGCTCTCGATCCCGAGTTGGGCAAGCCCCATGACCTGTTCGTCCTCCCGACGGACGATGGCCAGCGGATACAGGAACCGCTCTTGGTCGTTCGACGCGTCGATGAGTTCTTTGAGGTACACCGCGACCTCGTGTTTATCCATCGCTTGGAAGGGCAGGTGCTTGGTGGCGTTATGGTCGGCCGTTGTGGCCAGCACGGCCGCCGTGTCGGCAGCGTCGAGTTCTCGGAGCGAGATTCGAGAACCTTCGATGAGCACCGGGTACACAATCTGAGTCAACCCGAACGGTGTTGGACGCGCCCAGTCCGAGCACTGATTCGGATGATTCGCTAGCTGAAGTTGGGCGGCCGACGCTCCTGCAGCGCCGTGATGCCTTCGGCGTAGTCGGGGTCGCGGGTGAGCGCATCGAGCACGACGTTGGCGTCGGTAACAGCCTCGGCGGCGCTGCGATGAAGATCGGTGTACATCATCCGTTTCGTCTCGGCCACCGATGCCCGACTGGTGGTTGCCACAAGCTCGTCGGCGTATGCACGGGCAGCGTCGAGAACGTCTGACTTCGCGGCAACTCCGGTTGCGAGGCCGAGCGATGCTGCTTCGTTCCCGTCGAACTTCCGGCTGCTGATGAGCAGATCGGAAGCGGCAGTGAGACCAACCAGGCGGGGGAGTATCCACGCCAGGCCGTACTCGGCCGCCAGTCCCAGACGTCCGTGCGCGCACGTGTACCTGGCATCGCTCGCGAAGAACCGCATATCGGCAAAGCAGGCCACCGCAAGACCCACTCCGGCAGCAGATCCGTTGACCGCTGCGATGATTGGTTTGGTCATGCCGAACTGATGCACAAACATCTGGTCGAACTCGGGGGTCACCCCAAAGCCGGGTTCGGCGAGCGGTTCGGGGGTTCCCGGGTCATAGCCGCCTTTGTCGGCATGTCCGGCCAGCGCGTCGCTGTCGCCGCCAACACAGAAGGCGCTCCCCTCCGGATCGCCAGTGACGATGACGGCGCGAACCGCGTGATCGTTCTCGGCCTCGTTGAGCAGGTGCCGGTATTCGGTATGCATCCGCCCCGTCCACGCATTGTGCCGATGCGGCCGAGACAACATGATGGTGGCAATCGACGAATCAAGTTCATATCGGGTGGCCCGTAGCTCCATGCGAGCAAAGACTATCGCCGGGCCCGCGACACTCGTGTCTGACACGAGTGTCGCGGGCTCAGCCGGCGCCTGGCGGAGCTGAGATTTCTAGTCTGGGCACCACGCCGCTTCGACCCGATTCGTTTGGGGCGTGCACCGTACGTTGCCGCGACGTGTGTCGACTGCAGGATCCAAGCGCTCGGTCCGGGACAGCGATCACCGCCCGCCGGGCGGGAGGTTACGCACGGAGCGGCTCGCGGCGCGCCGACTGGTTTTATGGGGCATCGCAGGCACGCAGTTTGTGTGGTGGCCGCAGACGACACAGGTGTCAGGAAACTCAGCGGATAGGCGCTTGCGCACATTTTGACATCCGCTGAGTTTCAAGAAGCCGGCACATTGGGCGAAGCCCAATCCGCGCGGCTTCCAGACACGAGTGTCAGCGGAGGCCGAGGTTGAAGCTAGCGGGGCATAGCGAAGCGTAGAGAGAGCGGGCTTGCGAGCGAACGACCAAAAGTTACGCGAAGAGCTCGCAGTTTTGGGCGCCTGCGGTGCAGGTGTCCTGGTCGGTGCCGCCGTCGAGGGTATTGGTTCCTGACGTGTCGTTGAGGGTGTCGATTCCCTCGCCGCCCCTGAGGGTGTCGTTGCCGAGTCCGCCGAACAACAGATCGTTGCCTTTGCCACCGTCGACGATGTCGTTGCCGGTCTCGCCGTGGACTTCATCGTTTCCGGAGGCACCCTTCACGATGTCGTCGCCAAGGTTGCCGTAGACCGTGTCGTTGCCGGTTCCGCCCGACATGTGGTCGTTGCCGTCGCCGCCATAGACCATGTCGCTCTTTCCGCCACCGTTGCCGAAGTCATCTCCGATGCCGCCGAGAAGCGTGTCGCGGCCGTTGTTGCCCGAAAGAGTGTCGTTGCCGGCGTCGCCGTAGACGACGTCGTTTCCGGGGCGTCCTTGGACGTTGTCGTTGCCGTCGCCGCCGTGAACTTCGTCGTTGCCAGCGCCGCCACCGACCCGGTCGGCGTCGGCGCCGCCGTCGAGGTAGTCGTCGCCGTCGTCGCCGGAAAGGTTGTCGCGGCCACCGTTGCCGTAGATCGAGTCGTCGCCAGCGTTTCCGCGAATGGTGTCGTCACCGTCATCGCCGTAGATCGTGTCGACGCCGGATCCGGATTTGATGTTGTCGTCGCCGGGGCCGCCGTGGATGATGTCGTCGCCGTCTTCGCTGCGAATCGAATCTTTCCCGTCGTTTCCGTCGATGACGTCGTTGCCGGTTCCACCGAAGAGTTTGTCGTTGCCGGCGCCGCCGGTGATGGTGTCGTTGCCGTCGCCGCCGAAGATCTGGTCGTTGCCGCCGGCGCCGCAGATGATGTCGTCGCCGCCGAGACCCGAGATGATGTCGTCACCGCCGCCACCCATGATGACGTCGTTGCCTGCGGTTCCGGTGATGTTGTCGGGACCGGAGGTTCCGCTGATCGTTGGGGTGAGTCCGTTGCAGCCCGATCCGTAGAGCGATTCGACACCGTTGAGATCGCCCAGGCCCAGAAGGCGCTTGGTGGAGTTCGAGGACTGCGACGGGAACATCACTTCGCTGATTGCGTTGACGTGGTTGAGGCCGATCGCGTGGCCCGCCTCGTGGGTGGCGACCGACTGGATGTCGTACCGGCCGCTCGATGCGCCGACTGCCCACAGGTAATCGGTGTTGAACTGCATATCCATCTCCACAGCTTCGCCGGCCGAGGTGAACCAGACAGTGGTGCGAGCCAGGTAGGTATCGGCCGGGTTGGGGGTGGGGCCCCAGAAGATGATGTTCTCGCCGTCGAGTACCCGTTCGGCTGTGGTGGTTGTGCCGGTGAAGTTCCACGAGAGACTGATGGGGTTCGACTGGTCAATCCAGGCGTTGAGGCCGGCCCGGAGCGCGTTGGCGGCGCCAGCTACTGGCGCCGAGGCCTCGTTGATGGCGACAGGGATATTCGTGGATGCGGCCGGCGACCACTTGTAGGTGGCGGTGAGGAAGTCGCCGCTGGCGTCGGAGTGGCGAGCTTGCACGCCGCCGGTTGAAGCAGCCATCTGGATTGCGCCGTCGTGGCCGACCACACCGAGCACGTCGTCGAGTCCATCGATACCGACTTCGTCGGTTACCGATGACGGGACTTCGACAAGATGAAGTTCGTAGCGAAGTCCGCCAGCGAGTTCGGCCTGCGCCGACGAGGATTGGCCGGTGCCATCTTGGGCCCGGCCGCCTTCGCTGAGTACGCGAACGGTTGGTCGCGGTGTGCCCCGGAGCATTTCGTCGACCGTGACGGTGTAGAGGCTGAACACTCGACCGTCGCGGGTTTCGATCGAGCTGAAGCTGGTGACGGTGCCTCGGACGACGGTGGTGGCTCGGTCCGATTCGATGAGGTCACTGGTGGCGGCGAACACCGTTTCTCCGCTGGC